>CAZVRR010000358.1:0-3860 GCA_964629745.1 uncultured Planctomycetales bacterium | reverse complement strand
CGATCGCGGCCAGCACGATCCCGGCGCCGAAGACGTGCCGTTCGCCGTGCCGCCCCACCAGCAGCCGTACCAGGCCGGCCTGGGCGGCGGCGACGACCAGACCCAGTATCGCCAGGCCGATGCTCGTCTGCGAGACCGTAAACCCGTACCCGTGCTGCGCCAGGAGCGGATAGGCGGTATTCAGGTGCGCAAATCCCAGCGACGTGATCAGCGTGACGATGAGCAGGCGCTGCACGCCGCCATCCTGGAAGACCGCGGGGGCCGGCGTGGAGGCCGTCACCTCCCCGGCCGACGCATCGGCGCGGACCACCGCCGCGGGGCGCGTCTCGCGCAGCAGGAGGAGCGTGACCAGGAGCGAGGCGCCCTGCAAGGCGGCGCAGACCCAGCCGACCGCCGCATTCGAAATGCGGTCGGCGACGATCCCGCCCAGTGCCGGTCCGAATGTCATGGCGATCCCGAACGCGGCGCCGAGCAGCCCGACGCTCGCCGCGCGCCGCTCCGGCGGAGAGACGTCCGCCGCAATCGTCTGCGCCAGGCCCGCCTGGGCGCCGAAGACCCCGGTCAGCGCGCGCGATGCAGCGAGGAGTGCGATTCCGCCGCGCGGGGCGACGGCCCAGCCAACCGAGCCGCCGAGCGTGCCGAGCGTGCTGAGGATCAGCATCGGTTTGCGCCCGACGTGGTCGGCCACCCAGCCGAACAGCGGGCTGGTGACGACGCGCGGTCCGCTCACCAGCGCAAAGAGGATTCCGACCCACACCGGGTCCGCGCGCAGCTCCGCGACGTAGTAGCTCAGGACCGGGAACGTCGCCCCGAAGGCCAGTGCTTCGAGCAGCACGATCAGCATGGCGGCGTTCAGCGGCGGCATGCGGCGATCCCGGCGGCGCAAGGTCGACGCCGCCCGGCGGGGGCGGCGGCGCGGCAGCGCATCACGTGCGGGCGCGCGTGCGGCGCGGCTGGAACGGCTCGCCTTCCGGGCGACCGAAGATCATGCGGCCGGCGGACGTTTGCAGCACGCTCGTGACGACCAGCGTCACGTCGGTGTTGATGCGATCGCGGCAGCCTTCCGCGACCACCATGGTGCCATCCTCGAGATAGCCGACGCCCTGCCCCATCTCCTCGCCCGGCTTGATGATCTTGACCGTGACGGCCTCGCCTGGCATGACCACCGGCTTCAGGGCATTGGCGAGGTCGTTGATGTTGATCACGTCGACGCCGCGGAGCTGGGCGATCTTGTTCAGGTTGTAGTCGTTCGTCACGACGCGGCCGTCGATCTTCTTGCCCAGCGCCACGAGCTTGGTGTCGACGTCGCTGGACTCCTCGCCTGGCGGAAGCCGCACGTCGGAGATCTTGATTTCGACCTTGTCGTTCGTCTGGAGCTTGTTCAGCATGTCCAGCCCGCGTCGCCCGCGGTTGCGCTTGAGCTTGTCCGAGCTGTCGGCGATCGTCTGCAGCTCCTGGAGCACGAAGCGCGGGATGAGCAGCGGGGCGTCGATGATCCGCGTCTCGCAGATATCGGCAATGCGGCCGTCGATGATCACCGACGTATCGAGGATCAGCGGGCGCTGGCCGCGCGACTGCTTTGCGAACTCGACGTAGGGAATGACGAAGCGGATGTCGTCCTTGGTCTGGAGAATGAAGCTGATCGCCAGGTAGCAGCACAGCAGGCCGATCATCAGCTTGATACTCAGGATGAGCGACTTGGCCGCCGTCCCTTCGCGCAGCTCGACGGCATACGTTTCCACGATCAGGTCGAGAATCAGCCCCAGCCCGTAGGCGATGGCCATGCCGACCACGAGCCCCAGAAACGCCCCCGACAGCGCCGCCAGTGACTTGCGCGGCATGAACATGTCCACGATGATCATGGCCGCGCCCAGCGCCAGCGCCCCGGCCATCAGGTAGTGACGGTTCTGCGCCAGCGGTCCCCCCACTGCCGGATCGCCGCCGGCCGAGAACGCCACGGCCCCGAGCAATACGATGAGTAATCCCCTCAGGGCCCACAGTACCATGTTGACTCCTTCGCCGGATGGATTCAGATGATCACCGGGCAAGCGGACCCGCACCGGCCGGGAATTCATACGACCGCCCAGGTCAAGATGAAGGCGGCGCGCATCCATACGGCTGATTGTACGGCCGCGCGGCCGTCCCTCAAGCAGCCGCGGTCGCCCCGCCGCAGGACGTCCCGGTGTGCAACCGCGCCGCGCGGCTGGTTGGACGCGCCGCGGCGGGCACGATAACCTAACGGGTCCTGGAACGGGTCGCGCACGTCGGGGCGACCCTGAGGAGGCCAAGCATGTCGGACAGACCGGAACGTCGCGCGGATTTGGAGCCCGAAAAGCTGATCGGCATGGACTTCGTTCGTGCCAGCGAGGCTGCCGCCTTGAACGTCTTCCGCTGGATCGGCAAGGGAGACAAGATCGCCGTGGACGCGGCGGCGACCGATGCGATCCGCGGCATGCTGAACCTGATCGACATGTGCGGGACGTGCACGATCGGCGAGGGGATCAAGGACGAGGCGCCCGGCATTTTCGTGGGCGAGAAGCTGGGCACCTGGGCCCCCGGCTCGCCGAATGTCAGCGTGGCGGTCGACCCGGTCGACGGCACCACGCTCACGTCGAAAGGGCTGAACGGTGCACTGTGCGTCATTGCCGCGGCCCAGTCGGACAAGTCCGACAGCTATGCGTTGCAGGCCGTGCCCTCCGTGTACATGGAAAAGGTCGCCGTCGGACCGAAGGTGAAGGACGGCCCCGGCAGCGTGCACATCGGCGCGCCGGTCGACCAGAATCTCGAGCTGGTCGCGTTGAAGCTCGGCAAGCGCGTGCGCGACCTGGTGGTCTGTATCCTCGACCGCCCGCGCCACGAGAAGCTGATCGCGGAAGTGCGACGCACCGGCGCCTCGATCCGCCTGATCGGCGACGGCGATGTCGCCGGCGCCATCGGCCCGTCCCTGCCGGACAGCGGCATCGATATCTACATGGGCGTCGGCGGCTCGCCCGAGGCCGTGACGGCCGCGGCTGCGATCAAATGCCTCGGCGGCGAGATCCTGGCCCGCATCTGGCCCCGCGACGACAAGGAGCGCAAGGAGCTCGAGACGAAGGGCTATGCCGACCAGATGGACCGCACGTATTGCACGGAGGAGCTGGCCCGCGGTGACGGGATCATGTTTGTTGCGACCGGCGTAACAGACAATGCGATGCTCAAGGGTGTCCGCGTCAATGGACACATTGCGCGTACGCACTCGATCTCGATGCGGGCGCGTTCGCGCACCGTGCGCTACATCACCGCGTTCCACGACCTGACGCGCAAGACAATCCATCTGGCCAGCGACGAGGATCGCGAAACGCGCGAGGCGCGGCTCTAGCACCCGCGCCGTCAGCGGCTTGCGCCGGCGGCAGTCTCGCGGTGGCACGGTACGGGCCAGCTTCAGCCGCCTGTACCGTGGTCCCCGCGCCGCTGCTGCGCGGCGCGACATCGTGGCCCTTTCTCGCGTTCACGGCGGGCGTGGCCAAGTACTTCGCGCCCTTCGCGCCCTTCGCGGTCTTCGCGGTGTCCCCACTCTGCATTCTCAGCACCACGGCCCGCTGCGCGGACCGTGCCACCCCGCGACGCGTGCCACGCAACGCCAACGTGAGCGCCCAACGTCCTCTTCGCGGTCCTTCGCGGCCTTCGCGGTGTCCCCACTCTGCATTCTCAACACCACGGCCCGCTGCGCGGACCGTGCCACCCCGCGAGGCGTGCCACACGCTGCCGCCGCGCGCACCCAACTTCTTCTTCGTGTCCTTCGTGCCCTTCGTGGTGTCAGCACTCCGCATTCTCAGCACCACGGCCCGCTGCGCGGACCGTGCCACCCCGCGACGCGTGCC
>CAZVRR010000357.1:0-3861 GCA_964629745.1 uncultured Planctomycetales bacterium | reverse complement strand
GGGCTGGACCTGCACCTGGTCTTCCACCCCGAGTTCCTGCGCGAGGGCTCGGCGGTGGCGGACTTCGACCAGCCGCCCAAGATCGTGGTGGGCGAGCTGCACCCCGGTGCGGCGGACCGGCTGCTGCGCCTCTACGAGCGGTACGCGGCGCCGCGCTTCCGCACGGAACTCGAAGTGGCCGAGATGGTGAAGTACTCGGACAACCTGTTCCATGCGGTGAAGGTGGTGTTTGCCAACGAAATCGGAGCCCTGGCGCGGTCGGTCGGCGCCGATGCGCGGCAGGTCGCGGAGATCTTCTGCGCCGACACGAAGCTCAACATCAATCCGTACTACCTGCGGCCGGGGTTCGCCTTCGGCGGCTCGTGCCTGCCCAAGGACCTGCGCGCCATGCTGCGGCTGGCGCAGGTGCACTCCGTAGCCGTGCCGCTGTTCGCGGCGACGCTCGAGAGCAACCGGCGGCGCGTGGACGAGCTGGTCGAGCGCGTGCTGGCGCGGCGGCCGCGCTGCGTGGGCCTGGTCGGCCTGGCGTTCAAGCCGCGCACCGACGACATGCGCGAGAGCCCGTACGTGGCGGTGGCGAAACGGCTGATCGGCGAAGGGGTGGAGGTGCGCATTTACGATCCCGGCGTCGACACGCAGCGCCTGATCGGCAGCAACCGCGAAGCGGTGCACGCGGCCCTGGGGCATCTCGAGCGCCTGCTGGTAGCGGAGGTCGCGGGGCTGGCGGAGTGCGCGCTGATCCTGGTCAACCATCCGACCGTGGAGGCGGCGCGCGTGCAGGAATGGCTGCGGCGGGGGATCAGGGTGATCGACCTGGTCGGCATCGCCGGCGTGCCGCGGACGGCCGAACGGTACGAGGGAATCGCGTGGTGAGCGGCGAGGATCGCCCGTGCACGTGATGTATCTGCACCAGTACTTCGTCACGCGCCACGGCTTCACCGGGACGCGCTCGTACGAATTCGCCCGGCGGCTGGTCGCGCGCGGGCACGCGGTGACGATGATCAAGTCCGGGCTGCACGCGGTGGACGGGCTCGAGGTGCCCGCCGGCCGGGAGTACACGGAGATCAACGTCGACGGCATCCGCGTGGTGCCGATCGCGGCCGGCTTCGCGAACTCGCACTACGGGACGGGTCTGAGCGGCGCGCGGCGCGTGCTGGAGTTTCTGCGCTTCGCGCGGGTCGCCACGCGGATCGGGCAGCAGCTGCTGCGCCCGGACGTGGTGTTCGCCACCAGCACGCCGCTGATGATCGGGCTGGCCGGCAAGGCGCTGGCGCGGCACTTCCGCGTGCCGTTCGTCTTCGAGGTCCGCGACCTGTGGCCGCAGGCGCTGATCAACACCGGCACGCTGCGCAATCGGCTGGTCATCGCATGGCTGCGCCGGATGGAGCGCCGGATCTACCGCGCCGCCACGCACATCGTGGCGCTGTCGCCCGGGATGAAGGCCGGCGTGGTGGCCGCCGGCATCGCCCCCGAGCGTGTCAGCGTGATCACCAACGGATCGGACGACGACCTGTTCCGGCCGGACCTGGACGGGTCGGCGGCGCGGGCGCGGCTGGGGCTGGGCGACCGGTTCGCCGCGGTGTACTTCGGCGCGCTGGGCCGGGCGAACGGCCTGGAGTACGTGATCGACGCGGCGCGCGAACTCCAGCGCGCCGGCCAGGAACGCATCGTCATCGTCCTGCACGGCAGCGGCGGGATGAAGGAGCTGCTCCAGGCGCGGGCGCGGGAATATGGACTGCGCAACGTGGTCTTCAGTGACTCCGTGCCGGACAAAGCGCAAGTGGCGGCCCTGGTGGCCGGCTGCAACGCGTGCCTGACGATCTACGCGGCGACGCAGCAGGAGCAGTCCTGGTCGCCCAACAAGCTCTTCGACGCGCTCGCCGCGGGCCGGCCCGTGCTGGTGAACGTGCCCGGCTGGCTGCGCGAGCTGGTGGAGACGAACGGCTGCGGGCGCTACGTGGATCCGGCGCGACCGGCGGACCTGGCCAGGGCGCTGCAGGCGCTGGCCGGCCAGCCGCAGTTGTGTCTCGAAATGGGGGCGCGCGGACGGCGGCTGTTCGAGCGCGAATTCTCACGCGACGTCCTCACCCGGCAGCTTGAGGACGTGCTCCAGCACGCCGTAAGATGACGCCATGCACGTGGCGTACATCCACCAGCACTTCTCCACGCGCAAGGGGTCGACCACGACGCGTTCCTACGAAATGGGCCAGCGCCTGCTGGGGGCGGGACACCGCGTCAGCCTCATCACCGGCGTGAGCGACGTCGGCGACCTGGCGCTGCCGCGGGAGGGCGGCGTCATCGAGCGCGAGGTCGACGGTCTGCACGTGTACTGCATCGCCCAGCGCTACAGTAACAGCATGGGATTCACCCAGCGCGTCGCCGCATTCCTGGGCTTCGCGCGGACCGCGGCCCGCGTGGTCAGCGGCCTGGCGGCGGACCTGGTGTTCGCGACGTCCACGCCGCTGACGGTGGGGCTCCCCGGAATGAAAGGGGCGCGCCGCCTGGGCGTGCCGTTCGTCTTCGAGGTGCGGGACCTCTGGCCCGAGCTGCCGATCGCGATGGGCATCATCCGCAGTCCCATGCTGAAGTGGTATACGCGCCGCCTCGAGCGGCGCATCTACCGCGCCGCCCGGCACATCATCGCGCTGGCCCCCGGAATCGCCGAAGGGATCCGGCGGACCGGCTACCCGCCCAGGCAGATCAGCATGATCCCGAACGGCTCCGACATCGACCTGTTCCGGCCGTCCGGCGAGGCGCTGACGGATCCGCGCTTCGGGTCCAGCGACGAGTTCCGGCTGGTCTTCACCGGTGCGCACGGCATCGCAAACGGCCTGGATGCCGTGCTGGATGCGGCGGTGGAGCTAAAGCGGCGCGGGGTACGCGGCATCCGGTTCGTGTTCATCGGGCAGGGCGGTCAGAAGCCGCGCCTGGTCGAGCGAAGCCAGCGCGAGGGGTTACAGGACATCGTCACGTGGTGCGGTTCAATCCCCAAGGACGAGCTGGCCCAAGTGCTGCCGGGCCTGAACGTGGGCATGATGATTCTCAAAAACATACCCGCGTTCTACTTCGGCACGTCGCCCAACAAGTTTTTCGACTACATCGCCAGCGGCATGCCGGTGCTCAACAACTATCCGGGCTGGCTGGCGAACCTGATCCAGGAACAGCGCTGCGGGCTGGTCGTTCCGCCGGACGACCCGCGGGCCTTCGCCGACGCCGTGCTCTGGCTGCGCGATCACCCGCAGGAGTGCCGGGCGATGGGAGCGCGCGGGCGGGCGCTGGCGGAGGCGCAGTTCGCCCGCGACCTGCTGGCGGATCAGTTTGTGCGCGTACTGGAGTCGGTCCGCGCCGGCCGGGCCGCGCCGGCGCCGGCGGCCATCTAGCTGGCTGCGAAGAGCGTGATGGAGCCGATCATCCGACCGATGGAGCTGCGCGACGCGCGGGCCGTCGCGCGCCTGCATGCCGCGGGGATCAACCAGGGGTTTCTTGCGAAGCTGGGGGTGCGTTTCCTGCGGCAGCTCTACCTCGGGATCGCCGCGGATGAAGGTTCGTGCGTGTGGGTCGCCGAACGCGCCGGCGCGGTGATCGGGTTCCTCGCCTACGCGCGCGACGTGCGGCGCCTGTACCGGCGCGTGCTGCGGGCGCGACTGGTGCGGCTCGCACTGGGCGCGCTGCCCCGGGCACTGCACCCGCGCCTGGTGCGCGAAGCCTGGGATACGCTGCGCTATCCTGCCAAGCAGGCTGCCCAGAGCCTGCCGGCGGCGGAAATTCTCAGCGTGGTGGTGGACAGCAGCGCGCGCGGCACCGGCGTGGGCCGCCGCCTCGACGCCGCGGCGCTGGAGCCGGCGCAGCGGTACGGCCAGG
>CAZVRR010000356.1:3214-3892 GCA_964629745.1 uncultured Planctomycetales bacterium | reverse complement strand
TGCGCGATGCCCCTTCGACTCGTCCATGCAACGAAACGCCGCGTCCGCCGGCGAAACGGGGCATATCGGGACAATTCCGCTCGTGCAACTCCGGATCAGTTGTGGTCCGTGATTTGCTAGGTTACGATCCAGACCCGGCGAGTCTGCAAACAGTTCTGCTGCCGGAGCCGCTACGGTGCACGAAGTGGCGATCGCCACGCGCGTCGTGGAGCATGTGCTCGAAATCGCGCGCGGCCAGCAGGCGGTGCACGTCGAAACCGTCGAGCTCGAGGTCGGAACTCTGCAACTCGTTGTTCCGGAAGCACTTGAAATGGCGTTTGTCGCCTGCGCCCACGGCACGTTGCTCGAGGGTGCGACGTTGAAACTAGTCGGTGTGCGACCTCAGGCGGAGTGTCGCACCTGTGCGGCCCGCTACGAGCCGGCGGTTGACAACTATCGCTGCCCCGAATGCGGGGCGGCGGACGCGATGGTCGTGGCCGGAAATGACATCGTTCTCAAGTCCGTGACGTTGCAGACGCAAGAGGTGTCGAAGGCCCCATGAAGCGCATCAGCGTGGTTGAAAGCGTTCTGAAGGCCAACGACGCCGTCGCACGAGCCAACCGTGAGCGCTTGGAGCGCGCCCGGGTCTTGTCGCTCAACCTGATGAGCGCCCCGGGCAGCGGCAAGACAATGCTGCTC
>CAZVRR010000356.1:0-3204 GCA_964629745.1 uncultured Planctomycetales bacterium | reverse complement strand
AAGACGATCCCCGCCTTGTCGCCGCAGCGCTGCGCGGTGCTCGTCGGCGATCTCCAGACGACGCGGGATGCGGAACGCTTGAGCCACCTGGCCATGCAAACCGTGCAGATCAACACGGGCCAGGGCTGTCATCTCAGTGCGACGCAGGTCAGCGAAGGGTTGGACACGCTCGACCTGGCCGCGGTCGATTACCTGTTCATCGAGAACGTCGGCAACATGGTCTGCCCCGCGGAGTTCGACCTGGGCGAGCAGTGTCGCGCGGCCCTGCTCAGCGTGCCCGAGGGCGACGACAAGGTGGCGAAATACCCGACGCTGTTCCAGCGCGCCGACGTGATCCTGCTGACAAAGGTCGACCTGCTCGGCGTCCTGCCCTACGACGTGCAGCGCGTGCGGGACGACCTGTCGCGCATCAATACCCGTGCCCCGCTGCTGCTGCTGTCGGCGGCGGCGGGGCAGGGCATGGACGCCTGGTTCGATTGGCTCCGTGCCCGGCAGACGGCCACCGGCACTTCCGGTCGCGGCGTGCCCCGGTCCGCCGCCGCACCTGAGCGAGGGAACCCATGAGCGACACACTTGAACGGAGCATCCGAGAGATCTGTGCCCGCTTCGGCAACGACCGCTCGCGGCTGATGGATATCGGCGCGGCGGTTCAGGCGCAGCACGGCTGCATCAGCGGGACGGCGATGGACCTGCTGGCCCGGGTGCTGCACACGCATCGCGTGGAGGTCGAGAGCCTGGTCTCGTTTTACTCGTTCCTCTCGACGAAGCCCAAGGGCAGGGTGGTCATCCGCGTCTGCAACGACGTGATTGACCTGATGGCCGGGGCCGAGCCGGTCGCGCAGGCGTTCTCCCAGGAACTGGGGATCGGCTTCAACGAGACCACGCCCGACGGCCAGTTCACGCTCGAGTACACGCCCTGCATCGGGATGTGCGACCAGGCGCCCGCGGCACTCGTCAACGATGTCGTGATGACCGAGCTGACGGGCGACCGGGCGCGCGAAATCGTGCGCCAGCTCCGACGGCACCTGGATCCGCGCCGCCTCGTGCATCGCCACGGCGACGGCAACAACGGCCATGAGCTCGTACACGCCATGGTCAACAACAACATCCGCCAGCGCGGCCCGGTGATCTTCAGCGCGGTGAACCGCGGGGAGGCCATCCGCAAGGCCCTCGCGATCAGCCCGGCCGAAGTGATCCGCGCGGTGAAAACCGCGCGACTGCGCGGCCGCGGCGGCGCCGGCTTCCCCTGCGGCATGAAGTGGGAATTCACGCGTGCCGCGGCGGGCACCAAGAAGTTCGTGCTGTGCAACGCCGACGAGGGCGAGCCCGGCACGTTCAAGGACCGCGTGATCCTGACGGAGCTGCCCGACCGCGTCTTCGCGGGCATGACGATCGCGGGCTACGCGATCGGGGCCGAGGTCGGGATCCTCTACCTGCGCGGCGAGTACGCGTACCTGCGGCCGTTCCTCGAGCACGCCCTGACCCGGCGGCGGGCCGACGGGCTGCTGGGCCGCAGCCTATGCGGCAAGGAGGGCTTCAATTTCGATATCCGAATCCAGATGGGAGCAGGGGCCTACGTCTGCGGCGAGGAGACGGCGCTGATCAGCTCGTGCGAAGGGCTGCGCGGCGACCCGAAGAACCGCCCCCCCTTCCCGGCCCAGAAGGGCTACCTGGGCTGCCCGTCGGTCGTGAACAACGTCGAGACGCTGTGCTGCGTGACGAAGATCCTCGAGGAAGGGCCGGCCACCTTCTGCGAGTTCGGCACGCAGGGCAGCAGCGGCACGAAGCTGCTGAGCATCTCCGGCGACTGCACGCGGCCCGGGGTGTACGAGGAGCCGTTCGGCATCACGGTGAACGAGATGCTGATGCTTGCGGGCGCCGAGGACGCGATCGCGGTCCAGGTGGGCGGCGCGAGCGGGACGATGGTCGCGCCGGCGGAGTACGGCCGGCGGATCTGCTACGACGACCTGGCCACGGGCGGCTCGGTCATGGTCTTCGGACCGCAGCGCAACGTGCTGGAGATCGCCAGCAAATTCCTGGAGTTCTTCATCGAGGAGAGCTGCGGCACGTGCACGCCGTGCCGCGTGGGCAACGTGCTGCTCAAGGAACGCGTCGACCGGATCCTGGCCGGGCGCGGCGAGCCGGCCGACCTGGATTACCTGGCCGGGCTGGGCGAGACGATCAAGGCGACCAGCCGCTGCGGCCTGGGCCAGACGTCGCCGAACCCCGTGCTGACCACGTTGAAGAACTTTCGGCCGGCCTACGAGGCGTGCGTGAGTCCCAAGCCGCGCCTGACGCAGCCGACCTTCGACCTCGAGGCGGCGCTGGGCGACGCGGAGGCAATCGTGGGTCGCAAGTCTGTCCACGCGGAGGCGTGAGGAAAGGACCGCAACATGAGCGAGAACGTCACGTTCACGATTGACGGAGTCGAGGTCCAGGCCGCGCCGGGGCAGACGATCCTCGAGGCCGCGGAGAAGGCGCGCATCTACATTCCGCGCCTGTGCCACAGCCGCGAGCTGCCGCCGGCGGGCGCGTGCCGCGTCTGCACGGTGCTGGTGAACGGGCGGTCGCAGGCGGCCTGCACGCAGCCCGTCGCGCCGGGCATGATCGTCGACAACTCGAGTGAGAAGGTGCAACGCTACCGGCGCCACCTGATCGAGATGCTCTTCGTCGAGGGCAACCACTTCTGCATGTTCTGCGAGAAGAGCGGCCGCTGCGAGTTGCAGGCGCTGGCGTATCGCTTCGGCATTGCGGCCCCGCACTACCCCTACCTCTGGCCGAAGCGCGACGTCGACGCGTCCCACAAGGACATCTTCCTCGATCGGAACCGCTGCGTGCTGTGCGGCCGCTGCGTGCGGACGTCGCGCGACGTCGACGGCAAGAACGTGTTCCAGTTCGTCGGGCGCGGGGCGCACCGGCGGATCGCGGTAAACGCCGAGGCGCGGCTGGGCGACACGAACGCGGAATTGCGCGACAAGGCCGTGGACGCGTGCCCGGTCGGCTCCATTCTCAAGAAGCGTGTCGGCTACAACGTGCCGGTCGGGCAGCGCCCCTATGACCACCAGCCGATCGGGTCCGACGTCGAGCAGGCGGCGAAGTAGAGGCAAGGTTTTCGCATTCAGTTGAGGATGCGTCATGGCTGCGAGTCAGACGAACGGAAAGACCAAGGTGGCGACGACATCCCTGGCGGGCTGCTTCGGCTGC
>CAZVRR010000355.1:0-3967 GCA_964629745.1 uncultured Planctomycetales bacterium | reverse complement strand
TCACCTGCTCGCCGGTCCCCACCGGCTACGGCACGGTCAACTGCGCCCACGGGACTCTGCCCGTGCCCGCACCGGCGACAGCGTACCTGCTGAAGGGCGTGCCGCTGGCCGCCGCGGACGAGCCGCGCGAACTGACCACGCCCACCGGCGCGGTCATCCTAACAACTGTCGCGACGGAGTTTGGCCCACCGCCCGCCATGCGCATCCAGGCCATCGGCTACGGCGCCGGCACGTATGAGAGCAGCACCCGTCCAAACCTGCTGCGGCTGCTGGTGGGCGATGCGCTCGACGGCGCCTCGCCCGGGCAGGAAACCATCACGATCCTCGAGGCGCAGGTGGATGACGCGCCCGGGCAGAACGTGGCCTTTGCTTGCGAGCGCCTGCTGGGGGCCGGTGCGCTCGACGTCCTGGTCAGCCCGGTGCTCATGAAGAAAGGACGCCCCGGGCAACTCATCACGATCCTCTGCACGCCCGCTGACGCAGCCTCCCTCGAAGAGCTGGTCTTCGCGGAGACAACCACGCTGGGCGTCCGGCGACACATCGTGAGCCGGACGGCACTGATGCGAGAAACAGTCTCGGTCGAGACGTCCTTCGGACCCATCCGCGTCAAGCTCGGCCGTCGCGGCGCGCGCGTGATGCAGGCCTGGCCCGAGTACGAGGACTGTGCCGCCGCAGCCCGCCGCAGCGGTGCGCCGCTGCGCGAGGTGCAACGTGCGGCGCTGCGCGCCTGGGAGGTGGCCCAAGGTCAGGGTTGAGTGGTTGGCTGCCCGCCGGCGCGCATCAATCCGGCGAGTCGTTCGAAGTATTCCTGGATGGCGCCGTGATACTGGCGCGGGACCTCGTCGCGTTCGATGGCATCCTGGGCATCGCGCTGGGCCGAGTTCACGGCCTCGCGGACTTCCGCGGTGGCCTGGCCCCGCGCCTGCGGGCCGTCGACGAGCATCTGCCCGATGATCGTGCCGCCCTGCGGACGTGACTTCACGCGTTCCATTTGCAGTGCGTGTGCCGCCCGCTCCTTGGGCACGGTCGAGCCGATGCCGCGCCCGTAGTTGGGTCCTTGCGGTCCGACCTGCTCATTGCCGCCGCGACACTGCCCTCCTTCACCATACTGTCCCTGGCACACGCTGTTGCGCATGTTGCGCAGCTCCGAAAGCTGCGCTTCCAGCTCGTTCATCATCTGCTCGGACATCTCCATTTGTGATAGCTGGTCACCGGCATCACCGAGCGCCGCCGACGCGGCCTGGGCGGCCGCGGGATTGCCGCCCGTGCTGGCGGCCTGCTGCAGGGCCTGGCACGCCTGTGACATGCACTGTCCGAGGTTTTTGCACGCCTGCTGCGCCTGCTGCTTCTGCTGGATCTTCTTGGAGAGCTCCTTCATCTGCTCCTGCGACATTCCCTTTTGGGCGAGTTGCCGCTGCAGCTCTTTCTCAAGCTGCTTGGGATCCATCTGCGCCAGCTTCTCGAGCAGCTCTTTCGCCTCCTGCTCCGACATGCCGGCCTTGTTTTGCAGCTCCTTGCGGAGATACGTGGAGTCGTCCAGGGCAGCCAGCTCGTCAGCGAGCTTCTTGAGCTGCTCCTGGAGCTGCGCGACCTTCTGCTGCGCCTGGGCATCGCTCGCCTTGGCCGCCTCCTGCAACTCCTGCTGCATCTTGGTCAGCGCCTCGCGCGCGCCCTTGAAGTCGCCCTGCGCGAGCGACTGCGACAGCTCCGCCGCGGCGTCCTGGCCCGATTGCGGCGTCAATTTCGACATCAGGCGCTCGGTCTCCTTGAGTTCGTCGCGCTCCACCGACTCCTTCTGCGCCGCCAGCTTGTCGGCGACGTTGTCAATCTTCTGTGCGGCCTCGCGCCGGATATCCTCGGGCGTCACCGTCGGGTCATCGGGCATCTCGATCGGCTCGAGTTCCTTGGCGAGGTCCTGCAACTGGGGATTGCTCTGGGCGAGTTCCTTGATCCGATCGAGCTGGGTCGACAGGTCTTCCTCGATCGCGCGCTGCTCGGCCAGCACCTCCTGCCGGGGTGCACCGGCGGTGCGATCGTCGCCGCGCGCCAGCAGGTTGAGGCTCGGCATCAGCCAGCCCAACAGGGAGACGGTCACGATGGTCGCCGTCGTCCAGGGCCACAGGCGCGGCGCGCGCAGCGGCACGAGAGTCGGGACGTGCAGTCCACCCGCCGCGCGCTGCGCGTCCGCCACGACCAGTTGCGAAAACGGATCACTGGCAGCTTGAATGGCGAGCGCACTGCTCAGCCGTTCCTTCAATCCCGCGGCGGCGTCGACGACGGTCGCCGCTTTGAGCTGCTGCACGCGCCGCAGCCACGCACCGACGATCGCGGCCGTCCCCGCCAGGACGGCGACCACCCACAGCACGTGCCACACCGGCACGTGGGCGCCCAGCACGCGTTCCACCAGCAGCAGTACGCCCCACAAGCCGGCGCCCGCCAGCATCGTCAGCGCGGCCCACTCCATCAGCCCGTTCAGGTTGATGCGCCACTGCGCCCGGCGGACCTGTCGTTCCAATGCGGACATCATGCACCTCGGATCCCGGCGCATGTGATCGCCGGTCCTCCCTTGAGATATTACGGAGTTTAGGAGTCGCTCGTGCAGCCCACAATTGAAACGATCCCGCGCGGGCGTGGATAATTGTGCGCCATGACGAGCACCCCGCGCCCGCAGTTCTGGATCGGACCGGCGGGCTGGAGCTATGAGGACTGGTATGGGACGGTGTATCCGCTGCCCAAGCCACGCGGCTTCAAGCCGCTAGCGTATTTGGCGCGGTACTTCAACGCGGTGGAGGTGAACACGAGCTTCTACCGCATCCCTTCGCCGGCGCTGACGGAAGGCTGGGTGCCGCAAGTACCGGCCGAATTTCGATTTACGTTCAAGCTGCCCCAGAGCTTCACGCACGAGCGCGGCGCGTTCCCCTCCCAGGCCGACGTGCAGGCGTTTCAGGAGGCGTTGCGGCCGATTCAGGATGCCGACCGGTTGGGGGGCGTGCTAGTGCAGTTTCCGTGGTCGTTCCGCTTCGAGCCAGCCTCAGTCGACCGGCTGCTGCGCATCGCGGAGGCCTTTCCCGGCCAGCGTCACTTCGTCGAGGTGCGTCACCGGTCGTGGGCCGAGCCGACGGCACTGGACGCGATCCGGCAACTGGGCGCCTGCTGTAATATCGACCAGCCACACCTGCGCGATTGCCTGCGGCCAAGCGAACACGTCCTGGACGGTCGCGCGTACGTGCGCCTGCACGGCCGCAACGCGCGGGCGTGGTTCGCCAAGGACGTGCCACGGTACGAGCGCTACAACTACCTCTACAGCCGGGAGGAACTGGCGCAGTGGATTGAGCGCCTGGACCGGCTCGCGGCGCAGGCGCACGAGATCTACGTGATCACGAACAATCACTACCGCGGCCAGGCGCCGGCGAACGCACTGGAAATCAAGGCCTTGCTGGAAGCCCGCCCGCCCAGCGCCCCCGCCGACCTGGTCCGCACGTTTCCGCGGCTGGCGGACGCGACGCGCGTAGAGGGACAGGGGGAGTTGTTCTAGTCGGGGATGAGGTACGCTTCGCACATCCCCGCCGCGCGTGCAGGCACCGGCAGAAACGGACTGGTCCGGGCAGATCAGCACGAGCATGCCGATCGCTGCCCGCATCGCCGACGTTCTCGTGGACACATTCGCCACGCAGCCCGGACGACGCTAATCGCCCGTGAGCAGTTCCACGAAGGAATCGATGTCGAACGCATTCACTTCTCCGTCGCCGTTCACGTCGGCGGCGGACAGGTCGCAGTCGGGGTAGGCCGCGGCGTAGCCGGCCGGGTCGCTCAACGCCAGCACGAACGGATCGATGTCGAAGACGTTGAGGCTGCCGTCGCAATTCAAGTCGCCGGGGGCCGATCCTTGGACGCCCGCCCAGAATCCGCCCACCAGCCGATAGCTGCCGCCAGTCAGCGGCACTGGGCTCGCGTCGGGCTGACCGAT
>CAZVRR010000354.1:0-3974 GCA_964629745.1 uncultured Planctomycetales bacterium | reverse complement strand
CGAGCCGCACAAGCGGATCGGCCTGTTCGGAACGGGCGACGCGCACCTGCGCCGCCTGCGGCAGCGGCTGGGCGTCCAGGTCCAGGCGCGCAACGACGCGGTGCGGATCGCCGGCGATGCGGCGAGCGTGGCCAAGGCGGCGGCGGTTTTCGAATGCCTGCAGGACATGCTGCGCGGGCACGAGTATCTCGACGAAGATGCCGTCGAGCGGGCCCTGGCCGAGGTCGGCGTCCGGCAGACCCCCGCCACGCCCGAGACGCTCAGCGTCTTCACGCCCCACGCGGTGATCGCCCCGAAAACGCCAGGGCAGCGCGCCTACGTGCGGGCGATGCTCGACCAGGACATGGTGATCTGCGCCGGCCCCGCGGGCACCGGCAAGACCTACCTGGCCGTGGCCGTCGCCGTACACCTGCTCAAGAGCGGCCAGGCCAACCGCATCGCGCTGGTCCGGCCGGCGGTCGAGGCGGGTGAGAAGCTCGGCTTTCTCCCGGGCGACCTGCAGGCCAAGGTCAACCCCTACCTGCGGCCGCTCTTCGACGCCATGCACGACATGATGACGTTCGACCAGCTCAAGCGGTTCATGGTGAACGACATCGTGGAGGTCATCCCCCTCGCCTACATGCGTGGCCGGACCCTCAATAACGCCGTCATTATCCTGGACGAGGCGCAGAACTGCACGCCTTCACAGATGTTTATGTTCCTGACGCGCCTGGGCCACCACAGCAAGATGATTATTACAGGCGATGACAGCCAGGTCGACCTGGAGCCGGAACAGCCCTCCGGGCTCGTGGACGCGATCAGCCGCCTGGAAGGGGTCCCGGGGATCGTATCCCTGCGGCTTAGCGAAACCGATATAATCCGACATCGACTGGTTCAGGCGATCGTCGCCCGGTACGGCGAGGACCCCCTGGAGAGCACCCGGCCGGTGCGGGTCGACAAAGCGCGGCGTGTGCGCCGCCTGGAAGCCCCGGCCGGGGTTGAGGCTGAAACCCCGCCGCCGCTACGACCGGCGCCGGCCGCGGATGAGAGCTCGGCGTAGCGACTGCTTATGTGGCCGTATTCGCGACTATCGGCGCGCCGGCGTGAAATTCGCCGCTCGCGAGCCGAACGGGGGCTGACTTGGTATCAGCGCCTGCCGGCGCGGCTGCGCGAGCTGCCGCTGGTCACGACCGCCGTCGCGGCCCTGATCTCGGCATGGCTGGCGGTGGCCGGGGGCGAAGTGTTCGAGCTGCGGGAGGGGCAGACCCTGTCGCGGGCGATCACGGCGCGCGTCGAATTCAGCGTGGAGAACGAGCAGCGCACCATTGAAATGCGCGCCCGGGCCTTCGACAGCTCTGAACCGTATTACGAACTCGATATCTCCCTGCTGAACGACATCCGCGGCCGCCTCACCAACGTGCTGCAACTTGCCAAGGCCAGCGTAACCGAACCGGTCCGTTTCCAGGACCAGGCCCGTGCCAGCCGGGTCATCCTGGACGAGGAGGGACGCGACGAACTGCTGCGCATTGCGGGCCTGGCCGACGCCGAAGAGCTTCAGCGCGCCGGCGATCGCTTCGCCGCCGCCGTGGACGAGGCCGTGCGCCGCTTGGCGCTCGAGTCGCCCCTCCTGGTCGAGCCGACCGACGCCGCGACGCGCCGCACGGCCGTGAACGCCGTCCTGCTGGAGCCGCGGCCGGGTGAGGAAGCGGTTCCACGCGTCGTGCCCGTCGCGCGCCTGCTGCCCGCGAACCAGCCGGAGGCGCTGGAAGCGGTCGCCGAAGCAGCGGCTGGCGCGTTCCGCAAGTCGCTCCAGGCGAGCATTCGCGCCTCGCTGGTGGAGATGCTGCGGCGCGAGGTCGACGGCACGGTGCGTCCGATTTATCGCTACGCGGCCGAGCGCACCAACCGCGAGGCTCAGGAAGCCTACGCCTCGGTGCCGGTGCAGTACGACACCTATGCCCGGGATCAGCGGCTGGCGAATGCAGGCGTGATCCGCGAGGACGAGCACCGGCTGCTGCAGCGCGAGTTCGCCGCCCACCAGAACTGGATCCGGTCCGCCGCACAGCCGCTCGCGCCCGCGGTGTACGAGCAGTTGCGCGTGGAAGATCCGGTGGCCTACGAGGAAGTCCTGCAGGAACACACGCGTGCCGCGCAAGCGCTGCAGCGGCAGCGCCTGTCCACGCTCGGCTACAGCTTCCTGGCCATGCTGGTCCCGCTGGGATTGACGTACTACCTGGCGCAGGGGCGGCGTGGCGGACATGCCGACCCGCGGCGACAGATCATAATCGCGGGCATGCTGCTGACCGTCCTGGCCCTGGCCCGGCTGACCTACGTGATGACGGGCAACCCGCATTACGCGGTCGGGCTCCAGGCCTTCGCCGCAGCCCTGCTGGGCATCGTGTACTTCCGTGGGTCGGTTTCGGCCGTGACGGGCTGCCTGGCGCCGCTGATTACGCTGGCGACGCGGCAGGGGGTGGGTTACTTCCTCGTGCTGCTCGTCGTGTCGATGGTGCTGTTGTTCGGGCTGCGCTCGATCCGCAATCGCGGGAAGATCGTGGCGGTCGGGCTCGTGGCGGCGATCATCGCACTGCTCACGACCGTGGCGGTCGGACTCGTGCACGGTGAGACGCTCGCGTATGCCCTGCGGCACCTGGCGCTGCCGGCCGCCGGCACGACGCTGGCCGCCGCGTTCCTGATCGAGGGGGTTCTGCCCGGGATCGAGCGCGTCTTCAAGATCAGCACCGCGATGTCGCTGCTCGAATGGAGCGACGCCAGCAAGCCGCTGCTGCGCATGCTCGCGGCGGAGGCTCCCGGCACGTACAACCACAGCCTGCTGGTGGGCACGCTGGCGGAGGCGGCGGCGGAGACGATCGGGGCGAACGGGTTGCTGGCGCGCACCGGCGCTTACTACCACGACGTGGGAAAGATCAACAAGCCCGAGTATTTCGCGGAGAACCAGGCGTACGGGGCCAGCCGGCACGAGCGGCTGTCGCCGGCGATGAGTCACCTGATCATCATCGGCCACGTGAAGGACGGGATCGAGATGGCGCGCGAGTACCGCCTGCCCGAGAGCATCATCCCGTTCATCGCCGAGCACCACGGCACGACGCTGGTGGAGTATTTCTATCACGCGGCGAAGGGGCAGCTCAAGCCGGGCGAACGCGAGGTGTCGGACGTGCAGTTCCGCTATCCCGGCCCCAAGCCGCAGTCGCGCGAGACGGCGATCCTGATGTTGTGCGACAGCGTGGAGGGAGCGGTGCGGGCGATGCCCGAGCCGACGCCGAACCGCATCGAGGACACGATCTCGAAGATCGTGCAGCGGCGCCTGATGGACGGCCAGTTCGACGAGTGCGACCTGACGTTCCGCGAGTTGCAGCAGATCGAGAAGAGCATTGTGAAGAGCCTGTGCGCGATTTACCACTCGCGCGTGGCGTATCCCGAGCGTGAAGAGGAGCGCAGCGAGGCGGCCTCGCGGGCGTCGTAGGGGGCGGGGGTGGATTTCACCGCGCAGGGCGCGAAGGGCGCGAAGGCGATCGCGCGAACGCGGCCTGCCGCCTCACACGGAAGGGCCGCGCGCGAACGAAGTGCCACTGCTCTGTGAGCAGTGTGGGTGGGGTGCGGGCGGCGGGGAAGACACTGCTGAGACAGCAGTGGCACGGGACGCGGGTGCAGGTCATTGTGCCACTGCTCTATGAGCAGTGCGGGTCGGGTGCGGGCGGCAGAGAAGACACCGTTGGGACAGCAGTGGCACCGGAACGGGTGCAGGTCATTGTGCCACTGCTCTGTGAGCAGTGCGGGTTGGGTGCAGGCGGCGGGGAAGACACTGCTGGGACTGCAGTGGCACCGGGCAGAGTTCGTCGGGCCACCCCGATGGCATGACATGCAGGAGGGGGGAGATGCGCCCGATGCGCGGCGCGTCGCGTAGCGACGTAGTGATGAAAGCCCACCACGAAGTGGTGGGGGATTTGGCGTCGTGCGACGTATGGCCGTCCCGT
>CAZVRR010000353.1:0-3978 GCA_964629745.1 uncultured Planctomycetales bacterium | reverse complement strand
CGCCGACGCGCAACGCACGGAACTCATGCGGCAGCAGATCCGCGAGATTCTCAGCGAGCAGGAGTTCCGCGAGAGCCTGATGCCCACGATGGTCCAGGCCGGCTACGACAAGGGCTTCTTCATCCGCAGCAGCGACGAGAAGTTCCTGATGAAGTTCAACGGCCGGCTCCAGTTCCGCTGGACGCACTACGACACGCAGGCGCGGAATCACTACCGCCAGCCGCGGCTCGAGCGCGACGACCGCACGGGCTTCGACGTGCAGCGGATTCGTTTTGCCGTCGGCGGCCACGTCTACACCAAGGACCTGACGTACTTGCTCGAGTTCCGGTCGGACTCGAGCGGTGAATACGACACCACGATCCAGTACGCCTGGGTGAACTATCGCTTTGTGGAAGAATTCCAGGTGCGGGCCGGCGTATTCAAGATCGCCGGCACGCGCTCGCAGATGCACTCGAGCGGCAGCCTGCAATTCGTCGACCGCCCGATGACCGATGCGGTCTTCAGCCTGGACCGCGGCCTGGGTGTGCGGTTCTGGGGCCAGCTGTTCGAAAAGCGGCTCGACTGGTACTTCGACGTGGTCAATGCCTTCGGCAGCCCGGCCGGCCGGACCATCACCACGGACGACGACCGCGAGCTCGACAACAACCCGGCCCTCGTGTTCCACACGATCTGGCACGTGCTCGGCGACAATCCGGGCGACCTGCTCAAGTCCGAAAGCGACGTCGAGTTCCACGAGAACCCGGCGCTGGACCTGGGCGCGCACTACGCGTTCAACGAGGACGAGGGCGATGCCCGCACGCTGCGCATCCCGTTCCGGCGGACGAGCCTGATGCCCGGCGCGTACGGCCTGACGAACTCCAACGGGCTGCAAGTGCACCAGGTCGGTGTCGACTCCGCCTTCCAGTGGCGCGGTTTCTCGGCCAGCGCGGAGTATTTCTGGCGCTTCATCGACCCGCGCCGCGCGGGCCGCACGCCCTTCACGCCTTACTGGCTGCTCACCGGCGACGGCGATACGAGCGATTACCACGGCGGCTACGTGCAGGCCGGGTACTTCCTGCCGATCCCGGGGCTCGAGCGCAAGGTCGAGGCGATCGCCCGCGTGGGTGGCGTCAGCAGCATCGGACCGGGCAGCGAGGGAAGCTGGGAATACGCCGGCGGCGTGAACTACTACATCGACGGACACAACGTGAAGATCCAGACGGACGTGACCAAGGTGTACGAGGCGCCCATCAGCAGTTCGTCCAGCAGCCTCGCCAACGTGAACGATGACGCGCTCGTGTTCCGCGTCCAGTTGCAGGTGAAGTTCTAGGCCGTCCTGGACCGACAGGAGCCAATTCGAGCCGCGCCGGCGAATCCGACGGGTCCGCCGGCGCGGCTCCGTCTTTATGGGTATCATCGGGGCATCGATGGAGACCCGTCGACACATGCGCAGTTGGTTCGCGTGGCTCACGCTGCTGGGCACGCTGGCCGGAGCGGGCAGCGCGGAGGCGCGCGGGGACAGCGCGCGGCAGATGATTGCGCGCGTTAACGAACACTACCAGGCCGGACGGTACGCGGAAGCGCTGGCGGAATACGAGGCCGCCGCCCGCGCCCAGGGGATCGATTCGCCCGAGCTGCTGCATAACCAAGCCGCGGCCCAGTTCCGCCTGGGCAATCTGGACGCCGCGCGCGAACTCTGGGTGCGTGCGGCGCCGCAGAAGGACGCAGCGTTCGAGGCGCGGGCCCGCTACAACCTGGGCAACTGCGATTTCGAGCTGGCCCGCCGCGGGTTGCAGGATCCCGCGACCGCGCAGGCGGCGCTCGAGTCTCTCAGCCGCGCCATCGAGCAGTACCGCGATGCGCTGCGGCTCGACCCGACCTTCGGCGATGCGCGCGCGAACCTGGAGCTGGCCTGGCAGGTCCAGGAGCAACTCGAGAAACAGCCCGACAGCCAGCCGAGCAGTCAGCCCGGCTCCCAGCCGAGCACCCAGCCGCAGGACGACTCCAAGCAACAGCCGCAGTCGCAGCCGGCCGACTCGCAGCCGAGCGACAGCCAGCAGGACGGAGCGCCGTCACCCGACTCGCAGGAACCGCAGTCGCAGCCGGCCAGCCAGCCGAGCACGCAGCCGCAGGACACCCCGCAATCTCAGCCGGCATCGCAGCCACAGTCACAACCCGCCAAGCCGCCCTTGGAGCCGCAGACGCAGCCGGATGAACCGGATGGCACAGAAGAGGATGAGCCGCCCGAGATTGAAGGCGCGGATGAACCACAATCCCCTGCCGCGGACGAGAACCACGCAGGCCGAATGACGCGCCAGCAGGCGGAGCGGCTGCTGCAAATGATCCGCGACGCGGAGCGGGCACGTCGGGAAGCGCTGCGCCAGCGCGAGCGCGGCCGGCACGAACCGGTCAAGAAGGACTGGTAAAGGCGATTGCCGAACCGCAGCGATCCGGCGAAAATGACCGATAGGATCATTTCGCCGACAGCCGGACCGGCCGCGGCACAGTCCGCGGCGTCCCGACGCGGCAAATCGGTGGCAGCGCAAACGGAGTGGACAGCCATGATGTCAGATCGCGTCAAACAGATTCTGAGCTGGTACGAGTCCGACAGTCCGGGGTGCCTGGCAAACCTGCGGCGGATGCTGGGCACCGGAACGCTGGCCGATACGGGCAAGATGGTCATCTTGCCGGTCGACCAGGGCTTCGAGCATGGCCCGCACCGCAGCTTCGCTCCGAACCCGCCCGGCTATAACCCGCACTACCACTTCGAGCTGGCGCTGGAGGCCGGCTGCAACGCGTACGCGGCGCCGCTCGGCTTCCTGGAGGCCGGCGCCCGCACGTTCGCCGGCGAGTTGCCCCTGATCCTCAAGCTCAATAACCATGAGCTGCTGCACGATGAGAAGAACCCGTTGCCCGCGGTCACCGCCTCCGTCGATCATGCCCTGCGCCTCGGCTGTGCAGCGATCGGCTTCACGATCTACCCGGGCTCGGCGCTGAACACCGCCATGTACGAGCAGCTCGCCACGCTGGCCGAAGAGGCCAAGTCGGTCGGGCTGGCGGTGGTCGTCTGGTCCTACCCGCGCGGCGAAGGACTGAGCAAGGAAGGCGAGACCTCGCTCGACGTGGCCGCCTACGCCGCCCAGATCGCCTGCCAGCTCGGCGCCCATATCGTGAAGATCAAGCTGCCCAGCGAGCACGTGGAGCAGGACGCCGCCAGGAAAGTGTACGAGAAGGAACGCATCCCGATGAAAACGCTGGCCGAGCGCGTGCGGCACGTGGTGCAGTCCGCGTTCGACGGGCGGCGCATCGTGATCTTCTCCGGCGGACTGCTGAAGGGAGAGGACGCGCTCTACGAGGAGATCCGCGCGATTCGCGACGGCGGCGGGTTCGGCTCGATCATCGGCCGCAACGCGTTCCAGCGCCCGCGCAAGGACGCCGTGGCGATGCTGCACAAGATCATGAGCATCTACATGGGCAAGCAGTAAACCCGCAGCCCCGATCGGGGCCGTGACTCGGAGCTCGCCCGGGCCGCCGGCAGGTCAGCACGCTGACGCCGGCGGCCCATGTTCTGTCAGGTGCGCGGCCCGTTTCCGTCGCGGTACCCCGGTTCGGTGAAGGGCAGCCGCACACGCGCAAGCCGGCGGCGCAGCGCGAAATCGCGATCCACCTTGTCAGGCGCGGCGGCACCATCCCGGGGCTGCGCCCTGTCGTACGCCTGCAGGGCCGCGACCGCCGCGTCGACCTGCGCGGTCGTGTACAGACCGACGTTGGCGGCCGCCACGCCGCGTTCCCAGGCGTAGCGCAGCAGGGACGCGGGATCGGCCTGCTGGTCGCCCTGGCCCACCGCGCTGCCGCCGCCGAAGACTTTCATCGCGATCAGCCCCAGTGCTTTCTCGCGGGCGGCGGGCAGGACGCGGTCCTCCCAGCCGCGGCCGTCGTCGCGGGCGACGGCGGGGCCCAGCACGAACAGGACGGTGTCGAAATCGAGGTCGGCGGCAG
>CAZVRR010000352.1:0-3996 GCA_964629745.1 uncultured Planctomycetales bacterium | reverse complement strand
GCCGGCATCCAGACGACGGCGGACACGGTGCGCCGCGATCTGCCGGGCGGAGACGGCATGGACGCCACCGAAGCCATCCTGATCAAGGTGAACGAGGGGACGTACGCCCCGGGCGCGAAGGAAGCACAGATCCCGCCGACGCGGGAGTAGCTCAGGAGAACTGCCGTGCGCCGCACCGCAGTGTCGCTTGTGTTCGTCGCGCTGGGAGCACTGGTCCTGTCGGCCGGCTGCATGGGTCGCGCCGCAGCGCGCGGTCCGGACGAGGCGCCGCCGCCCAGTGAGCCCGGCATCAGCCCGCGGCTGAACGCCTCGACCTACTTCGCTCACGCGCACCTGCTGGAGCGGCAGGGGAGCTACGAGGCGGCGATCCAGCAGTACCGCAAGGCGCTGGAGCTCTCGCCGAAGTTCACGTCGGCCCACAACCGCCTCGGCATCACGCTCAACAAGGTGGCCCGGCATGCCGACGCCAGCGCGGAATTCCGCATTGCGCTGCAACAGACCCCCGGCGACGCGAACCTGCACAACAACCTCGGCTTCAGCCTGTACCTGGAGGAGAAGTACCCCGAGGCCCAGGCGGAGCTGCACGAAGCGCTCGAGTTGCAGCCGGACTTCGCGCGCGCCCACATGAACCTGGGCCTGGTGCTGGCCCAGCTCGGCCGCGACAGCGATGCGCTCCGCGAGTTCACCCTCGCGTGCAGCGAGGCCGACGCACACTACAACCTGAGCGTGATCCAGGCGCAGCGGCGCGACTTCGCATCCGCCGCGCGGTCGGCGGAGAACGCCCTGCGCATCAACCCGAACCTCGAGGCCGCCCGCGCGCAGTTGCACCTGGTCGCCAAGATGGCGGCCGCCGCCGAGCCCTGGCAGTCGGCGCCGCCCGCGCCCGCCGTGGCCGATGCGGCGGCCCAGCCCACCCCGGTCGTGGTGCTTGAATCCACCACGCAGCCCGCCGCGCCCGAGCGCGCCGAGTGCGAACCCGGCCCGCTGGTACAGCCCGCCGACAGCGAAGACTACCAGCCGATGCTGGTGGACGAGTTGCAGCGGAAGGTCGCCTCCGCGCTGCAAGGCAACCGGGCCGAAGCGCAGGATATTCGAGAAGAAATTGCGCGCCGGCTGGAAGCGCGGCACGTCAGGCCGTAGCCCGCGCGCTAGCGCTTGCCAATTGCCGCATAGAGCTCGTCATAGTGGGTCAGCGCCGCCTCCGGCTCGAACAGGCGGTGCGCGAGTTGCCGTCGTTCCCGCGCCCACTCCCCCGCAGAATCCGGCGCGTCCAGGGCCGCCAGCAGGCACTGCGCAACCGCCCGTGGCTGAGCGGCCGGGCTGAGCCAGACGCCCTGCGCCTGCCCGACAAGCTCCCGCACGATCGGCACGTCCGTCGCCACGATGCGTAGATTCGTGGCCAGCGCCCAGGCCAGTCCTGCCGTCGGGGCCGGCCCGTCGGGCGTGAACAACGCGACGTCCGCCTCTCCAAACAACGCGTGCCACGGCAGGGCGGCGTCGACGAACCTCACGACGTGCTTGTGCCCGCATGACGTGACGAGATGTCGCAGCGGCGCGACTTCGGGTCCCCGGCTCGGGACGATCAGCCGCAGACGCGCGTGGATTTTCTCGACCAGCAGCGTGGCCCACGTGCCCAACGCCGCACCGCTGCGCTCGTTCACGGGCGGGACCAGGACGGCGGTTCTCGCGTCTCCGGCGCGCGGCGCGGCGCGACTGGCGGCCGCGTCCAGAGCGGCAAAGTCCACGATATCGCGCACCACGGCGGCCTCGGCACGCGGCACGCCCTGCTGGGCCAGGTTCTCGCGCGCGCACTGCGTTGCGGTCACGAACCGCCAGCGGCCCAGGGGTGTGAGCTCACTGATTGCGCTGCGGCAGTCCATCCCGGGCGCCGCCTCGATCATCCCGCCCGGGGCATCCAGGCTCGGGCTCCACCACGCGAGTGCGGCGTCGGTCCACACGTGCCAGAGGGGCGCAGTGCCGAACCGCGCTGCCAGCACCGCCAGCGCCTGACCCAGGCTGCGGATGTTCGGCCGGTTCATCTGTTTGCGGAGTTGGATCGTTGGTATCGACGCGGAGCCCCGGTCAAGCCGCCCAGGCCCCAGTTGCAGGACCGCTTGCGGGGCCCGGCGCTGGTCCAGGAGCAGCCGCAGCAGCGCAGCGCGGCCGCGATCAAGCTCCGCAGTGACCAGATGAACAACGGGAACGCCCGCGGGCATGGCGGGCATTGTTCGGCGAACGCGCCGGATTGTCGAGCACTGCTCCGTCAGCTTCGCCGTCTTACGCCGGCCCAGGCCAGCAGCGCCCAGCCCAGCAGCAAGCTCACGCCCCCGATCGGGGTGATGGCACCCAGCCAGCGGACGCCACTCAGCGCCATCGCGTAGAGACTGCCCGAGAAGACGAGCGTACCGATCGCAAAAGCCCAGCCGGCCCACGACGCGGCGCGTCGGGATTTGGCCGTGTCGGTCAGCATCCCCGCTACCGCGAGTGCCAAGGCGTGGATGAGCTGGTAGCGCGAGGCGAGCTCGAACCAAGTCATCTGTTCAGGGGACAAGCTGTCGCGCAGACCATGGGCGCCGAACGCTCCGGCGGCCACTGCGATCAACCCGCTGATCCCTCCGACGACGACCCATCCCACGCGATGCTACCCCCACGCTTTTCAGGCATTCAGAAGGGGTTACTTGGCCTTTTCCTTCGCTTCCGCTTCCTCTTCGGCTTCCGGGCCTTTCATGCGGATGGGCCCGCGGGCCCGCTTGGCCGCGTCAGCGTCGCTGGTGGGGCTCATGTTGATGACCCGCGGACGGGCCACCTCGGTGTCCTCGTCCTCGGGTGAGGACAGCCAGGTCATAATCGTATCTTCCAGCGACTGCTCCAGGCGTGGCACTTCGAATTTTTCGCCGCACCGTTTACATCGCGCGACGCGGCCCTGTGACTCCTGGGGGAGCCGGTACTTAGCGCCGCAATGCGAGCAGGCACACTTAATCGTTTCCGTCACGATGCACCTCGTCCCTTGGGCGAAGCCCAACCGCACGGCACCACCGGGTGCAGTGTGAGTCGGCGTCGCCAACGCCTTGTCCGAGCACTACTTGTCGGCTGAGGATAGAAGGCGTATGAACGGGATGAGTGCGTCGTAATCACGCGAGCGATCGAGAGTATCGCAATTCCTCTCAGCCACTGGAATCTTATCGCTTGGCAGAGTGCGTTTCAATACGAAAACCGACACGGGTGCTAGGGTCTGAACCATTCCCGGCACGCACCACACAGGGGATCGCCGCTGACGTCGAGTTGGGCGTGGCAGGCGCGCAGCGCGGTCATCGGCGAGCCGCCCCACAATTCCGCCAGCCCCGTATCGGCCCACGATCCGAGTGGGTGAGTCGCGCAGAAATCCTGGCCGCAGGGGACCGCCTGGCCGTCGGCCAGCAGCATCAATCGTCGCGATAACCGGCGGCACGGCCCGCGCACGGGCGGGGTGGCCGCCAGCAAGCCGTCGCGCGGCAGCACGCCGCAATAATCGTTGTGCCCCTCGATCACGGCCCACCCCGTCTCGCGGATCCAGCGGTCGAAGAAGGGCTCGATTTCGTTGAGAGTCTCGCTGCAGCGGGTGATGGCACAGCAGACCAGTGGTTGGGGGCTGACCCGGTCGCGGCGCATACGCTCGAGGCGTTGCACGTTCTGCACGACCCGTTCGTACGCGTCACGGCCGTGCAGGGCGCAGTAGGTCTCGCGCGTGTCCGCCCCGAGCTGTACGTGTACGAGGTCCACGCCGGTGTCGAACAACGCGCGGCAGTTTTCGTCCGATAATTCAACAAGCGGTGTGCTGATAGCCAAACCGAGTATCCCCGCGCCGCGCGCGATCTGGCACACTTGCGCGAGTTGCGGGTGCAGAAGCGGGTCGCCGTGTCCGCCGAGCACGAGCAGGCGATCGTCGTAACCCCCCAGCTCGGAAATGCGCTGTTCTATCGCGGAAAGGTCGTGGATCTCACGCGTCGGCACGCGGCT
>CAZVRR010000351.1:0-4005 GCA_964629745.1 uncultured Planctomycetales bacterium | reverse complement strand
GTGCTTCTCCGGGCCGTCCCGCGAGGGACGGCGTGATGAAAGCCCACCATGAAGTGGTGGGACCTGCCACGGCGCGACCGGATTACCTTGTCCAATTTCTCCAGCCGTCCCGCAAGGGACGGCGCGATGTAAGCCCACCACGAAGTGGTAAGATCTGCAAAAAAAGCGCAGAGGAGCGCGCCGGGCCGGCACGCCCCTCCGCTTCTGAGGGCCTGAATCGGGGGGGACTATGGGCACTCATCGCAGTGCCCGCCGCCGTAGACGTCGTAGCAGCGGTTCCAGGCGTCGCGTGTGGCCTCGCGCGCCTGGCTCCAGCTCAGCCTGGACTGCCCGCGGCGCGCTTCCCACTCGCGTTCGAGGTCGGGCTCCGCCGACTGCCAATCCCGTCCGCGGAACTGGTCGGCTGAGAAGGCGGCCCAGCCATACTCGTACGCGGGACCGTAGTCTTCATAGGTCGCATCGGACCTGACATACGGCCGCCGCGTGTAATTCTCGCGCCAGTAATCGTGCTCCACCGTCGGGTTGATCTTCTCAGCCACGCCTTTGCCGGCCAGCCCGCCCACGACTCCGCCGACCACCGCGCCGGCGACAGCGCCGACCGGCCCGCCGATCGCGCCGGCCGCCGCTCCCGCCGCCGCACCACCCGCCGCCGTGCCGATGCCGACACCGACCGGGTGCGCACCCGGCGCCTTGGTGATCGGGTCGCGATTCTCGTCCCGGGCTGGGGAATCCGTCTTCTTCCGCTCGGTGGTGTCCTTGTCGCGTCGCATCGCCGCACTCCTTCACCGCTGCACGGCCGCGCCCGTGTGAAAGAGTACCCGTGGCGCGTAACACCACCGTGAATTCGACGTGACGCCGGGGAAAACACCGGTGCAGCGCGGCCGGCGTTCAGACAACAAGACCGGCCGGACCTCCGCAGAGACCCGGCCGGTCGCACGTGTCGGTTCGGAACTCGCTTAGCGGCGGCGCAGCAGGGCGCCGGCGCCCAGCGCGAGCAGGACCAGTGCGGCGGGCTCAGGAACCACGGTGATCGTCCCGGACATCCCGCTGGCCGTTCCGTCGCCGTTGTCCGCGCCGTGCACCGTGCAGTAATACCAGAACGTGCCAGGGTTCGTGAAGGTATGGTCGTAGGTGAAGCCGACCTCGCTCGTGGTGGGGGAGGCCCAGACCTCCATGCTGCCTGCGACCGACGTGGTATCGTGGAAGCCCTCTTCCCAGACCCACCGGATGGTATCGTTCAACTGAATCGTTGGATCAAGGAGGGGTTCCTCGGGCGGCGCGGCACTGAATTCGAAGTTGAACACGCGCACCTCGACGATTTCGGCCGCGGCTGGCACGGCGCTGATCGCGCAGAACAGAACCGCCGACCCGATCACAAAAGCTCGCATCTCGTTCCTCCTCAGTTCAGGATTGGCCCAAACGATTCCTGACCGCGCCGTCGCTTATATCGCTCGCGCCCCCCTGATGCCAGTGAATTAGCTGTAACGCCGCGGCGGACGGCGCGTGTGTCTAGGGGTAGGCAGTGGCCCCGGGCAGGATCGGCTGATTCGCCGGGTGGCGCGCCTCGTTCGCACTGCTGACACGGATGGCGGGGCGGTCCTTGAACGGGCAGACGTATTCGCAGATGCCGCAGCCGATACAGAGCTCCGGGTCGACGCGGGGCTGCTGGACTGTTCGCACTTGCCCGTTGCTCGTCACGACCTCGCGCGGCTGGAAGGTGATCGCCTTCGTCGGAACGGGGCAGTGCTCCTCGCATACCATGCAATCACGGCCGAAGGCGTACGGCAGACAGCGCGTCGTGTCGAACACCGCCAGGCCGATCCGCGTGGTCTGCTTGACCGCCAGGGCCAGCGGCTGGATGGCCTGCGTCGGACACACGCTGCCGCAGCGATGACAGGGGAAGTCGCAGTAGCCGAGGCGCGGCACCAGCCGCGGAGTCCAGAGCCCGGCGAGACCCGCTTCCTGCACGGTGGGCTGCAACCCGCCGGTGGGGCAGATCTTCATGCAGAGCCCGCAGGCAGTGCACCGGGCCAGGAACTCCGGCTCCGGACGGGCGCCGGGCGGGCGGATCAGGTCGGGATGAAAGAGCTTGCCGCGCGACGCGGGTGTACTCCGCAGCAGCGCCGCACCCGCGAGCCCCAGGGCTGTCCCGGCCAGCAAGTGCCGGCGGCCTGCATTCACGGCCTGCGTGCGCCACGTGAGCGCCGGATCCTGCGCGGCCCCGCGCCAGGGGGCCCGCCACGTCCACCCCAGCCCGTCCTGCGGGCAGGACTCGTTGCAGTTGAGACAGCCGAGGCACTCGCGGGGATTCCAGCCGGTGCCCGGCGGGGCGGCCGCTGCCCCGGCGCAGGCGAGGCCGCATGCGCCGCACTGGTTGCACGCGGAGGGCTCGACGCGGCGGCGCAGCCAGGGCCGCCAGGCCAGCAGGCCCAGCAGTGCACCGAGCGGACAGACGTAGCGGCACCAGAAGCGCGGCCGCACGGCGTTCAAGCCGACGATCAGGGCGAAGAAGCCCACCAGCAGGCCGGTGCCGAGGAACGCCTGGCCCGGCTTCACGAACAGGGAGTCGCGCAGGGCGCGGTACGCCGGCTCGCTCCAGTCGGTGACGCGCCAGTCCCCCCACCCCGGGTCGTGGTGGTAGAGCGCAATCGACGCGTCCTCGATCACACCTTGCGCGGCCGGCCACAGGGCGGTCGTGGTCGTGCGGTACAGGATGACGAGCGGATCGAACAGCGCCAGCCACGACGTGCCCACGGCCGCCATGATCAGCAGGGCGGCCAGGACGACGTACTTGGCAAGCTGCCAGCGCGACCAGGTGTGACCGCCGCGCGCAGTACGCCGGCGCAGGATGCGGCCGGCGAATGCGTGAACCGTGCCCAGCGGACAGAACCAGCCGCAGAACACGCGACCGAGCACGAGCGTGACGAGCACGGTCAACAGGGCCAGCAGCGCACCGGTCTCGATCGCGTGGGCCGACAGCGCGGTCGTCAGGCCGATCAGGGGATCCAGGTGAAAGAACACGTGGAGCAGGCCCGGCGGATCGCGACCGGGCACCGGCCGTGCCGCCAGCAGCAGCGCGAAGAACAGCAACAGCACGCTCACCTGTACGGCGCGGCGCAGCCGAGCCAGACGCGAGCGGCCCGCACGCCGGGTCACGACAGAGCGATCTCTTCGAGCGACAGCGCGCGGTAATCGAGCTTGCCCAGTCCGTACCGCGCGCCGGCGGCGACCGTCTCAATGTCCGCGGGCTTGTGCCCGAGCAGTTCGCAGCCCAGCGCGTCCAGGGCCACGATGTCCACGCCGGCGGCGACGGTGTTGAGGACCTTGACGTCCTCGGGCTTGCCCCCGGTGGGCCCGTGGGCCGTGAGAACGCGCGTCGCATCGAGTACGCACAGGCGCGGCTTCATGAAGCGCGTAATGTCGGCGATCGTCGTGGGCAGGTCCTGGTGAAAGGCCTGGCGGTTGCCGACCACGCCCATGTAGTTCTTCATGCAGACCGTGACGGTCGTCGAGCCGTGGTGCTTCACGATCGGGACGTTGATGACCAGGTCGCACTCCACGATTTCCGGGCAGACGGGGTGGTTCTTCAGCCGTTCGCCGCCGATCGACATCTCGCGGAAGCGGCTCTCGTCGAGGTAGACCAGCTCGGCCCCGGCGGCCTGGGCAGCGGGGCCGATCCCGCTGTTCTCATAGCAGGCGCGGGCCTCGTTGCAGGGCAAATCGCCGACCTTCACCTTCTTGGCGCCCGCGGAGAGCGCCAGGCGCACCAGCGTGGCGACGACTTCCGGGTTCGTGTTCGCCGCCTGCTCGGCTTTGCGGTTCCAGCCGATGTTCGGCTTGACCCACACCACCGCGCCGGGCGTGACGAAGCGGCCCATCCCGCCCAGACCGGCGACGGCGCGTTCGGTCAGCCGTGTCGCCAGGCTCGCGGCGCCGGCATCGTCGGCCGCGACGCCGCCGTCGCGCACGATCGTCATATCGCGCGGCGCGGCCGCCGCGGGCTGG
>CAZVRR010000350.1:0-4012 GCA_964629745.1 uncultured Planctomycetales bacterium | reverse complement strand
ACCTGAATCGGCGGTTCGACGCCATCCTGTTCGCATACAGCCTCTCGATGATCCCGGGTTGGCGCACGTCGTTGGAGATCGCCGCGCGGCACCTCGAACCAGGTGGCCGCGTGGTGATCCTGGATTTCGGGTCATTTGAACGGTGGGGACCGCTGCGGCCGCTGTTGCGCGCCTGGCTGCGGCTGAATCACGTCGAAGTCGGCCGCCCGTATGGCGCGGAACTGAGCAGGTACTTCGCCAACACCACGAGCACCGTGCGCCTCGGGGGCTACTACGCGATCACGAGCGCGGGCTGAGGCGGCTCACGGTTGGGGCGCCGGCCCGGTGATCACCCAGTAGTATGCGTCGCTGCGGTCCAGCTCGAACGAATGTGCCCAGGTAAGCTCGGTCGCTTGCCCGCTAATCGCGACGGCGCGGCCGCCCGCGGCCAGATGCGCCGCGAGATCCGCGTCCGCAAGCGCTGCGCCGCCGAACGGCACCAGGCACGCTCGGCCGTCATAGATCCGCACGCCCGGCGGCCCGCCATGCACGCGATACACGTAGGCTGCCGTCGGGCCGGTGGTGCTGTCCGCCAGCAGCCAACCTCCGGCGCCAACCCGTGCGATCGCCTCGTGCGCGAAGCGCGCCGCCGAATCGTCACCGCCGCGCCAGGGCTGGAAGAAGTAGCGATACGCGTCGCGATGCGGCAGGTCGCGCAGGCGGCTGCGCAGGGTCTGTCGCTGCGCCGCCAGCGCCGGGAAGGCCGCATAGACTGCGACCGGCCAGGCGGCGTGCAGCGCCAGCAGGACCGTGCAGACGCGGCGCGCACCGGGCCCCGGCAGGCTGCGCAGGACGCGGTCCGCGCCGAGACCGAACCAGACGCCCAGCAGCGCACACACGGGCACGAAGAACGTGTACAGGTCAACGACCGGGTAGCGGATGACGAACCCCCCCACCAGCAAGGTCTGCACCAACAGCACGCGCCGCAGCACGCGACCGCGCCGGCGGGCCGGCCAGAGCAGGCCGACGAGCGCGAGCGGCAGCACCGCGGAGGGGAAGCAGTAGCCGAGCGTCAGGCCGGCGAAGCGCAACTGCCCCAGCGTAATGTGTGCATTCAAGACATCGTCGGCCCAGCCGGCACCGAACAGAAACGAGTGCATCGTCGCCACGATGTCGCCGGTGCGCCGGGCGTAGTCGGCCATCATCAGCCAGTTCGGCATGCCGGCCAGCAGCCAGGCTGCCGCCGCCCAGCCCAGCCAGGCGCCCGCCAGGCGCCGGCGCCGCACGTGCACCACGGCCAGGACGACGTACGGCACCAGCGTGAGCAGCGCGAACTGGTGCGCGCCCAGGTGCAGGCCGTTGAGCGCGAAGACGCCGACCAGGGCCCATGGCCGCCGCCGGGCGAGATACCGCAGCAGCAGGCACCACTCCAGCGTCATCAGCGCCGCCGCCAGCGTGTAGACCTCGGTCACGACGGACATCTGCCAGTATGCGTGGGCCAGGCCGACGGCGGCGGCCGCCACGAGGCCGGCACTGCGGCTGCGGGTCAGCTGCCGGACCAGGCCGGCGACGGCGGCGACGCCGATCGCGCCGCTGACGGCGGAGAGCAGGTTGAGGCGGCGTGCCGGCTCCGCAGTACCAGGCAGCGCCAGCACGGCACGCCCGAGCCAGTAGTGCAGCGGATGGGATAGCGCGAGCCCGCGATCGTGCTCGAGCTGGCCGTAGACCACGCGGTATTGATGAATGCCGCTGTCCTGCCAACCGACGCCGGGCGTGAGCGTGGCGATGTACAACGCCAGGGCCGCCACGAGCACACTGGCCACCCACATCCCCGGGCTCATCGGGCGCTGCGTCTGAATCCCGCTGCTCACCACAAGCGGTTCCACAGTTCCAGGAACAGTCGCGTACCGAGATGTTCGAAGTCGGCGAACATCGCAATCGTCAGGATCGCAAAGAGCATGGTCGCCACCCAGCACGCGGCAGTCCAGAGCCAGCCGCGCGGCCAGTCGGTCCAGCCGCGCCGCGCGCGGAAGCGGTCCCAGCCGCGCTGGACCGCGAGGGCGGCCGCCTGCGCCAGGCCCCAGGCGAGAAACGACCAGCTCGGGCCATGCCAGACGCCGATGTAGGCGAAGACCACCGTCGTATTCAGCCAGGCGTGGCGGCGGTTGCCGCCCAGTGGAATGTAGATGTTGTCGCGCAACCACGACCCGACGGTGATATGCCAGCGGCGCCAGAAGTCGCGAACGCTGGTGGCCAGCGGCAGCCAGTAGAAGTTGTCATCGACGCGGACGCCGACCCAGGCCGACAGTCCGGCGGCCAGCTCGTTGTAGGTCCACAGCAGCAGGTAGATCTGCACGGGGATCAGGAAGACGAGCGCCAGCAGCTTGGGAGTGGCGTACAGGTGTGGGGCGGCGAAGAAGTCTTTGCCGGCGCCGAGCGTGTCGGGCATGTTTGCAATGGTGACGCCCAGCAGGAACAGGCCGACCAGGCACAGCCCCAGCCGGTAGCCGACGAGGCGCCACGGAACCGGCGCGGCCGGCTGCCAGGCGTCATAGCGTGCCAGGAACACCTCGCGTGTCAGCACGGGTCCCAGGCGCATGCAGGGGGGATAGAGAATCCAGCTCACGGTCTCGATCAGGCGCAGCGGCCGATCCGGCTGCTCGGCCCACTGGCGTCCCCAGGCCACGAAACGCAGCAGGTAATACGCAAAGCCGATGTTGTGCAGGATCGGCAGGCGGGTGGGCTCCCAGCCGTACCACTTGACCGCCCCGACCCACCACAACGGCAGCACGAGCGCGTGCAGGCCCACCCACGTCAACCCGATCATGCCGCGGCGCGACAGCATGGCGCGCCGGCGCAGCCCGCCCAGCAACACGATCCAACCAGCTCCGATCGCCGTGCCCGCGACCAGGACTACGGCGGAGTACGGTCCGAGCGTGAGGAGCAGCCAGAGCAGCCCCGTGCCGATCAGCGCCGCCGGCCGATGGCTCCGCGCCGCCCAGCGCAGCAGCGGCACCAGTGGCAGAAACAGGAGCAGCCCATACGGGCCGGCCGAAATTTCGGGACCGGTGAGCGGCTCGTGCGGCGGCACGAGCAACGGGTTGAACAGCCTGGCCGGTGCGGGCAGCACGCTCAGGGCACAATCGTGACGGTGGATTCGCCGGGCGTCATCAGGCGATAGACCTGCTCGATATCTTCGTTGAGCATGCGGACACAGCCGAGCGAAACGGCACGGCCGATGGACTCCGGCTCAATGGTGCCGTGCATGCCATAGCCGGTCCGGCCCACCGCGTCGCCTTCGATGCCTTCCAGCCCGATCCAAAACTCGCCGAGCGGGTTCTCGGGATCCTCGGGCGGAATGATGCGCTTACTCTCGGCGGAGGCCGGCGGGTAGTAGGTCGGGTCCTCGAGCCGCTCCTTCACGCGCCACACACCCTCGGGCGTGCCCTGGTCGGCCCCCAGCCCGACCCGGAAGCTGCGCACGTAGAGGTCCTGCAAGTACACGTCCATGCGAAATTGTGATTTCGAGATCCGCGCGTGGAACGGGCCGCGCAGCACCTTGAGCTTCTGCTCCGCGCGGAGCTTGGTCGCGTCCTTGATCCCGTTGACCAGCATGAGGACCTCGTGAGAGACCCGGTACTGCCGCGCGATGCGGACCAGGGCGTCCCCCGGCTGCACGAGGTATGAGTCGACCAGCGGGTCGTTGGGAACCAGGCGCCGCGAGAAGATCGTCTCGTCGGCGATGCGCGTGAGGAGCCGGCGCACCTCGGGTTCGTCGCTGCGTGAGAGACGCTCGCCGAGCAGTGCGTTCAGCTCGTGGCGGGCCTCGATCAGCTTGCCGCCGTCGGCGAGCCGCTGCGCCGCGCCGATCCGTGCATTGTCGTAGCTCGGAGCTTCTTCCTCGCTGCGCGGCTCTTCGCCGGTCGTCGGCGCGGGCGGCGGCAGGGGCGATACCTCGACTGGGCGTTCCGGGGCCGGGCGCGGTGCGGGCGGGGCGCCGATCGGGACCAGCACCTCGTCCTCGGGCGCCGGC
>CAZVRR010000349.1:0-4048 GCA_964629745.1 uncultured Planctomycetales bacterium | reverse complement strand
CGCCCGCGCGAATGTCCATGTAGAACACGTGCGCCTGCCCCTCGTGCACCTTGTGCTTGTAGAGCATGGCGTGCTTGGCCGTGTACATGCAGCAGATCTTCGAGCAGTACTTGATCCCCTTGGCCGGGTCGCGACTGCCCGCGCACTGGATGAACACGACGTTCCGGGGCACCTGCCCGTCGGAAGGCCGCTTCGGCACGCCCAGCGTCGGACCCGAGGCCGAGAGCAGGCGTTCGAACTGCAGGCCGGTGATGACGTCCTTGTACTTGCCGTAGCCGTACTCGGGGAAAAAGCTCGTCGGCTTCACGTCGTAGCCGGTCGCCACGACCACCGCGCCGACGGGGATCTCGATCAGCTCGTCCTGCTGGTCGAAGCGGATGGCCTTCTTTTCGCAGAAGCGCTCGCACACCTTGCACTTGCCGGTCTTGTAGAACGTGCAGTAGCGCCTGTCGATCACCGGCTTGTTCGGCACCGCCTGCGGGAACGGCACGTAAATCGCCGTCCGCATGCCCAGCGCCGCGTTGAACTCGCTGGGGATCTTCTTCGTGGCGCACTTCTGCGTGCAGATGCCGCAGCCGGTGCAGAGCGACTCGTCCACCCCGCGCGCCTTCTTGCGGATCGTGGCCTTGAAGTTCCCGATGAACCCCTCGAGCTTCTCCAGCTCACAGTAGGTCATCAGCCGGATGTTCGGGTGCTGCGCCGCCTCGACCATCCGCGGAGTCAGAATGCACTGCGAGCAGTCGAGCGTCGGGAACGTCTCCGAGAGCTGGGCCATGTGGCCGCCGATGGACGGTTCGCGCTCGACGAGCACGACCTGGTGGCCGGCGTTGGCGATGTCCAGCGCCGCCTGGATCCCCGCGATCCCGCCGCCGATCACCAGGGCCGTCTTCGTGATCGGCACGTTGATCGGGAACAGCGGCTTGTTGCGCTTGACCTTCTCGACCTGGATCCGCACGAGATCAGCCGCCTTGTCCGTGGTCGCGGGACGCTTCTCGTGCACCCACGAGCAGTGCTCGCGCAGGTTCGACATCTCGCACAGGAACGGGTTCAGCCCGGCCTCGGCGCAGGCGCGCCGGAACGTCGGCTCGTGCATCCGCGGCGAGCAGGCGGCCACGACCACGCCCGTGAGGCGCTGCGTGCGGATCGCGTCCTTGATCATCGACTGGCCGGGGTCGGAGCACATGTACTTGTAGTCCACCGCGTGCACGACACCCGGGATACCCGCCGCGGCCTTGGCCACCGCGGCGCAGTCCACGGTCCCGCCGATGTTCTCGCCGCAGTGACAGATGAACACGCCGATGCGAGGCATAAGTTGACCTCAGCGTGCCGCGCTGCGCCGCCGCCGGGGAACGCGCCCCGCCGGCCGGCCGGTGCGCGTCACGCGTTCAATGCTTCCAGCCGGACCGGCACATGGTGCCGGTGCAGTCCGAGGGCCTGCTCGTCGAGGCCCAGCGCCAGCCCGATCACCTGCGTCACGTACAGCACGGGCATCGTGTAGGTCGCGTGCCGGTGCTGCTGAATCGCTTCGCGCCGCAGGTCGAGGTTGCTGTGGCACATCGGGCAGGCCACGACGATCGCGGCGGCGCCGCGCCGGCTCGCGTCGTCGAGAATGCGGCCCGCGAGTTCGGCCACGCTGGCGGTGCGCGAGACGGACAGTCCCGCGCCGCAGCATTCCACCTTGAACGCCCAGTCGATCGGATCGGCGCCCACCTGCCGCATCAGCTCGTCCATGCCCTGCGGATCCTCGGGTCGCTCACAGCCGACCAGCCGCGCGGGCCGGGCGAGGTAACAGCCGTAGTAACACGCCACCTTGTGCGCGAACGGCTGGCGGACCTTGTCGCGCAGCGTGGCGCCGGCACACGCGGCGAGCACCTCCAGCGCATTGAGCACCTTGGTGTGGCAGGTCAGGGGCAGCTCGATGATCGCGCTGATCTCCTCGCGCAGCTTCGGGTGGGCGACGAGTTCTTCGCGTGCCGCCGCCAGACGATTCAGGCACGCCGAGCACGGCACCAGCAGGCTGCTCATGCCGGCCCGCTCGGCCAGCGCCAGCACGCGGGCCGGCAGGGCCAGCGCGAGCTTGTGGTTGAGCGAGTGCGCCGCCGTCGCTCCGCAGCAGTTCCAGTCGGGCACCTCGGTGAGCTGGAGGTCCAGGTGCGGCGCCAGCGCCTGGAGCGACTCGTTGTATTCGCGCGCCGAGCCTTCCAGCGAACAGCCCGGGAAGAATCCGACCTTCATGTGCGGTCTCCCTCGCCGGCGCGGCAGCGGGCAAAGATGCGCTGCACCGCGGCCTGGCCCGGAATCTTGTGCGGCCGCAGGCTGAGTTTGCCGCGGGCCAGCAGCCCGGGCGCCAGCAGCACGTCCTGGAGCAGGTGCAGCGTCTTGAGCTTGTAGGACTGGATCAGGCCGACCTCGTGCAGCCGGCCGCACGCCCGCACGCTGCCCAGGAAGGCCTCGTGGAACGCCAGGATGTCACGCGCCTGCGGGTTGACCAGCCCGCGCCGGCGGGCCTGCTGGCGCAGGTAATCCATGATCCGCGGAATCTCGACTTCCTGCGGACACCGCGCCGCACAAGTCTCGCACGTCAGGCACAGCCAGATCGCGAGCGAGCCGAGCGCCTCGCGCTCCAGCTCGTCCCCGCCCAGTTGCAGCAGCCGCAGCACCTGGTGCGGCGTGAGGTCCATCTCCGCCGCCAGCGGGCAGCCCGCCGTGCACTTGCCGCACTGGTAGCATTCGCGTACGCACTCGCCCGTCGCGTGCTCGACCCGGCTGGCCAGGTCGTCGGCGTGGGCGGCCTCGTGGGCGACCGACATGGGGCTCTCCGCTCCGTAGCCCGCGGGCGGACCGCTGCGCGGTTCGCCGAGCCCGACGCGCCCGGCGCGTCGGACGTCACTTGCAGGAAACGATGATTCGGATCCTTTTGGCAAGGTGCGTGCCATCGCCCGGCGCGGCGGGCCGCGCGCAATCTCCGACTACGGCGGAGGTTACGCACGCGCCGCGGCGGGGGCGTACTTTTACGGATGCGGTAAGCCCCGCGCGGATGCGAAAAAGCTCGCACCGAGCATTCATAAAGTCCCTGAACGGTCCGATTTGCGCCACGTCAACGCAGCGGCCCCGCCGGCTGGCCATTGACCAGCGGGCGGGGCCGCGCGCGTTCGGCGCTGAGACCGAGGCTTACGGGTTCACGGTGACCACCGGCGTCGGCTGATCCTCCGCGGGCTTCAGCTCGCGGAGCAGGCTCAGGTCCGTCAGGCCGGGCGTGAGCGCCTCCGCCGGTTTTTCCATTGGCGGCGGCAGCACCTCCACCGGCTCGCCCATGTACTTGAGCTTGATGTCCTGGTAGGTCTTGAAGCCGGTCCCCGCCGGAATCAGCCGGCCGAGGATCACGTTCTCCTTCAGGCCGACGAGCTTGTCCTCCTGGCCGGCCAGGGCGGCCTGCGTGAGGACCTTGGTCGTCTCCTGGAAGCTGGCCGCCGAGATGAAGGACTCGCTTTGCAGGCTGGCCTTGGTGATGCCCAGGAGCAGGGTCTTGGCCGCGGCGGGCTTGGGCTTGCGGCCCTTGGCCGGCGTGCCGCCTTCCATCTCGACCTGCTCGTTCTTCGCGACGAAGTCCTCCTTGAGCACGACCTGGCCGACGGCGAAGTCCGTGTCGCCCGGGTCGGTCACCTTGACGCTCCGCGCCAGGCGGTTGTTCTCCGCGCGGAACCGGAACTTGTCGACCACCTCGTTGGGCAGCAGGGCCGAGTCGCCCTCGTTGTCGATCTTCACCTTGCGCAGCATCTGCGACAGGATGATCTCGATGTGCTTGTCGTTGATCGTCACGTTCTGCTGGCGGTACACGGCCTGGATTTCCTTGAGCAGGTAGCGCTCCAGGTCCTCCTCGCCGTTGATGCGCAGGATGTCGTGCGGGATCAGCGGCCCCTGCGTAAGCTGCGTGCCGGCCTCGATGAAGTCGCCCGCGTGCACCAGCAGCTGCTTGTCCTGCGGGACGTGGTGCTCCTTCTCCATGCCCGACTCGCTGCGCACGATGATCGTCATCTTGCCGCGGCGC
>CAZVRR010000348.1:0-4082 GCA_964629745.1 uncultured Planctomycetales bacterium | reverse complement strand
AGCTCCGATACCGGCTTGGACAGGATCGCCTCGCGCCCCGGCGGCACGGTGACTGCGGGCTGGGGCGGGGGGGGAGCCACGGGGGCGGCGGCGCCGGTCTCGACCTCTTCCGGCGCGACGCCCAGCCGCAGACCGCGGCGTGACAGCAGGTTCTTGATCTCGACCAGCGAGGTCTCGCCGAAGTTCTTGTAGCTCATCAGCTCGGGCTCGCTGAGCTTGACGAGGTCGCCGAGCGAGCGAATGTTCATCTTCTTCAGCGCATTCCGCGCCCGGACCGAGAGTTCGAAATCGGAGATCGGCTGGTCGAGCACGCGGTTGCGCTGGGGAATGTTCTCGTCGCCGGCTTCCGACACGACCATGTCGCGGCAGCTCAGCACATCTTTCTGGAACAGCCGGGCCCGACTGTGGTTCGGATAGGCCTTCAGCACGCGGTCGAGGCAATCCAGCGCGTCTTCGTAGCGCCCGATGTCCTCGTAAATGACCGCCAGGTTGATCAGCGCGTTCACGTACGCCCGCGGCCGGATGGCGAGGCGTCGATACAGCTCGATCGCCTGTTCATCGTCGCCCTGGATGTCGTAGAGCCGGGCACAGCGGAACATGGCCCGCTCGTGATCCGGGTTGAGCGTGAGGGCACGCTCGTAGGAATCCGTGGCGGCGACGCGCTCGTCGCGGTGTTCCCGCAGCAGGCCCTGCACGAAGTACCAGTCGGCCCGGTCACGCCCGGCATCCGCGTGCTTCTTCAGCAGGCGCTCCGCGGCGTCCAGGTCCTTCATGTGCACGTGCACGATGGCGAGCTGCATGTCGACGTCCAGCTCGTCCCAGCCCTTGGCGGATGCCTGGCGGTACTCCGCCAGGGCGAGGTCATACCGGCCCAGCCCCAGTGCGGCACGGGCCGCGTAGTAGCGCCGGAACTTGCTGTCCGGTGTCTTGCCGAACCAGTCCAGCGCTTCCTGGAACCGCCCGAGGACCAGCAGCGACACCGCGAGTTTCAGTGCTTCCCCCTGCCCCTGTTCCACCCGCTCGCGGTACTGGTTCGTCAGCTCATTGAAGCGTTCCCGGGCGGCAAAGGTCGCGTGGGCCAGGTCAGCGACTCGATCGAACGTTTCCGGATTTACATCACCGCTTTCCAGAAAGGCAGACAGCTCGGCATTCACATCGACCATGGGGCGTCACGCTCCGGTGTTTGGGAGAACCCAGAACTTCGCAAACCAGCTATACTATCCCGTCAATGGCGGCTGGCAAGGGGCAGCCGCCGCGGGCCGATTGACGAGTGGCTGGATCGCATGGGCGTGACAGGGCCGCACCTGGCGCGGATGGCGGGGGAGCCGCCAGCGGGGTCCAGGTGGCCGGCCGGGCGCCCCCGTACGGAGCCGAGATGAATCACCAACCGGTGGATACCCGTGCTGCCTTCTTCGACCGCCTGAACGAGGGGGTGTTCCTCTTCGACGGCGCGATGGGCACCAACCTGCACCTGCGACAACTCTCGCTCAACGATTACGCCGGGCTGGAGAACTGCTCCGAGATTCTCAACGACACCCGACCGGATGTCGTCGAGGACATCCATCGCAGCTTCCTGGAGGTCGGCTGTGATGCCGTGGAAACGAACACGTTCGGCGCCAACCGCATCGTGCTGGCCGAGTACGGCATCGCCGACCGGACGTACGAGCTGAACGTCCAGGCTGCCCGGATCGCGCGGCGCGCGGCGGACGCGTACAGCAGCGGCGGGCACCCCCGGTTCGTGGCCGGGTCGGTCGGGCCGGGGACGCGGCTGATCTCGTTGCGGCAGACTTCTTACGACGACCTGCTGGGCAGTTACGTGGAGCAGATGCGCGGGCTGCTCGACGGCGGCGCGGATCTGCTGCTGATCGAGACCTGCCAGGACATCCTGCAGTCGAAGACCGCCGTGCACGCGGCCCGCCAGGCCATGCAGCAGTGCGGCCGCCGCGTGCCCCTGATGTGCTCCGTCACCATGGAGACCACCGGCACGATGCTGGTCGGAACCGATCTGCCGGCGGCGGTGACCGTGTTGGAGGCGTTTCCCGAGGTCGACGTCATCGGTTTGAACTGCGCCACCGGCCCGCAGGAGATGAGCGAGCACGTCCGTTACCTCGCTGCGCATTGCACGCGGCACATCAGCGTGCTGCCCAACGCCGGCCTGCCGCCACTGGTCGAGGGACGGCCGCATGTCCCGCTGTCGCCCGCCGAGCTGGCCCGCTGGCTGCGCGAATTCGTGGCCACGGACGGTGTCGGCATCGTGGGCGGCTGCTGCGGCACGACGCCCGTGCACCTGGCGGCGGTGGCCAAGGCGGTGCGGCGTGTCAAACCCGCCGCGCGCCGCGTGACTCACGAGCCCCAGGTCAGCAGCCTGTACCACGCGGCGCCGCTGCGACAGGACGCCAGCTTCCTGATCATCGGTGAGCGCTGCAACACGAACGGTTCGCGCAAGTTCAAGCGGCTGCTCGCCGACGGCAATCTCGAAGGCCTGGTCGAGGTCGGGCGCGAGCAGCTCCGGGAAGGGGCCCACGTGCTCGACGTGTGCGTGGACTACGTGGGGCGTGACGGCGTGAGCGACATGCAGCGCGTCATCGACCGCTTCGCGCGCGAGATCCCCCTGCCGCTCATGCTCGACAGCACGCAGCCCGAGGTGATCGAGGCGGGCCTGAAGCTGGCGGGCGGCAAGTGCATCGTGAATTCCGTCAATCTCGAGGACGGGGAGGAAAAACTGGCGCGGATTGCCGGCCTGTGCCGGCAGTACGGCGCGGCCGTCGTGGCGCTGACGATCGACGAAGACCCGGTCGAGGCGATGGCGAAGACCGCCGACCGGAAGCTCAGCATCGCACAGCGCCTGCACGCACTGCTCACGGGCCGGTACGGGCTGGCCGAAGCGGACATCTTCTTCGACTGCCTGACCTTCCCGGTCGCCACCGGCAGCGAGGCGGACCGGCGCCTGGCGCTCGAGACGCTCGACGGGATCGAGGCGCTCGCGCGCGCGTTCCCGCGCTGCCAGACCAGTCTCGGTGTCAGCAACGTGAGCTTCGGCCTGCAGCCCGCCGCGCGCGTCGTGCTGAACTCCGTGTTCCTGGCCGAGGCCCGCCGGCGCGGCCTGACGGCGGCCATCGTGCACGCCAGCGGGATCCTGCCGCAGAACCAGATCGGGCCGCAGCGCTGGCAGGCGGCCCTCGACCTGCTCTACGACCGGCGCGACACGCACGATCCGCTCGCGCACTTCATGGGACTGTTCGCGGAAGGCGAGCAGCTCGGCACGACCGTGCGCATCACCGACCTGCCGCTCGAACAGCGGCTGCGGCAACGGATCATCGACGGTGACCGGCAGGGGCTGGACGCCGACCTCGACGCCGCGCTGCAGCGCTACGCCGCGCTCGAGATCATCAATCAATTCCTCCTCGACGGCATGCGCGAGGTGGGCGAGCTGTTCGGCGCCGGGCAGATGCAACTGCCCTTCGTGCTCAAGAGCGCCGAGACCATGAAGGCCGCCGTGGCGCACCTCGAGCCGCACATGGAGAAGTCCGACTCCGCCCAGCGCGGCAAGATCGTGCTGGCCACGGTGCGCGGCGACGTGCACGACATCGGCAAGAACCTGGTCGACATCATCCTGAGCAACAACGGCTTCAAGGTCGTGAACCTGGGAATCAAGCAGCCGATCGCGCACATCATCGAGGCCTTCCGGTTGCACCAGGCCGACGCGATCGGGCTGAGCGGGCTGCTGGTCAAGTCGACGCTCGTCATGCGGGACGACCTGCACGTGCTGAACGAGCATGACATTACCGCCCCCGTCATCCTGGGCGGGGCGGCCCTCAACCGCAGCTACGTCGAGGATGAGCTGCGCCAGATCTACCACGGCCCGCTGCACTACGCGCGCGACGCGTTCGAGGGACTGCGCCTGATGCGCGAGATCACCGGCCAGGTCGAGCTCGCGCCGCCCCGCGCCGCCGACGTGCCAGTGCGCGAGCCGGAGCTGGCGCCGGCGGCGGCGCTCACCCCGCGCGACCTGGCGCGCGAGAGCGGGCAACGCTACGGCGTCACGCCGATCGCGGATTTCGTGGAACAGGCCGCAGCCGACG
>CAZVRR010000347.1:0-4093 GCA_964629745.1 uncultured Planctomycetales bacterium | reverse complement strand
GCCGACGGGAAGCCGCCGGCGCAGCCTCAGCGCTCGCCGGCCTGACGCGAGGAGCGGGGCCGGGCCTTCGACCGATGGCGTGCCTCGGCTTCCTCGATCGAATGGGACTGCCGCACGTCGCGCTCGCGCCGCGTGATTTCCACCAGCCGCCGATAGTGGGCGTGCAGCAGTTCCAGCTCCTCCTCCGAAAGATCCTCCACGTCGATGAGCTGGTTGCTGGCCCCCTCGAGCGCGGCCACGATCTCGTTCAACTTGAGCTGCGTGGCCAGCGCTTCCTTGTTCTGCGTGCGCTGGATCAGAAAGACCATCAGGAACGTGACCACCGTCGTGCCGGTGTTGATCACGAGCTGCCAGGTATCCGAGAAGGCAAAGAGGGGGCCGCTCGCCAGCCAGACCAGCACGACCAGACTGGCCAGCACAAACGCCCAGGACGTGCCGGTCCAGCGCGTGGCCGATTGCGAAACCCGTTCCAGCGCCCGGCCCAGGCGCGAACGCGGCCGGTGACGGCGAGACATGCCTCAGACTCCCGGCGCCCGCAGCGCTGGACGCCCGCCGCGGGCGGCGCACGTTACCCCTGGGATTCTAGAGTCATACCGGCGACCGTGCGGACGGCGCCGCAACCTGGGCGTGGCGCGGAATTCCCGCTGGCCCGCGAAGTCACCTCAGCGCCGCAGCACCGTCGCGTCCGCACGGCGCTGGCCGCCCGGCACGCACAGGCAGCTCGACTCAATCTGCACGTCCGCCCGCGCCCAGGTCGCCGCGAACCGCGCCGCGACCTGCGCCGCATCGGCCGCCTTGCCCTGAGCCTCCAGGCAGCGCGCCAGGCCGTGCAGCGACCAGCCGTTCTCCGGCCAGTGCGCCAGGTCCTCGCGGTAGACCCGCTCCGCCTCCTCGTAGCGACCCGCACTCACCAGCACCGCCCCGAGCGTGTGCCGCACCGGCTGAATCCACTCGGGCGGCTCCATGTACTTCAGGTCATCCTCCAGGGCGATCGCCCGCTTCAGTTCGGCGACCGACGCGTCAAGTTCCCCGCGCGCATAGGCGATCTCGCCGGCCAGCATGTGGTCGGCAATCGACAGCACGTGGTGCGCCGGGTTGATCGCCATCATCGCGTCCGCCGGCACCGCCCGCACCGCCTCGCGGAACTCGCGCTGCTCCCGTTCCGCGGCCGGCACGTCCCCCTTCGCGGCGAACGCCACCCCGCGCGTGAAGTACCACATCGCGGTCGTGATCGGCAGCTCGCGCGGCGGGCGCGGCTCCTTCAGCACTTCGTCCCAGCGGCCGAACCGCTTCAATGTATCCAGCACGACCGACATGAGCGGGTCGATCCAGGGGCCGTGCTCCTCGATGAACTGCCGGGGCACGCCCGCCACCATCTCGCGCGCGGCCTGCTCGGCCACCGCGCTGCGCCCCTCCATCATGGCCGCGAACGCCAGGAAATGGTGGTTGTGAGCCATGTACACGCGGTAGAAGTTCTGCCGCGGCGAGATCTCCCGGTAGCGCCGGTGCGACTCGATCGCCTGCTCATTCTGATCCGCCGCCAGCGCCCAGCGGCCGCATTGCACGTCGATGTGCGAAGGCATGTGCACGAGGTGCCCGGAGATCGGCACGCCGCGGCGCAGCCGGTCTGCGGCCACGTTGGCGCGCTCCGGGTGCGGCGACGCTTCCAGCGCGTGGATGTACAAGTGATTGGCCCCGGGATTGTCCGGGTCGAGCGCGAGCGCGCGATCCAGCACGGCCAGGATCTCCGGCGTGTTGCCCTTCGGCTGGCCGTCCTTCGTCCACAGGTCCCAGGGCTGCAGGTCCATCAGCGACTCGGCGTAGAGCGTGCCGATATCCGCATCGTCGGGATGTCGCTGCCACACCTGCTTCATCGCCGCCGCATACGCCTCGTCCAGCGGCCGCCGGTCGGCGGGCGCGGGGTTGCTGTAGCGCGCCGCCAGCGCCGCGATGAGTTCCTGCTCGACGGGGCTGGCGCTGCCGGCGTGCTGCTGCGCCGCCTGCAACGCCTCCCAGGCGTCGCGCGATTGCGCCGGCTCCATGGCGGGAAAGTTGATGTGCGGCCCGTTGCACAGGGCCACGCCCCACCAGGCCATCGCCAGCTCGGGATCGTGCTGCGCGGCGGTCCGGAACGATCGGATGGCCTCGTCATGGTTGAACGCGTATGCCCACACCAGGCCCTGGTCGAAGTAGTGCTGCGCTTCGGGTGAGCGGGTGGAAACGGCGCGGGTGTGGGCGCCGAGCCCTTCGAAGCGCGGCGCCGGCGCCGCCCCCGCGCCCGCCCGCCCGCCGCTCGCGCACCCCGACACCAACCCGACCAGCAGCGCCGTTCCAGTCACGTATGCGGCGGCGCAGCGCAACGAGAGCCTCCTGCGCATGGCAAGTCCTCCAGTAAGTTGAAATTCGGCCCTGCGTCGGTGTTTACCGGGCGGACCGGGCTTCGTCAATCGAAAACCCGGCGCCGCGGCTGACAACCCTGTAGCGCGCCGGCCGTCCGGATTATGCTGCGCAACCGCCAGGCGACGCGCGGTGTGACATTCTGCGTTTGAGTAGGCGGAGCTGCACGGTGGAAGACGCCGAGCGGGACACGGAGCGGCTGCTGGCCCGTGCGCGGACCGGTGACGCCCAGGCGCTCACCCAGCTGCTGAAGCAGCATGAGCAGCGGTTGTTGACATCGATCCGTGCGGAGCTGCGCCAGCGGCTGCGCCAGCGCCTGGAGTCACAGGATGTCCTGCAGCAAGTGTACCTCGACGCGCTGCACAACCTGGCGCAGTTCGTGGAGCGGGGGCCCGACAGCTTCTTCGCCTGGCTGCGCCGCATCGCCCTCAACCGGATTTGCGATCTGGATCGTCGGCATTTTCAGAGCGCCAAGCGCGGCGCGGAGAAGCGTGTGGCGGACCTGCATACCGAGCTCGGCATGAGCCAGTTGTTCCACGACCTGGCGGCCTCGCGTGCCAGCCCCAGCGCCGCCGCAGACGCGGGCAACCGCGAGCGTGTCCTGCGCGACGCCCTGGCCCAGCTCAGCCCCGACCAGCGCCAGGCCATCGAGCTCCGCTATCTCCAGCAGTTGAGCGTCGCGGATGCGGCGGCGAAAATGGAACGCTCGGAAAACGCGGTGCGCAGTCTGTGCGTCCGCGGCCTGATCCGGCTCCGGGAGTTCCTGGGTGAATCCATCTGAAGATCCGCCGGCCCGCGCGGCACGCGGCACGCCTTCCGGCAGGCCGCCGGACCCGCAGGCCGCCGCCGGCCTCGAGGAGATTGTCGACCGGTACCTCGCCGAGCTGGCCGAGGGCCGTACGCCCGACCAGGAAGCCTATCTCCGCGGCCACCCCGAGCTGGCGGACGCCCTGCGCGGCGTGTTCCGCACGCTGGAGTTCATCGAGACCACCGGCCGCGCGCTGGGCGGGCCCGCCATCGGCCCCGGCACGTGTCTGGGTGACTTCCGCATCGTGCGCGAGGTCGCCCGCGGCGGGATGGGGGTCGTCTACGAAGCGATCCAGATCTCGCTCGATCGCCGGGTGGCCCTCAAGGTCCTGCCGATGGCGGCGCTCGTTTCCGGAACGTCGTCCGAGCGCTTCACGCGCGAGGCGCTGACCGCGGCCCAACTGCACCACAGCCACATCGTGCCCGTCTACGCCATCGGTCACGAACAGGGCATCCACTACTACGCGATGCAGTACATCGAGGGGCAGTCGCTGGCCGAGTTTCTCAAGCGGTTGCGGCACGCCGCCGTCACCCCGACCGCGGAGTATTTCGCGCGCATCGCCCGCTGGGCGCAGCAGGTCACCGAGGCGCTGGGGTTGGGCGCCGGGCGTCTGCCGGCCGGTGCGATCAAGGTGGCCGATCGATCCCAGGGTGAGGCTGGCTCGGAGTGGCCGCCGCCCAGGCTCCAGCCGCTGGTCCCGGGCACCGCGGAGGCGGAAGGGGAGTGGTTCCCCTTCGAGGCGGACTGGCTCGCCCGGCTCCCGGACGCGCCGCCGGCGTTCTACAAGGCCGCGCTGCGGATGCCCGGCACGCCGCCCTACGTGGTCGTGCTGGTGGCCATGGACCTGCGGCAGCTCGACCTGGGGCTGGTGGCCGGCCTCGGCACCCC
>CAZVRR010000346.1:0-4097 GCA_964629745.1 uncultured Planctomycetales bacterium | reverse complement strand
GACAGGCCGCCGGACATGACGGCCAGAATGATCGCCCCGAGGTCAATAGACGCCAGGCCTGCCCGCAGCACGGCCAGGCGCACCGCAAGTCGCCGCAACTGCTCGTACAGCTCGCTGGCCGTGGTATGCACCTCCTGCATCACGGCGGCATGGTGGGCGCGCAGCGCCGCGCCGAAGGTCTCGCGCAGTGCCGGCTCTTCGGCATCCAGCGTGGCCTGCAGCGCCCGGCGCAGTGCGCCGCCGGCCGAGACGCGCTGGCGCTGCCGCAGGAGGGCGCCGCGCAGCGCGGTCAGCAGCGCGTCCAGCGCCTCCGCCAGCACCGTCGCTTCCGCGCCGGCTTCGTGCCCCCCGCGCTCCCGGTGGCCCAGGCGTACCTGCGCCTCATTCCAGAGCAGCCGCAAGGGCGCTGTCACGGTGTGCCGCACGGCGGACATCCAGCGACTGAGCTTCGGGATTTCGAGCAGGTTCAGCAGTTCCAGCGCGGCGCGCCGGAAGCTGTCGTAGCGCTGCGGATGCTCGAGGTAATCGCGCTGGTAGCGCTCCACGAACTGGACCAGCGCCCCGTCGACCGTTTCCTGCCACTCCGCGATCACGCCGTGCTCGCCGCGCACCGGGGCGACCCACTCCTCCCAGTGCGCCTCGGCCAGCGCGCAGATCCCTGGAAGCTGCGACCGCGGCCGACCGCGGCAGAGCTCGCGCAGTGCCGCGCGGAGTGCGGCGGCGTTCTCCTGGGCGGCGGGAGTCCCGGCCGGGTCCGTGCCGTCGGCCCACTCCGACAGGTAGGGAAGCGACACGATCGGCGTCCCGGTCTCCACCCGATCCGTGCCCGCCAGCCGATCCCGCAGCGACCGCAGGACCACGTCAGCGACCGCTGGGGTCAGCTTGTTCAGCACGATCAGCAGCGGACGCTTCAGCCCGGCCAGCAGGCGCAGGGCATTCCACACCGACAGGTCGGCATATTTTTCCTTGCTGAGCACCAGCACGTGGGCATCGGCCAGCGCGGCGGTTTCCAGCACGCCGCGCTGGTAGCGTCCCGCGGCGAGCGAATCGAAATCGGGCGTGTCCCACAGGACGCAGGGGTCCGGCAGGCCGGGTACCGGCGGCACCTGCTTCAAGGCGTAGGCCTGCAACTGCTCCGCGCGCAGGTCCCGCACCGCCTGCGGCATCCATCCCGGAAAGAGTGCGCCGGTCCAGTCGCCCTGGTGTTGGCCGGCGACCCAGACTCCGTGCGGGTGAACGGTGAAGCCGGCCAGCGGGGACACCGGGGAGATGGCCTGTCCGGCCAGCAGGTTGACCACCGTGCTCTTGCCCACCTGGGTCGGACCGAGGACCGCAATCTGCAACGGCCGCGCGTCGCCCGGCGGGCGCACCAGGCGCAGCGCGGCTTCGACCAGCAGCAACGACGCCAGCGGCCCCGCGACGGCGCCCTCTGCCAGCCGCGGTTCGCCGACGCCGCCGCAGCGGTCATAGCGTTCGAGCAGGTGAGCGACGAACCGGTGTAGAGTTGCCGCCGGCGCCTCGGCGGCGGGGATCGGGGTCGGCGGACGTGTCTCGGCGCTGTTCACCATCGGGGTATTCTCTGCGGCGAGGGCGGGATTGCACAGGCACCGGCACTCGTGTTACGGGACGCCCGCCGCGTCGTCGCGTTGCCCGCGCCGCGCCCCTCACCTATACTGCCGCGTTCGAGCCAGGGAGCTTGCTGTGCCGATTTACGAATACGTCTGCGCGGGTTGCGGCGAGGCCTTCGAGGAACTCGTCCGGACTGCGCAGGAAGAACGCCGACTGGAATGTCCCAAGTGTGGGGGGAAGCAGGTCACGCGACAGTTCAGCGTCATCGCGGCGCCACGCGTAGCCGCGACCAGGCCGGCCGGACCGCCACCCGGGCCGTGCGGGCAGTGCGGCAGCGCGGATGGCGCGTGCCCGTTCCGCTAGGAGACACCATGGCCGCACCGGCGCCGGAGAAACTCGGAAAGATGATCCTGGCCGGGCTGCTGACCTGGCTGGTGCCGGGTGCCGGCCACTGGTTCCTGCGCCACCGCGGGCTGGCAGGTGCGTTCTTCCTGGGCGTCAGCCTTCCGTTTGTCGCGGGGCTCGCGATCGGCGGGATCAAGAACTCGGTGAATCCCTGGAGCAACCCCTGGTTATTCCTCGCCGAGATCGGCACGGGTGGCTACACGGTTCCCTGCCTGCTGGCGAACTCCGAGATCGGCGACTTCGATCCGCGCCTGCTCAAGGACCCCAAGTACCTGAACAAGATTGGTCCCGAGAAGCGCGACGCCTACCTGAAGTACCTGAGTTTCTATCCCGAATCGGACGTGGCGCAGATCTATCTCGCCACGGCCGGCCTGCTCAACATCCTGGCAATCCTCGATGCGATCTCCCGCGCGCACAGCGGGCTTCCGACGTATCACCGGGAGCTGCGTTCCGCGCCGGCCGAGCCGGCCGTGGCCGAAGCGCCAGGCGCGGGCGAGACCGGCGGGGGTGCGGCATGAGCGCGATCACGCTGACCGGAGTCCTGGCCTGGATTCCATTTATTCATCCCCTCAAGCTGCCGGCGGGCGCGCGCCTGTGGATGTTCCTGCCGCTCGTGCTGTGCATCGCGCTCGTCTACCGCGCGACCCGCGCCACTTCGCTGGCGCGCATCGTCCCGGGGACGCTGATCACGTTTGTAAACATCACCGTCGGCATGGTCGCGATCGCCCTCGCATTCTATCTCGCACATCGTGCCGCCTTGATGCTCGGCTGATCCCACCCGCGGCTGGAGCAGTCTCAGTCGTCTCGACGTGCGATGTGCCACTGCTGCGTGAGCGGTGTCTTCTCGTGCCACTGCTGTCCCAGCAGTGTCTTCTCGTGCCACTGCTGTGCCAGCAGGTCTTCTCCGCCGCCGATACCCCAGCCGCACTGCTCACAGCGCAGTGGCACATGGTCTTCATGCCGGCTCACCCGGCCGCCGTCAGCCCTCGCGCACGATCCCGATTCCCAACAGCGTGCTGAGCTGCTCAACGGGCCGCCGCAGGTCACCGTAGAAGGTCACGCGGTGCCAGCCCCAGCGGTCCCATTCGCCCAGCAGGCGGTCGGTGTCGGCGACCTCCGCGGCCAGCTTGGTGCGACAGGCCTTGTCCTCGTCGATGTTCGCGACCGTCTTGCCCTGATGAAGGATGACCTGCTTCGCCGTGGGATCGAACAGCAACGTGGTGGTTATCTCGCCCAGTGGCAGCAGCGACCGGATCGCGGCGCCGCGCCGATCCTCGGAGTGCGACCGGATGTGGTACGGGTTCGCCGGGCCTGCGGGTCCGAACACGCGGCTCGGTGCGACGCAGTGCGCGTAGATCACCTGGCTGCACGACGTGTCGATGACCGGATCGGAAATGAACCCTGGCCGCCCGGTCAGCTCGCTGACGGCCAGCATCGTGATCGTCGCGCGCAGGTCCGCCTCGCACGCGCCCACCAGGCCGTCGTTGTTGAGCTGGAAGAAACCCAGGCACGGATACGCCGGCAGGTTTCCGCCGTAATACAAGCCGAGGCAGTCGATTGTCACCGCGCGCGCCCCGTGTTCGTTCAGTAACGCCTGGAGCGCGACGTGCATGCGGCCCGAGCGGGCGATTTCCTCGGCGGCCGGCTCGACGACGCGCTCGGCGGCGTCGATCCAGCCCTGGGCCCGGCGCTGCCCCTCGCTTGCGTCGGCCCGTTCATACGCTTCGCGCAGCGCCGCGCCGGGAAGCTGCACGACCCGCGTGCCGAACAGCGCCGTGACCGCGGCCGCGCGCGCGTCCGTGTCCCCGTCTCGAATGTTGAGAATGACCGATTTGCGCAAGCGGTCGCAACAGCCAAACACGCGCACGGCCGCGGCCACGTCGTCCAAGCGTGAGGAGGACACGCCGACGACCGGCCTGCCTTCGCGGCGCGCCCGCGCGTAGGTGATCAGGAATTCGCCGGAGCCGGCGTACAGGTCGTCCACCAGGATGGTCGGGCGGCCCGCGTTCACGATCACCCCCGGCGCGCCCGTCCAGATGCCCACGATGTAGACGACGTAACCGTCCACCTCGCTGTCGCGCTCGAGCAGCGCCGTGGCCTGTTCGCGCGTCTGGATGGTGCAC
>CAZVRR010000345.1:0-4133 GCA_964629745.1 uncultured Planctomycetales bacterium | reverse complement strand
CAGTTCCCCGCCCAACGGGCGCGCGCCGGTAGCCAGGGGCTTCAGCCCCTGGAAGCCAGAACCACCCCACCCCCCAACCAGTCTTTCTGTTTTCTTCTCGCCCGGAGGGCGGACGATGTTCGCCGCTACGGCGCCGGGACCCTGCCGGCCGACTGTGCCTCTTCCGCCGTCCGGTACCCGACGAAGTCCTCGAGCCGAATCAGCCGCGCCACCGGATCGCCGATGGAGTAGTACCACCGACCCCGCTTACTCGCGACGTACTGGACGCCGGTCGTGTCAACCCTCCCGACCCAACTGAAGGCCGGGGCCTCGGCGGGCAGCGGCGCCGGCGAAAAAGTCTCGCCAGCCGGCCGGACGCCGTAGGTCGCCGGCGCGCGGGGGAATTGCTCGGCCAGTGGCTCGACGGAGCGCCGCGCCGGTTCGGCTGCCCCCCTGTCCCGCCCCACATACCACGCCGCCGCCGACGCGCCGATGACGAGCACCAGCGCGCCGCTGGCCCACAAGCCCCAAGACCGCCGGAAGCGTCCCCCGGCGCGCGGTGCGCCCGACCCGCCTGGCACAACCCCGCTCCCCTGGATCAGCACGCTGGAACCCGTCAACGCCCCCGAGCCCTCCGTGCGCCACGCAATCGACTCGGCGTCGAGCGAGGCGGCCAGGTCGGCCGCCGTCGGACGGGCCGCGGGATCCTTGGCCATGGCGCGCTGCACCAGCGCCGCCAGCGTGGGGGGACAGTCCGGCGCCTTCTCACGCACGTCGGGAACTGCCGCGGCGACATGCTGCCTGAGAACGTCCTGCACGGTCTTGCCCACGTAGGGCGGCCGGCCAGCCAGGGCGTAGTACAACGTCGCCCCCAGGCTGTAGACGTCGATCGCCGGTGTGACCTGCTGGCGTCGAATCAACTCCGGCGCCAGGAAGCTGGGCGTCCCCACGGAGCGCTCGGTAAAATCAAACGGGTCGTCGGGGTCATTCAACCGCACGAGGCCGAAGTCCGTCAGCTTGCACCGCCCGCCCCGCGTGATCATCAGGTTCGTGGGCTTCACGTCGCGATGTACGATTCCCAGCCCGTGCGCGACCGCCAGTGCGCTCGCCGCATCCGCCATCACCGGGCAGGCGCGGGCGGGGGACAGCGGCCCGGCGGCCGTGATCACCTGCTTGATGTTCTCGCCGTCCACCATCTCCATCGCGATGTACCACCAGCCGGCGTGCTGGTTGATCTCGTAGATGCGCACGACGTTGGGATGCTCGATCCGGGCAGCGCCCCGCGCTTCGCGCAGGAACTGCTCCACCCGTTTGACCTCGTCCACCCCCGAGATGCGCTTGCGCAGGACTTTCAGCGCCACGACGCGCTGAAGGTGAATGTCGAGGGCCTGGATGACCATCCCCATCGTGCCCTCGCCGATCAGCCGCAGGAGCCGGAAATGGCTGAGCGTCTTGCCCACCCATGTCGGCTGGGCGGCAGTCGCCCCCTCGACGCTCCCGCCGGTCGCCGGCCGCAGGATCACGGTGTCCTCAGCCGGGTCGGGGGCGGACACGCGCGCGCCAAGGCTGGCCTCGAAATCGGCCTGACCCTCAAAACCGGCGCGTTTGCTCTCAGGTTCTTCCGGCATACGCCTGATCCAAGGGCCGCTTCCTACGGGCCCGGGAACTCCATGATCGTGAGCACGCACTGCGCATGCCTGGCCCGCTCCTCGCTGACGTCGCCCTCGTCGGAGCAGATGGCGACATAGCGGCTTTCACCAAGCCGGCAGATGGCCTCGATCTTCATGTCTGGGGTGCGCGCAAAGAGAACGGGCGCGTCCGACCTCCACCCGCTCCACCAGAACAAGGCGCAATCGAGAGTATTGGGCGGAAAAGGCTCGTCCTTGCCGAGCTTCGGTCCGTTGCTCTTGCCCGCAGCGATCAGGTAGCCCTTCGTCACCGGATCCCAGCAAAGATCGCTGACGCCGCGCTGCCCCAAGTCCAGCGCAAGAAGGTCAACGACTTCGATCTCCCCGGCGTCCCCGTTCCGGCACGCCTCTTCCAGGCCGCGGATCGCAAAAAGCAGCGCCCGGCCCTGGAACAGCGGATTCCGCAGGCCGCACAGGACATGCGAGCCGTCCGGCGCGAATGCGACGCCTTCGACGTTGCCCCAGCGGTAGGTGTTCTTGTCAGCCTCGGCGTAGTACGTGGAATACGGCTCGACGCCGATCGCCTCCAGGTGCGGATCGAGGGCGTCGCGGATCGTGCCCGCGTCGAGTATGGCAGGCCGGTCCGCCGCGAAGCCCTCCGCCCGGCTGTATGCGAACCGCAGCACGTAGCGCCGCTGCGGCAGGGGCAGAGCGCGGGGATCGTTACTCAGGGAGCACATGGCGTAGCCCGTCCATGCGTCCGGACCGTTCCGCACGAGTACGAGGCTCTCCGCATCGTCCAGCAGTTCCTGCTCGTTGGGGATGACGACGTGCGGCTGCGGCTCGCCGATGGTCATGGCCCGCAGGTCAACCGGGCACGTGAACAGGACGTGCTGGTGTCGGTCGCTGGTCAGCAGCAGCGTGCCGTCGGCCCACGCCATGCCGCTGCATTCAAGCGGGGCGGGCTCGGGCCGCTGGTTGGAGGTCGCCGCACGAACCGTAATGTCCCGCTGGGCCACGACGGGCGGCTCGATCAGCCCGAACCGGATTTCGTCCACGGGTCGGGGCGACCTGGCCGGTTGCGCGCCGATCAACCCCGGCCGCGCCAGCGCTGCAATCACCACCGCCGCCACGATGACACCGGGCCACCGCGGGCACGTGAGACGCGTCATGCCGCAGCCCCCATGCTGGACCCTCGCGCACTGCGCGACGTCGAGCGCGCAACAGGATGTCCGGATGCCGCCCTGCTCCACGCGCGGCCCCCAACCCGGCACACGCGGGCAGCACTGCGTCGATCCACGTTCGTCCTCACCGCTCGTCAAAGCCGGACGCCGGGCCGCCCGCCAGCCGGTTGCAGCAAGCGCGGGTCGGGAGACTCTGCCGCCGGCATGCGGCGACCACAGGATGCCAGGCTGCTCCAAATTCACGGCTGTCCGCGATCTGCGAGGAACTGGACCACAACGTCGTGCACGTGATCGGCACCGCCACGCCGCTGACGCATTGTCGCTGCGCCCGGATGGCGCGTACAGGGGGGAAATCCAGCCGCCGGTGGGCGACGCGCCTCTTCGCGGCCGCCCGCTGCTCCTGCGTCACGATCACGGACCGTGTGCGGCGTCCTCCGCGATTCGCGCCTTCACCAGCCTGCGTACCAGGGCGGCCGGCAAGGGCTGGGCCGGTTGAAAGCGAATGGTGCCCTTGCTCGTGTCGAAGCCCTTCAGCTCATTCTTGAAAGCGCCCACAACGGTGCCGCTCAGCGGGTAGAAAGCGCAGTGTTTGGCCGCCGCCCCAAACGCCACGAGGGGGCGACCGTGCAGCCGGAACGCCGGCAGCCCGTAGTTGATGTGCTCCTCGGCTCCCGGCGCGGCGGCCTGGATTGTCCGGCGAAGCCGCTCGAGCGCGCGGCGCTGTTCGTCACTCACCGCGGCCAGATACGCATCGATGTCCTTCGGCTCGCCGACGGGTCTGGTTCGCATGGATCGTGATCCTCGCAGAAGCGACTTCATCCCCGTCAGTTCGATTCATCACCCAGCTCGCTCTCCGGGTGGAGGGAGGAGACCTGAAACGCGCAGGCGGCGGTTTCGGTCACTCGTTCTTTCACGGCCACCTCACGTTCCTGTTCTCGCGCGCCTGATTGTGGCACTGAAGCGCGGCCAGGTACAGCGTAATCTGCTTGTCGCACCGCAGGTTGCCCGATATCATCGCCCATGGCTGGCGGGTCCGGTCGGTTCCGGGCGACCGACGGACGGGGCACGTGACATGATCGCGCATCGCTTCGATTTCAGCTTGTTCAGTTCCATGAGCGGCACTGCCCTGCATCAGTAGACGCGCCACCTGTCGCCGGCCGTTCGCCGATCCGCAGCGCGTCCGCGCCCGGCACAGCGCCGCGGATCAGGGACGCGCGTTCCAGCGGCGCCACGCGTCGCCGCGCCGCGAACGATTTGGCATATCGCGCCGCCTGTGCGGCGCGCGAGGCAATCGAAAGAGGAGGAATCAGGATGACAAGGACCATTCTCACCCTCACCGTGT
>CAZVRR010000344.1:0-4148 GCA_964629745.1 uncultured Planctomycetales bacterium | reverse complement strand
GACCGAACGGGCCGCCCGCGCGTCCGGCACGGAAGGCAGGTACACTTGGACGGTCGTGCCCCGCCCGACTTCACTCGTCACAGTCACGTGGCCGCCGGCGAGCTTCACGATTCCGTAGACGGTGGCCAGTCCCAGCCCGGTGCCATGTCCCGGCTGCTTGGTCGTGAAGAACGGCTCGAAGATGCGCTCGAGTGTCGCCCGGTCCATCCCGCACCCGGTGTCGCTCACCTTGAGCTCAATGTGACGACCCGAGTGGGCTTCCGGATGCAATTCCAAATATGGCGCGTCCAGGACCCTGTTCTGCGTGCGCAGGCACAGGCGCCCGCCATTGGGCATCGCGTCCCGCGCGTTCACGACCAGGTTCACGACGACCTGCTCGAGCTGCCCGGAGTCGATCTTCGTGCACGCCAGGTCGCGGGCCAGCACTTGCTCGAATTCGATGTCCTCGGTCAGGAGCCGGCGCAGCATCTTTTCCAGGTCGCGCAGCGTGGCGTTGACGTCGAGAATCTCTGGCTGCACGACCTGCCGGCGGCTGAAGGTGAGCAGTTGGCGCGTGAGGCTTGACGCGCGCTGCGTGCTTCGCTCGATCTGCTCCAGGCTGGCCAGCAGGTGAACCGGCAACGGGTGCAAGGTCCGCGCCGCGCCCGTCGCCAGGTCCACGTGCCCGAAGATCGCCGTGAGAATATTGTTGAAGTCGTGCGCGATGCCGCCCGCCAGCAGGCCGACTGCTTCCATCTTCTGCGACTGGCGCAACTGCTCCTCCAGCCGCTTGCGCTGCACGATGCGCCACATCCCGCTCATCAGGAGCGTCAGTTGACGCACGTCCGACTCATCGTAATCCGACTGCTTGTTGCCAACCCCCGCCACGATCACGATCCGGTCGCGGTCGAACACGGGCACATTCATGTGCCGCCGCACCGCCACATGCCCCGGCGGCATCCCGCGCTTCCACGGATTGTCCGCGGCGTAATCGTTCGTGATGACGGGCCGGCGCTGGCGAACGGCCTCACCCCACAGGCCCGTCGTGGCAACCGGGTACTCGAGTGTGCGGTTGGCGACCGCGCACTCCGCCATCGCCTCCCTCGACCAGGCAAACATGTGCAGGACGCTCTCATCCTCGCTGGCAAACGCGACGTACCCGAGGCAGCTGCGCGTGAGCAGCACCGCCTCCTCCATCGCGAACTCGGCGATCTGCTCCAGCGGCGCATCGGCCATCTGGTTGAGTTGCAGCAGCGCCTCCAGCCGCGATTCGTTCAACTGGAGGGCCTGTTCCGCGTTCTGCCGGAAACGCTCGTCGCTGCCCGCCGGCGGTTCGGCCGCCCGCGCGCTGCCCGTGGGGCCCTGGGAATTCAGCAACGACTTTTCCCCTGAGGCAGGCCGCGCACTCGTCTTGCGAAGGTCTTCGGTAGACATGTCGCTGCGCTTCCCGTACCAGGCACGGAGCTCAGCCACGCGCCGGGGCGCGGCCGATTGCAGCGTTTGCAATGACGATCTGCTCAACGGCGCCGAGAGCTGGCTGTTCGCCTGACCACCCGCAGATGCGCCACGCACATGAACTCTTAGCACCAGGCACAACGGTGGTCAATGCAACTTCGGCCGAGCAACTCGCACTTCCGCGAAGATAACGCGAGATTCATCTAAAGAACCTAGCCTGACTATTTTTGTCGGAAGAGAGTACCGGAGGCGCGCGCCCATCACGAGCCCGGTGGGGCCACCTCCGCGGCGGATACGAGAAAACCCGCATCCAGAAGTGCTTCGCGCACGCGTTGCGCGATCAGCACGGCGGTGGGCGTGTCGCTGTGCAGGCAGATCGTGTCCGCCCGCACGGGCACGATCGTCCCGCCCGATGCCTGCACCCCGATCCCGGTCGCGATCCGCACCGCCTGCGCGGCGGCCGCATCGGGATCATCGAGCAGCGCGCCAGCGGCACTGCGCGGCGTCAGCGTGCCATCCCGTTCGTACCGTCGGGCGGCGAAGGCTTCGCCGGCCACGCGCAGACCCATCGCCTGCCAGACTCCCAGCGCCGCCGCACCGGCCAGCCCCACCATGACCGGCGCCGCGACGCGTTGCACACCCCGGCCCACGGCCTCGGCCACCTCCCACTGCCCCATCGCGGCATGGTACAAGGCGCCGTGCGGCTTCACGTGGGTCAGGCGCCCGCCGCCGCGCACGACGATCCGCGACAGCGCCGCCACCTGCGCCGCGACGGTGTCTTCGAGTTCGGCGCAGTCCATCACACGTGCAACACGCCCGAAGTTCGCACGATCCGGGTAGCCCGGGTGCGCTCCCGGCGCCACACCCAACTCCAAGGCCGCCCGCACCAGGCGTTCCATGCTGCGCTCGTCGCCGGCGTGGCCGCCACACGCGATGTTCGCCGAGCTCACGAGCGTCAGCAGCTCGAGGTCGGCGGCGGCGCCCGCGGCATCCTCGCGTTCGCCCAGGTCGCAATTCAGGTCAATGCTGCGCGGGCTCACGTGATCTCCTTGCCCCGCGTTTCCGGAAGCAGCAGGATCAGCAGCGCGCCGATCACGTAGAGGATTGACGTTGCACCCAGGGCAAACCCGAGTCCGCGCTGGTCGGCAACCGCTCCGATCGTCCACGGCGCCGCCGCACTCAGGGCCCGCCCCGCGTTGTAGCAGAACCCTTGCGCGGAAGCCCGGACCTGCACGGGGAACAGCTCGGCCAGCATGGCGCCGAAGACACTGAAATAGCCGTGCCCGAGGAAACCGATCAGCGGGCCGAGCAGCATGAGCGCCTCCGCGCTCCGCGCACTGGCCCCGTAGATGGGCACGATCGCTGCGGCCCCCAGCACGAATGCCACGAACGTCCGCCGACGGCCGAAGCGATCAGCCAGAAAACCGAAGCTCGTGTAGCCCAGGAAGGCGCCGACCTGCATCGCAACAATCCACGTCGTCGATTTCAACACGCCCAGACCCGCCCCGCCGCTGTCCGACGCCGCCAGGTACTTCGGGATCCAGCTGAACAGGCCCCAGTACGAGAACAGCAGCGCACTGGTGGTGGCCGTGGCGATCAGGACCCGGTTCCGCAGCGGCGCCGCGACGAGTTGGGCCAGCGCTCGCGCACCGCCTGTCGCCAGGACTCCGGCTCCGGCACGCGCATCCGGATCCAGATTGTCAGCAGGGCCGGGGCGAAACCGACCAGGAACATCAGGCGCCAGCCGGACCGCGGGAGGCACAGTGCGCCGATCCCGGCTGCCAGCATGTACCCGAGCGCCCAGCCCGATTGCATCAGCCCGATCGCCTTGCCCCGGTGCCGCGCCGGCCACGTTTCCGCGACGAGCACGGCCCCGGCGGACCACTCCCCACCCATGCCCAGTCCGACCAGCACACGCCAGAGAACGAGCTGCGCCAGGTTCTGCGAAGTCGCCGTCAGCGCCGTGAAGACGGAATACACGAGCATGGAAACCATCAGCATCCGCACGCGGCCGAAGCGGTCGGCCAGAAATCCACTGGCGATCCCGCCGGCGGCGGAGGCCAGCAGCGTGGCCGAGAATACCAGTCCGGCCTGCGCGTTGTTCAGCAGGAATTCCCTGCTGATCGCATCCAGCGCGACGGAATAGAGCATCACATCCATCCCGTCGAGCATCCACCCGGCACCGGACGCGAGCAGCGCACGCCAGGCCCGGGCGTCGGCTTCGCGCCACCACCGGCTCGCGCGCGGTCCGCTCATGGCCGCGGTACCTCCTGGTCCAGTCGTCGCTCCTGGTCGACCAGCAGCGCGCGGGCCGCCTGCCGGGTCACACGCTCGAACCGCAGCACGTCGCGCGGTCCAACCTGCCCCAGCACCGGCAGATCGACCGCCGCCACGGTCGCAATGACCGGGTAACCGCCCGTCGTCGGGTAATCGACCAGCAGCACGATCGGCTCGCCCGATTCGGGCACCTGCACCGCGCCCGGCAGCATCCCCTCGCTGGGCATGCGGCCACCGAGTCGCGAAACGCCGATTCCCCCGCCCAGGCGCAGACCGGTCCGGTTCGATTGAACCGACACTTCGAACGCGGTGGCCCAGAACCTGTCGATCACGTCCGCTTCGAACGTTTCGCGGTGCATGCCGTCGACCCCCCGCACGCACCTGCGCCCCAGCAGCGCGCGGGCCAGCACGCGCGCCCGCGCCGCCGTGTGTGCATC
>CAZVRR010000343.1:0-4186 GCA_964629745.1 uncultured Planctomycetales bacterium | reverse complement strand
CCTGGCCGCCGTGACTGCCGCCACCGGCCTGGCCCTGCTCGCGTCGTGGCACTTGTCCGCCGTCGAACTGGCGGCGCCGCGCTTCGCGTGGGTCGCGCTGGCGCTGGGCGCGATTCACGCGGTCGGCAGCTATGCCGCGTTGTGGCGCTCCGGCCGGCCCGCCTACTGGTCCGCCGTTTCCGCGGGCGCTGGAATCGCATACCTGCTGCTGGCGTACTGGGTGCTGCCTGCGCCGCCCGGCGGATGGCCCTGGGGCATGATCTGCCTGCTGCTGGCGGCGGCCTATGCCCTGGCCTGCGTGCCGCTGGCGCGACTGCGCAGCCGGATGGCCGAGGGGAGCCTGGCCCTGGCGGCGCCGCTGATCGCCGCCACCACCTTTGTCAGCCTCGCCGTGCCGATGGAACTCGAGCGCGAGTGGTTGGCCGTCGCGTGGGCGCTCGAGGTGCCGGCGCTGGCCCTGGTCATCACGTGGCTGCGCCTGCCGCAGCTCCAGTGGATGGCGGAAACCCTGGTCGCGCTCGTCGTGCTCTGGCTGTTCCACCCGGGCGTGCTCGATTTCCCCCTGGGATCACGGCCGATCCTCAACTGGATTCTCTACGGCTACGGCGTGCCGGCCGTCGCGCTCGCCGCGGGCGCGTGGGTGTTCCAGCGCGCGGGCATCCGTCGCGCGGCGCAGACCCTCGAAGTCGGGACCGTGGTGTTGCTCCTGGGGCTCGTCACGTTCGAGGTGCGCCATTACTTCCATCCGACGGATCTGCGATCGGCCGACCACTCGCTCGTCGAGTGGGCGACGTACATCAATGCCTGGTTCGTGTTGGGCGCATTGACGCTGGCCGCCGCGCGGCGCGTGCCCGGCGCCGCCGTGCGTGTCGCCGGCCACGTCATATCCATCGGCGCGGCGATCTTCGCCCTGACGGCACTGGCCATCGTGTTCAACCCGCTCTGGAACGATGAAACGTTCGGCACGCGCCCGGTCTTCAACGAGCTGTTGTACATCTACGGCCTGCCCGCCATCCTGGCCTTCGTGCTCGCGAGTCGTTATTTCCAGGGCGCCGATACCCAGACAGCTCGCATGCACGCCGGGCTGGGTGTGCTGTCCGTCGTGCTGCTCGTCTCGCTGGAGACCCGGCATGGGTTCCACGCGCCGGCACTGAACGCGTTCGCGCTGCCGTTGCGCGAGTCGGCCACCTACGGCAGCGCCTGGCTGGCCCTGGGCGCCGTCGCGCTGGCCCTGGCGCGGTACTGGCAACGGGACGTCCTGCGCGCCGCCGGGTACGTGCTGCCGATCCTGGCGGTGGTCTGGCTGGCGGCGACCGCGGGATTGCTCCAGAACCCGCTGTGGAACCACGTCGCGGTGGGCACGCGACGCCTTCTGAACTGGCTGCCCTACGTGTACGGAATCCCCGCGCTGCTGCTCGTCATCGTGGCCGCGGAGTGGCGCCGCGCCGGCCGGATCGCGCTCTCCCGGGTGGCTGCCGTCTTGACGCTGCTCCTGTTGTTCGCCCTGCTCTCGCTCGAGGTGCGCCAGTGGTTCCGGGGCGAATTCCTGGATGTCGGCCGGCCGCTCATGGCCGAGTCGTACGCCTACTCGGCGGCCTGGACCGCGTTCGGTACGCTGCTGCTGGTCGTCGGAATCGCGACGCGCGGGCTGGTGCTGCGCTGGGCCTCGCTGGCGGTCATGTTGCTCACCGTCGGTAAGGTCTTCCTGTACGACACCGCACACCTGCGCGACCTGTACCGCGTGTTCTCGCTCCTGGGACTGGGCCTGACGCTGCTGGCACTGGCGTTTCTGTACCAGCGCTTCGTCTTCCGCCCGCCCGCCCGGCCGGAACGGGCGGCCGCTTGACGCAGGGCGCACCCCGGCCTTGAATCCGCCGACGTGTGCGGCGGCCAGGATTGCAGCGCGTGAGCGACAGCCCTTACAACCCGGACGCCGACCCGCAGCCGTCCGACGAAACGGTCGCGACCTGGCACGATGCCGCGCGAAGCCGTGACGTGCCCATCCGCGCGTACGTCCCGCGCGGGTTGACCCACCCCGCCCCGCTCGTCCTGTTCTCGCATGGCACCGGAAGCTCACGCGACGGGTATGCCTACCTGGGACGCCATTGGGCCGGCCGCGGCTACGTGGTCATCCATCCCACGCATGAAGGCAGCGATGCCCGCGCACTTTGCGGCGGCGAACACCGGCCCGCGCGCCGACTCGCCGACGTCGTCGCCGATGTCGCGCACCGTCGCGATCGCCCGCTCGACGTGTCCTTCGTGCTGGACCAGGCGCTGCGCGATTCTGCGCTGGCTTCAACCATCGATCCGCAGCACATCGCCGCCGCGGGGCATTCGTTCGGCGCGTTCACGGCGCTCGCACTCGTGGGACTGCAATCCGAGTTCCCTGGCCCTGCGCAGGGCGGACTGCGCGATTCGCGCGTACGGGCAGCGATCGCCCTCTCGCCGCAGAGCGAGGGCCGGCTGGGTCTGCATGCGCAATCGTGGGATGCACTCGATTGCCCCATTCTGACCATGGCGGGCAGCGCGGATTACGAGCTGGGCACGCGGTCGGCGGCCGGCCGGCGGCGCTGCTTCGAGCGCTCCGCGGCTCCGGAGCAGTATCACGTGCTGCTCGACGGCGCGACGCACGCCGCCTTCGCCGACGCGCCGCACCTGCGCATCCTGACGCGGCTGCCCGACCCCGCGCACCACGCCGCGATCCTGGCGATCACGACCGCGTTCCTCGACGCCCAACTGCGGCACGACCCGCAAGCGCATGCCTGGCTGAGCGGCGGCGGTGCACAACAGGTACTGCCGGGCTCATCCCGCATCGAGTGGAAGAACCTGCGGTCGGGCTGAGGCGGCGGCTATTCGCGCGATACCAACGCGTCGACCTCCAGCTCGAACAGCAACTCGGGCCGGCAGATGGTTGCGACCGTCGTCGTGATCGGCAGCTCCGCGCCCTCGCGCGCAGCCAGGAACCCGGCCAGCGTCGCCATGTCCGCGGCCCGCGCGAAATACGCCGCCCCGCGCACCACGTCGCACCAGTGAAACCCGCGCGAGTGCAGCACTTCGTCGACCACCTGGAAAGTGCGTGCCATCTGGCTGCATGGATCGTCGCCGTGCAGGCTGCGACCGTCGGGCCCAATGCTCGCCGTGCCGGAAACCAGCAGCCGCCGGTGGTCCGGGGCGACGATCTCGACGGCCCGGCTGAACGAGCTGCCGTACGCCATGGCCGGTCCCTGTTGTGGCGACGTCACGGCGCGGACCCGCACGTCGTCGGTCATCCCGCACACGGCCAGCGCCGCACCGGCCAGCGCCGCGCCGCCCGGCGGCGTCATTCCCACGCCGGTGCTGGCCGGCAATTGCGCCGGATCGATGCCCTGGCCGGCCAGGAATTCACTGCGGGCCTCGTTGAATTCGCCGTACCAGTCGAGAATGTCGCGGTTGAAGAACCAGGTGCGCACCACGTGCGCAAACCGCATTCCGCAGCCGCGCAGCGCGGCATCCATGCGCTTGAATACCTGTCGCGCCTGGCTGGCCGGCCCGGCCGACGTGTTGCCCGGCAGCAGCCCTCCGAGTCGGACGTAGCGCGTCGTGCCGTCCGTAAATGCCTTGCCCACCACCCGGCCGTCCAGTTCGATCGGCTCGACCGCCACGCCCGCCACGCCCCAGGCCTGTGCCCCGCCTCCGGTCTCCGCGCGGAGGGGCATCTGCAACATGGTGGTCGCCGCGGCGCCCGCGTCGACTCGGGCGTCCGCGCCGAACACGTCGAGTGCCACGAGCGCGGTGTCGTTCCGTGCCGCCACGGCAGTGAGCTGCCCGATCAGCGCCGCCGGCGACTCACCCGCACCGGCGTGGCTGCGCAGGAACCGTTCCGTGCAGCCGCGCCGCGGTACGGAAACAACGTGCACGTGCCCGCAACTGGTGAGCGTTCTTGTCATCCCGCGCCACGACGGTTCATGGTTCCGGCGGCTCGTACGTCTGGCCCTGCCGGTACAGCTCGAGCCGCGCCCGAATGCGCTCCTGGACCTCCGCCGGCGCGCCGGACGTCGCCAGCTCGAGCGCTTGCGTGGCCGCCCAGATCGCATCGGGGAAACGGCCGGCGGCCGCGAAGCTGACCCCGAGCAGGTCCAGCGGCTCGATGGCCTGGTAGCGCGTGCGCTCGCAGGCGCGCTGCGCCAGCTCGATTGCTTGCGTTGGA
>CAZVRR010000342.1:0-4192 GCA_964629745.1 uncultured Planctomycetales bacterium | reverse complement strand
GTGGCACGGCCAGAAGACGGGGCTGTTTCTCGACCAGCGCGAGAACCGCGCGGCGGCCCGGAGCTACGCGTCGGGACGCCTGCTCGACTGCTTCAGCTACCACGGCGCGTTCGCGCTGCAGTTGGCCGATCGGTGCAGCGCGGTGACGGCGCTGGACGTGTCCGAGGAGGCGGTGGCGCAGATCGGTCGCAACGCGGCCAGGAACGGGCTGGGGCACGTCGAGGCGCGGTGCGCGAACGTGTTCGACGCGCTCCGGAACTTCGAGCGGAGCGGCGAGCGGTTCGAGACGATCGTGCTCGATCCGCCGGCGTTCGCGAAGAGCAAGGACGCGGTGGAGAAGGCGTACGCGGGTTACAAGGAGATCAACCTGCGGGCGATGAAGGTGCTGCGGCCCGGCGGCGTGCTCGTGACGTGCTCGTGTTCGTATCACGTGGACGAGGGGATGTTTGGCCAGGTGGTGTACGACGCGGCGGTGGACGCGCGGGCGCGGATGTCGGTCGTCGAGAAGCGGATGCAGTCGCGGGATCACCCGGTCCTGCTGGGCGTGCCGGAGACGTATTATCTGAAGTGCCTGATCCTGCGGAAGCTGGCGTAGCGTCGGGCGGCCGGACGAGGGCGCGGGCGGGTCTCGCGTACAAAACAAAGGGGGCGCCAGCCGCCCCCTCGTCGAACAGGCTGGCAGCGCTTAGCGCTTCTTGGCAGCCTTCTTCGCGGCCGGCTTCTTCGCGGCCTTCTTCGCGGTCTTCTTCGCCATGTGATGTCCCCCCCTTCGTTCGTGGCATTCGAGCGGCGAACCGCTCCTCGTAGCAATCACTCCCGGACGCCGGGAGGTCACGAGCCAAAAGAAGCGGGGGTGAAGTCACCCCCGCATGTGCCAAAGAAACTACCGCTTCTTGGCGGCCTTCTTGGCGGCCGGCTTCTTGGCGGCCTTCTTCGCAGTCTTCTTCGCCATTTCTTCCTCCAGTGTGGAAGTGTGCTCAGCGGTTACCGAACGTTCCGACTCACAAGCACTGGGCTGAGCGAACCAGGCTCATACAAGCTGTAGATTATGGGTGAGAAAAACGGGGTGTCAAGCACAAAATCACCGGCCGTGGCAAGCCCCCGCCGTCTTCATGGCCGATCGGCCGGCGGACTCTCGTGTGTCGTGCGGTGTCACACGATGGGCATGTTTGTGACACGTTGTGTCTCACGCTGCGGGGTGTTGTGTCACCTGGTGTCGCAGATGACGCTGTGATGACGCTTGGAAGGGGGTGTGGTGTGACGCGGCGTGTCACTCGAATCGCGAACGACGAGGCCGTGCGCGCGATTGCGATCGAGACGTGAGCCTCGACGAAACGCGCACCCCCGGTCGCCGGCGCCCCGAAAAAAAGTGCGGCGACCGCCGAACGCAGGCGTCGAACGTGTCCGATCACATCACCCACGTCGGCGAAAGCGTCACCACGCGCCATGCGTCGCCGTGTCGCTCGATCAGCGCTTCGCCGCCGCTGTACCCGATGACGAGATGCACGCGTGCCCTCGTGCGCGTCGTGTCGAAGAACTCGATACCCCCGATGACGGGGAACGTGTAGAACTCCCACCCGGCCCAGTGCCCCGGCATCAGCGGAAACGCGCGAGCCAGGAATCGCATGACAGCGATCGAGCCGCCCGTCGGCTGCACCGGCGGCGCCATCACGAGCCATGACGACTTCGTCGCCGTGCCGCCCAGCGTGCGAATGACGGTGGCAAGGAACTCGGTCTGCTCGCCGTCGAATACGAGCGCGCGATCGGCGGGAACGGCCGGCACGCGCACGTGCAGCAACCGGCGATCGGAGAGCACGACCGTGATCTCCGGGTGAATCACCACGAAACGCGGCGGCGGGCTTGGCCACTGGAACCCGTTCCACCGCGAACCGGAGTACAGGCTGCCGCCCTCGGGCCTGAAGAGCAGTGTGTGAATCGCCGCCACGTCGCGTTCGAGGTCCGTGTTGGCGGCGCCTGCTGGCTGCGCGGCGGCGAAACGCCGCCAGCGTTCCAGCGCATTGATCAGCACCGCTTCCTGCTTTGTGGCGTCCGGGCCGGTCCTCCGCGCCCGCACCACGGTGGCGGCGATCTGAGCGGCGCAGACGCTGAAGTCGAACGGCTGACGTGCCACGTCATCGAGCACCCGCAGCGCCACCGCGTCGTCGGCACCGGGACTGCCGGCGCCGGCGCGTGCGATCGCGTCGAGCACGCGTGCCATGTTGGCTACCGCACGGGCTCCGGCGGCGTTCGCCGAACGGGGGTGTGCCGCGAGGACGTCCGCTGCGGCTCGCCGAGCCTCGTCGCGGCGGGCGTGTTCGAGCAGCCAGCGCGCGTGCTCGAGGCCGGTGCCTCCGGGCGCGGCCAGCGCGGCAGACATACGATCGGCACGGGAGGCGAGCACCCGCCGCTCGACGCGGGTCCGGGCGCTGAACGGCGCGGACCACTCGCGCGGGGCGTCCGTGCGGACGAACACCGCCGGGAGATCGTACGACGGGGCGGCGATGCCGCTGCCGTATATCGAGGGACTCGCGACCGCGGGCCAGGCCTCGAGCGCCTCCCGGTACGCGGACAAGGCGAGATCGGGTCGGTTCGCCGCTTCCCACGCCCGGCCGGCCGAGACGAAGCCGAGCACGCGCGACATCTGCAAGCCCGAGCGATCGGCAGCCACGTCGGCGAACGCCTCGGCCGCGAGCGCCCATGACGACTGGCCCTCGAAACACTGCCCGATTCTCAACTGCGCGATCCAACCGGCGGGGCTGCGGGGCTCGGCGGCGAGATACTGGCGGAAACGTGCGATCGCCTCACGGAACTCGCCGTGGCTCTGGTGAAACACGCCGAGGCTCGCGAGGGCCCGTGATCGATAAGGACTGCTCGCGTCTCCCGCCACCGATGCCAGCGCGACCCTGGCCTTCCCTGCGAACCAATCACGTTCCTCCGGCGACTCGCCCCGGCGCGCGCGCGTGGCGTAGTAGTCGGCGCGGAGATAGCGGACGCCCGGGGCGTCCGCGACCGTTCGTTCCAGTTCGTCGAACGTGCGCTCGATGCCGCCCCGCCGGTCCCCCTTCAGCGCGAAGAGTTCACCCATTCGATCCGTGACGATCCACCCGATGCCGTGGCCCGTCGGATTCGACTCGCTGACCGAGAACCTGCGAATCACGAGATCGCGGTACGCCTCGAGCAGGCGATCCACATTGGCCGGGGCATACGAAGGCTGGTAGGCGAACAGCATCGGAACCGCCGTGTCCGGGCGTTCGGGCCCTGACGCGCACGCCGGGTACGACGAACGATCGAGACCGCGGGCCAGGGTCAGCGCCTCCAGGAAACGTTCGGTCGGATCCTGCCCCGGCCGCTCTCTCGAGCCGCCCCGGCTGAGGCTCTGTACGCGGAGCGTCCGGGCAAGCAGGTCCGCGCACGTTCCCGGTTGCGCGGCGCTGATGGCGTCGAGGGTTGACCGCAAGGCCTGGCCGTCCCCCGAAAACTCGACCGACGCGCCGAGCGCCTCCGCCTCTGCCGCCGCGTTCGTTCCCGCGTACTGCGCGGCAAACTCGCGGAATCGGGTCGCCTGGGCCGACTGCGGCGCGCGTCCCGTCTGCGGTTCGGCCAGGAGCACGGCCAGCGCGACCCGGGCCGCTTCTTCCGGAGGCAGGGACGAAGCGCGTGTCCTGGCGAGCGTCAGCAGCGCCCGGAGGATTTCCTTGTGCGGCCGCCGTTCGTCGTCCCGGCTCAGGGCGAAGGCGTGCTTCCGCACGATGTCCACGACCTCGGCCACGCGCGATGGCCCCCGGTCGACGATGGCGTGCGCGACGGCGAGCGCCTCGTGCATGCGTTGGGCGCGCAGCAGGACGTCCACCGTCTCGGGGGCGTCCGGGTGCAGGGACTGTAACTGCGAGGCGACGCGGTCCGTCAGTTCTTGGAAGGCCATCCCATGGTCCGCCAGCGTCGACATCTCGCGGCCCGCTCGATCGAGGTCGGCGAGGATCAGTGACGCCGACAGTGCCTGCGGCGTGACGGGAGGAAGCGGCGAGCGGTGGGGCGTCACCCCGAGAGTGGCCAGGGCGGCCACAAAGACGACGAACCGGCGAGACGCCATGGGACCTCCGCGGGGGACGTCACGCGGATTCTACTGCAGGGCCAGAGGGGCTGACAGACGGACGTCAGGGCAGTCGCAGGGCCGCCCGCGCCTGTTCCGCCG
>CAZVRR010000341.1:0-4206 GCA_964629745.1 uncultured Planctomycetales bacterium | reverse complement strand
CGACGTTACGCCGGCGATGCCCTGGTCGACCAGCTCCTGCAACTGACCGCTGTCGAGCAGCTCACGGCTGACGAAGTCCAGCCAGATGGACTGACCCAGGGCTGCCAGCTGTCGCATTCGGTTGATCATCTCGCAGGTCCGTGTAGAGCACCGCGCGCCGGCGCCGCCCGCCTCCGGTCGGCGAAGGCGCGAGTGTACGCGAGCGGCGTCCGCAACGCTACGGGGCCGCCTCGGCCGCCGGCGCGCTGCGCGGCGGCTCCAGGAGGCGCAGGCGGGTCGTGGGACGGCCGGGCGGGTCGTCGACGACGTAGGTGCGCCAGCGTGGCAGCAGCAGCTCCAGGGTTTCGAGCAGGCGGCGCTGGCGGAACAGTTCCGGATCCAGCCGGTACTCCCCGAGCACGGCCAGGAACCGGGCGGTGTCGCCCCGGGCGCGGCTGACGCGCGCCTGGGCATCGGACTCCGCCGTCGCGATGAGCCGCGCCGCGTCGCCCCGGGCGCGGGCCAGCGTGCGACTGGCCTCCGCCACGGCCCGGTCCACCGCCCGCTCGCCGTCCTTCTTTGCACTGGCCACGTCCTGGAACGCGGCCAGCACGGCCCGCGGCGGCTCCAGGCTTTCCAGGCTGGTGGCGAGCAGCCGGATGCCCAGTCCGTAGCGATCGATGCGCTGCTGGGCGTGCTGTGCAATCACCAATTCCAGGGCCGCCTTGGCCGCGGTGAGCGCCTGGTCCACCGGGAGTTGCGCGAGCTGCTCCACGAGGACCGATTGCACGGTGCCGGCCACCAGCCGGTCAGGCCCCTGGGCGCCGAAAAGATAGGCCGCTGGGTCATTCACCTGGTATTGCACGACCAGCGTGATCTTCAAGATGTTCACGTCGCCCGTCAGCATGTCGCTGGCCGGGCTGCTCGAGATGGCCTGCACGTCGCCGCGCACGATGGCCTCGCGCTGTGCCGGCGCGAGGCCCACGTACAGGCGGCGCACTTCGGTCGTCCGGGGACGATCGACGCGCGTGAATGGCCACGGCAAGGCGTAGTGCACGCCGGGCCCGATCCGCCGGCCGGCTTCGTGCACGCGGCCGAGCCAGCGCACGACGCCGCGCTCGTCCGGCCGCACGAAGTAGAAGCCGCAGGCCAGCCAGACCAGCAGCGCCGCTCCGGTCGCAACGATCCACCAGCGCCGGGGAGGGCGGTACACGCCTATTCCTCCCCCCGGTCCGCCGGCGGTGCCTGCCGGGTGGCCGGCTGTGTCGCCGGTGGCGGCGCGTCGCTGCCCTCCAGCACGGCGCGGTTCAGCAGCCGCAGGAAGTCGCTGCCGCCCGACAGAATGGCGACCGTACCGGCGGTCAGCGTCTTCTCGTAGGCCTCGAGGGTGCGCGAGAACTCGTAGAACGCGGGGTCGACGCCATAGGCGTCGGCATAGATGCGGGCTGCCTCGGCGTCGCCGGCGCCGCGCACGCGCTGGGCCTGCTCCTCGGCCTGGGCCAGGATTTCGTCGCGCTGGCGTTCGGCCTCGGCCCGGACGCCGGCCGCCTGCTCCTCGCCAGCGGCGCGATAGCGGGCCGCGATGGTCTCCCGTTCCGCCCGCATGCGTTCGAACACGTTCGAGCGGTTCTGGTCCGGGAAGTTCAGACGCTGGATCTGCACGTCGACCAGCTCGATCCCGTAGCTCGTGACGCGCGCGGCGCTGCGGCTGCGGACCTGCTCCAGGAAGTCGCGCCAGCCCTGCCGCGCACCGTCGGTGGATACGAGTCGCGCGAACTCCGTCTGCCCGAGCGCGGCGCCGAGCTCCGAGATGACGACGTCCGCCAGCCGCGCCTCGGCGCTGCTGCGGTCACCCATGGTTTCGAGAAAACGCTGCACGGCGGCCGCGTCGCGCTCGAGGCGCCAGCAGGTGTACGTCGTGACAATTACATTCTTGCCGATGCCCGACTGCTCGTCGCGCGTGAGGTACTCGCGGTCCGGTTCGGCCGGCGCCGGGCTTTCAAGCACCATCAGCCGGTTGTCGAAGCGCGTGACCGCATCGACGGGCCAGGGCGCCTTGACATACAGCCCGGGTTCCAGGTGCGTGCGGAGCACGCGCCCCAGGCGCAGGACCACGGCGTACTCGGTCGTGTCGACGATGTAGAGGCTCGTGGCGGCCCAGGCGGCGACCAGGGCAACGAGTCCGAGCAGGATGACGGTTCGCTTCGTGGGTCCCATGTCAGCTCCCTATGGACCCGGCCAGCCGGGCACCCGCTGCGGCGGCACGTCCGGGCTGAGGAACCAGATCTCGAACTCGTCGGCTGACTCCGTCGGGCGGATGTACTTTCGCAGTCCCGGCAGGACCGCCTCGAGCATCTCGAATTCCAGGCGCCGGTACGTCAACTCCGGCGCGCCGCGCGCGGCGGCGCTGAGGGCGCTGAAGCGCTCGGCACGCCCGCGGGCTTCGGCAACCCGGCGCGCCGCGTAGCCGTGGGCCGCGGCCAGCGTCAACGCCGCCTCGCCGCGGGCCTGCGGCAGGAGTTTCGCCTCGACGGCCTGGGCCTGGTGAATCTGCGTATCGCGGTCCTCGAGCGCGCCCGCCACGTCGCGGAAGGCGGCGTGCACTTCGCTCGGCGCGTGCGCATCGAGGAGGTGAAACGCGTGCACGCGCACCCCGCAGCCGTACCCGCTGAGGCGTTCCTGGAGCGCGCGGGCGATCTCGAGTTCGCAGTGCGGGCGGCGCAGTGTGAAGGCGTTGATGATGGATACGCCGGCGAGCACCTCCCGCGTTGCGCCCAGCGCCGCGTTGCGCACGAGGCTCGCGCGGTCCTCGGCTGTGAACTGGAACGCCAGTGTTTCGCCCGGGGCGGCGGACCAGTGCACGACCGCCTTCAGGTTGGCGATGTTCTCGTCGCCGACCAGGTGCCAGGACTCGCGCGGGATCGGATCCTCCGCGGCACCCGGTGCCGGCGAGCGGGTAAAGCCGAGCGTGGTGCGCTCCACGCGAGACACCGGGACGCGCGCGGCTTGCCCCAGCGGGGCCGGCCAGGTCCAGTGCAGGCCCGGCGCCAGGTCCGCCCGCAGCACGCGCCCGAAGCGGCTCTCGATTCCGACTTCGCCCGGTCGCACGAGCACGAGGCCGGAGAGCAGGTATGCGCCCACGAGCACGACGGCGAGCGCAGCGCGGAGCAGCGCGGGCGTCACGCGGATGGGCCAGCGCGCATCCAGCCGGCCGGCCAGGCGGACGAGCGGGCGCGTCCGCAGCACGCTCACGGCACCCAGCGCGAGGAACGCGATGGCTCCCGCCGTCTTCAGCCACTCGGGGACCAGGCTGGCGCCGGCCGCCGCGGCTGCCTGGTTCGGCATCTGTGCGCCGAAGAGATCGTTCGCGAGGGCCCCCATCGCCAGCGAGACGAGAACGATGGTGCCGAGATAGACCCACGTCGTGCGGCGGCCGAGCTGGCGGGCGAGCACGCCGATCGCGCCGATGTTGGTCGCCGGCCCGCACAGCAGGAACACCAGGGCCGCACCCGGCCCGAGGCCCTGCGCCATCAGTGCGGCGGCAATCGGCGTGGAAGCCTCGGCGCAGACGTACATGGGCACGCCGATCAGTGCCATCAGCAGCATGGCGCGCCAGGGTCCGCCGGCAATCTTGCCCAGGAAATCGGGGGGCAGCCAGCTTTGGAGCAGGGCCGCGACGATGATCCCCAGCAGCACCCAGCCGAAGATGTCGTCGAACAAGTCTACCAGCGCGTAGCGCAGCGCGCTACGCAGTCGCGTGATCGGCCCGGCATTCGCACGATCGAGCGCCGCGGGCGCGCAGCCGCAGCCGTCGGTGCACGTCTCGCCGGCGGCGGGCGGCGGCGCGGGGTGGCGCGCTGCCAGGGAGTTTTCGAGCAGGCCGGCGATGATGGCCGTCACACAGGCGGCCAGAGGCCGAAACAGCGCCATCCACGGGCCCAGCAGCGCATACGTGAGGAGGATCGACGTCGCGCCGGTTTCCGGGGTGGAGATGATGAAAGCGAGCGTGGCGCCGCGATTGGCCCCGCGGCGGTGCAGTGTCAGTGCGCTGGGCAGCACACTGCACGAGCAGAGCGGCAACGGTACGCCCACCGCCGTGGCCAGGAACACCGAGCGGACACGGCCGTCACGCAACCAGTTGACGAAGCGCGGCCCGGCCAGCAGCGCCTCGAGCAGGCCCGCCAGCACGAACCCGGCCAGCATGAACACGCCGGAATCGCGAAGAAT
>CAZVRR010000340.1:0-4254 GCA_964629745.1 uncultured Planctomycetales bacterium | reverse complement strand
CCGTCATCGAAGACGGTCAGGGCCTTCACGTTACCGTCGCTGAGTCCCGGGACGTGAAACCCCGGCTGCCACTGCATCGGGCACTGGGCAGCGCCCGGACGGACCGGCAGCACCATGGACAAAAATGTGAGCAGACTCACCGCCGATCGCGTTGTCCGGCGGAAGGTGCTTCCGATTGCGCTCATTGGCTTACCGTGGCCGAGCCACAGATCCCACCCAGGGTGTCAGACGCCCGCCGAGGAAAAGAAGTGGGCGCCTGGCGCTCGAGCTTTCTGTATCAACCCCAAGTCGAACAGTGACACTCTATATCTTATCGCCAGCACCGTCAGGTATCCACCCGGTGCAGAGCTGGAGGGGCTGCCCACGCCGGAGCCGGTCGCCCGGAAGCTGCGGCAAAGCGCCGCCGCGCTGGGAATGGAACTCATCGGATGTTCGCATCCATAACGCTCACCTGTTCAGCCGCCCCACGGGGCCGGGCTGAAGAACTGCGCCGCGCCGCCGAGAGCGACGAGGGGGATCTGCTGCCGACGTGTTGTGCCACGGCTCTGTGAGCCGTGTTTCGATGTCGCGAAGAGTCGCACGGGCGGGCAGTAACAGGCGCGAAGTCGCGCGAGCCAGCGTGGCAGCGCGCGACCGCCGAAGCCGGGTGGTCGCGAGTCGCCGCTCGCGCAACTCCTTACCGCACGCGGAGAACCGCGTGGTTTCCCGGGAAAATCCAGCAGAAGGGGGAAAAGGTGGCGATGGGATTCGAACCCATGAAAAACGGATTTGCAATCCGCTCCCTTAGTCCACTCGGGCACGCCACCAGGTTGTTCGCAGCCGTCCCCGGTTCGTTAACCGCGACGGCCGCGGCGCGCACGGTCCGAATTCCACCGCGCAGCGCCAGCGCCAAATGCTACCAAATCCCTCCTCGTGAACAAGGCGCCGCCACCGGGTTTCGCAGATCCCCTCCGGCCCCGGCGCCACGCGACCACCCCGTCCCTTCGGCCACTTTCCCGGACGGCTTTCACCGACGCACCGACCCGGCCGGCGCCGCCGCCACACGCCCGGATTCCCGGACCGTCAGAAAAAATCGCCCGCATCCGTGCCGCCGTGCCCGTACGCAGACCGGTGACGGCCAGCCGCCAAAACGCCACGCGCAGAACAAACCCGCACCTGCCCTCCCCGGGATAGCGATACTTCATCACGGCAGGACGCCGGCCCGCGTGAGCCGGCGTTTGAACGGGTTGCCACGCGCGCGTAGAATTCCGCGGCGGCGGTTCGTACACGCGGCCGGGCCAGAACTCTTGAGAGTTGGACGTAGTGCCCGAAGGCGCCGAAGACAGCCAATTCGCCCGAATCGTGGTCGAGCGCCAGCTCGTCACCCCACAGGAAGTGCGCGCCGCCTCGGATTATCAGCGCCGCCTCTCCTCCGCCAACCACCGCCGGCCGATCAGCGAAGTCCTCGTCGACCTTGGCTTCCTGACCCGCACCCAGGTCCAGCGGCTGCAAGGCGGCAGCGACGACTCCGGCGGCCAGCCCGCCCAGCAGATCCCCGGCTACCAGCTCCTGAACAAGTGCGGCGCCGGCGCCATGGCCGTCGTTTATCGGTCGAAACAGCTCAGCCTCGACCGCATCGTCGCGGTCAAGGTCCTCCCGCGCCGTCTCAGTCGCAACACGGAATTCGTGGAACGCTTCTACCGCGAGGGCCGGGCCGCGGCGCAGTTGAACCATCCGAACATCGTGCAGGCAATCGACGTCGGTGAGGCCGGCGGCTACCACTACTTCGTCATGGAGTTCGTCGAGGGCTCCACCGTCTACGACGAGCTGGCCGAAGCCAAGGTCTACGACGAGGCCGAGGCGATCAACATCATCGTGCAGGTCGCCAAGGCGCTCCAGCATGCCCACGAGCGTGGCATCATCCACCGTGACGTGAAGCCCAAGAACATCATGCTGACCAAGGAGCGCGTCGCGAAGCTCGCCGACATGGGCCTGGCACGAGAGGCCTCCGACCACGAGGCCGCCTTGGCCGAAGCCGGCCGCGCGTACGGCACGCCCTACTACATCAGCCCCGAACAGATTCGCGGCGAGGTGCACATCGATCACCGCGCCGACCTCTATTCCCTCGGCGCGACCTGGTACCACATGGTGACCGGCCGCGTCCCGTTCGAGGGCCCCACGCCGTCCGCGGTGATGCACAAGCATCTGAAAGAACCGCTCACGCCGCCCGACCACCTGAATACCAAGCTCAGCGCCGGGTGCGGGGCGATGATCGAAATGCTGATGGCCAAGGACCGCGACCAGCGCTATCCCGGCGCTCGCGAACTGCTGACCGATCTCGGAATGCTCGCCGTCGGCCAGGCGCCGCACTACGCCCGGCAAAACCTGGCGCAGACCGACCTGGATACGCTTTCCACCGGCGAGGCGCTGCCGGCGCCGGTCATCGTCCGTGACGACGCGGCCCGCACCTGGGCGATTATCCTCGGCGCCGTCGCTGCCATCAGCGTCCTGGGAAACCTGATCCAGTTCGCCATTCGCTGAGCTTGCCGCTACGAGGGGGGCTGCGTGTAAATCTCGAGATGCCGCGGGGAGCGCACCACGCCGGAGATGGCCAGCAGCACCCGGCCTGCCGCGTCCCGCGCCGTCGCCGGAACGGCCACGCCGTCCACGTACACCCAGCAGCGCTGGTTTTCGCTCCCATGCACGCGGAACAGCGGGCAGGCGCGCGGGGCGGACCCGGGATCAAACTCCAGGCGGGCTCGCCCCTGGACCAGCCCGATCTCGTAGAGACCCTCGCGCTCGTTGTACCCATCGCCGCCGGCGTCGCCCGCCGCATCCGTGACCACCCTGCCCGTTCTCACGGCGAGCGGCACCGGATCGTGGTAGTCGCGCGCCAGATACTCGCCCGCCGCCGGCGTGGGACCAAGCCACAGCAGCTGGTCTGCCGGCTCCGCCGAACAGCCCGCGAACAGCAGGTGCGTCGAGGAGTTCAGTGGAACCCAGCGGCGCCACTCCAGCGCGCCGGCATCCGCCGCGACCCACACAAGGTCAGCGGCCGCCGGCGCTGGGCGGACCAGGTGGACAAACGGGCCGGGCGGCGACTCCGGCCGTGCGGCGGGCGCTTCCGCCAGCTCGAATCCGGACCGCGCGGCCAGCGCCAGCAGCAGCGCATCGGCCGGCGCGCCGCCAAGGTGCAGGTACACGCGTCCGTCGAAATACACGGTGTACTGCACTTCATCCGCCGGCGCTACGCCCGGACCGTCCGCCCCTGGCCCGGCCGCCTGCCCATCGGCGACGCCCTCCAACTGGGCGTTCACGACCACGCGGAAGGGGCTGGCCTCCTGCACCACCTGTCGACCCTGCATGTCTGCCAGCCGCGCCAGGAAGGCCTCGCCCGTCCGCGGCGCCAGGCCTACCAGCGCATTTGAGTCACGCAGCTGCACGGGCCAGGGGCCCAGTCCGATGCCGGCGGCCAGGCTGTCCGGCGCATCGGCATACCAGCGGCGGATCGCACCCCGCGCGAGCGTCAGCTCGAAACGTTGTCGCGCGCCGATCACGAGACGGGAGCCCCGTGTTGCGACGTACAGCGCACCCGGGCCTGGGCCCGCGGGGACCAGCCAGTTGCTGCGATTGACCAGCCACATGCGGGCGATGTGCATGGGCACCGGCTCGGCGGCCGCGTCGAGTTGCAGCGTGATGCTCCGTAGCTCCCGCGGCTCGAGAATGCGGCTGACATCCAGATCAACGACCACCGTGTTCCAGCCGCTCGCCAGCGGCCGATGCGCTGCCAGGCCCAGCGCAGTCCCTTCGTACTGGATCTCCAGGCGCAGCTCGCCCACGTTCGCCGTGCGTGCGATGAACAGCTCGAGCAGCAGGGCACCGAACTCGCGCCAGTCCGTCGAACTGCCCGGCTCCTCCGCCGCCGGCGGGGCATACACGAGCTGATCGCCGTCGCTCAGCACCACCGACAGGCCCGCCGCGCCGGCGGGACGCTCGGGGAGCTGGTCGATCAGCGGAGCCGGAGCCGGATCCCCCTTGGCCGGCGACTCGATGCGGAACCACGCGGCATGACGCCAGCTCGCGAAATCCACGAGCGGCTGCGCGCCGCGAAGATCCAGTTCCGCCGGCGTGACGGCTGGTTCGTGAATCGCAGGACCGGCCGGGGCGGGCGCCGGCGCCACGCACCCCGGAAAGGCCGCGACCAGCGGTGCGAGGAACACTGCCAGCCGCCGGCCGAATCGTGCAGCGCGCGACCGGCGTCGCCGCGCGCCGGCA
>CAZVRR010000339.1:0-4295 GCA_964629745.1 uncultured Planctomycetales bacterium | reverse complement strand
TTTCCAACCGGTGTGGTCCTTCGACCGGTGTCCTCACCGCTTGAAAAGCGGTGCCACAAAGGCGGACGCGGCCGGGCAGAGACGCGATGAACGAACTCGTTGAACTCTATGCCAAGCTCCCCCTGTTCGCGCTGGTCCTGGCGCGCCTGGCCGGCATGTTCGCGCTGCAGCCGCTGCTGGCGAGCCTGGCGGTGCCGGGGCAGGTGCGGGCGCTGCTCATCCTGGCGCTCGCCGCGCTGGTGACGCCGCTGGTGCCTCCGCCGGCGCAACTGCCCGACACGCTGGCGCAGCTCACGCTGGCGCTGGCGGCGGAGACGGCCCTCGGGCTGTTTCTCGGGTTGCTCGTGGCGACCTGTTTCGTCGGCGTGCAACTCGGGGGCTTGTTGATCGCCCAGGAATCGGGCCTGGCGATCGGGCAGATTCTCGATCCCTCGCTCGACGAGGAACTCAGCCTGCTCAGCGCGTTCTACGCCCAGCTCTGCGTCGTGATCTACCTGATCGCCGGCGGGCACCGGCTCGTCCTGTCGGCGTGCATCGACAGCTTCCAGACCATCCCGCTGCTGGGCGTGCCGGACTTCGGCGACGTCGGGTACGAGCTGCTGGTCGATGCGCTCACTACCGCCGGCTCGGTCGCCGTGCGCGTGGGCGCACCCGCGGTCGTGACGCTCTTTCTCGTGAACATCGCGCTGGGTTTCATTGCCCGCACGGTGCCCCAGCTCAACGTGATCACGCTGGGCTTCTCCATGAAAGCGCTGATCGCGTTCGTCGTGATGGCTGTCGCCCTGCCGTCGGCCATCGAGGCCTTTCTCGACACCCTGGCCCTGACCTTCGACTGGCTCGACGAGCTGGTGATGGCGTGATGGAGCGCAGCGGGCATGGCCCTGGACGACGGCGGCGAACGGACAGAGCAACCGACCGCGCGACGGCTGGAGGAAGCGCGGGAAGAGGGTCGGATCGCCCGCAGCGCGGATCTGAATGCGGCGATCGTGCTGCTGGGCGGACTCGTGCTGTTCAAGATCTTCGGGTCCGACCTGCTCGACAGCCTGCTGCGCCTGGTGCTGGCCATCGGCGGCGCCGGTGCGCTCTCCGGCGCGGACCTTACGAACCACACGCTGCAGTTGGGCCGGCTCGCGGCGCAGGCCCTGGCGCCCCTGCTGATCCTGCTCATGGTCGTCGCGCTCGTGGGGACCGCTCTCCAGTCGGGAGTGCCAATCTCCTTCACGCGCCTGCGGCCGCGGCTGGACCATCTCAACCCGCTCAACGGCATCCGCCGGCTGTGCTCGCTCGAATCGGTGGTCCGGTTGGGCATGGGCCTGTTGAAGATGGCCGCGGTGGGCCTGGTCGCCTACGTGACGCTCTCCGGGCAGGTCGATGCCCTGCTGGGCCTGGGCCTGCTCGAACCGCTCGCGGCGCTCGGGGCGGCGGGCGACCTGCTCTATCGACTCACGCTGCGCATGGGCGTGGCGCTGCTGATCCTCGCTTTGTTGGACTACCTGTACCAGCGCTGGAACTGGTGGCGGCGCCTGAAGATGACCAAGCAGGAGGTCCGCGACGAGCTGAAGCGCATGGACGGCGACCCGCACATCAAGTCGCGCCGGCGCCAGCTCCAGCTCAAGCTCGCCCTGCAACGGATTCACCTGGACGTGCCGAAAGCCGACGTCGTCGTCACGAACCCGACCGAGTTTGCCGTTGCCTTGAAATACGACGAGGCCGAGATGGCGGCGCCGCGCGTGGTGGCCAAGGGCAAGGATTTCCTGGCGCTGCGCATCCGCCAGGTCGCCGCACAGCACGGCGTGCCGATCGTCGAGCGCCCGCCGCTGGCGCGCGCCTTGTATGCCGCGGTCGAGGTGGGCCAGGACGTGCCGCCGGCGTTCTACCGGGCCGTGGCGGAAGTCCTGGCCTACGTCTATCGCCTGACGGGCAAGGCGGCGCGGCGCAGCGCCGGGTGAGACGCGGTGTGCCGCGGCTGATTCTGTGGCAAGCGTAAGGAAGCACGAGGCGTGGCCGCTGTAGCCGACAACCCGCTGCTCGCCGGCATCAGCCGCTACCGCGGCCTGCTGTTCCCCTGCGCGGCGGCGGCGCTGATCTTCGTCATCCTGATCCCCCTTCCGACGTGGATGCTCGACTTTCTGCTCACGAGCAATGTCCTGCTGTCGACGGTCGTGCTGATGACCGTGATGTACCTGCGCAACCCGCTCGAGCTGTCGAGCTTCCCCTCGCTGCTGCTGGCCGCGACCCTGTTCCGCCTCGTGCTGAACACCGCGACGACCCGCCTGATCCTGGCGAACGGGGCGCAGGGACCGGATGCGGCGGGTCACGTGGTCGAGACGTTCGGCACGTTTGTCGCGGGCAACTCGCTCGCCGTCGGCGTGATCATCTTCCTGATCATCACGGTGATCCAGTTCGTCGTGATCACCAAGGGCGCCACGCGCATCGCCGAGGTCGCGGCCCGGTTTACCCTCGACGGCATGCCCGGCAAGCAGATGGCGATCGATGCCGACCTGAATGCCGGGCTGATCGACGAAACGGAGGCCCGCCGCCGGCGCCGGGAAATCAGCGACGAAGCTGACTTCTACGGGGCGATGGACGGTGCCAGCAAGTTCGTCCGCGGCGACGCGATCGCCGGCCTGATCATCACGTTCGTCAACGTGCTGGGCGGCCTGTACGTGGGCATGGTCGAAGGCGGCATGCCGCTCATGGAATGCCTGGCCCGCTACACACAGCTGACCATCGGCGACGGGCTCTCGAGCCAGATCCCGGCGTTCCTGCTGTCGGTGGCGGCCGCGATGCTCGTCACGCGCAGCACGGGCCAGACGAACATGGGCGAGGAGGTGCTGAGCCAGCTCTTCTCGCGCCCGATCGCCCTGCTCGGCGCCACCGGCTTTTTGGGGGTGCTGCTGCTCACCCCGCTGCCGAAATTGCCGTTGCTGACGATGGCGGGCGGCTGCGGCACGGTGGCCTGGTTCCTGCGCCAGTCGCAGAGCTCGCACGCGGTGCGCGAGGCCGCCGAGCAGCGGAACAAGGAGCGGTCCAAGCCCCAGCCGATCGAGCCGCACCTGGCCGTGGACGCGCTGGAGCTCCAGATCGGCTTCGGGCTGGTCAAGCTCGTGGACCGCGCCCGCGGCGGCGACACGCTCGACCGGATCGCCGCCCTGCGCAAGCAGATGGCCATCGACCTGGGACTGGTCGTGCCACCGATCCGCATTCGCGACAATTCCGAGGTGCCCGCGAACGGCTACGTCCTGCTGCTGCGCGGGCAGAGCCTGGCGCGCGGCGAGCTGTTCCCCGACCAACTGCTGGCCATCGATTCCGGCGCGGCCGGCCAGCGGCTGTCCGGGCTGGAAACGCGCGAGCCGGCCTTCCAGCTCAAGGCCTACTGGATCCCGCCCGCCGACCGCGAACGCGCCGAGCGCCTGAACTACACCGTGGTCGAGCCCACCGGCGTCCTGGCCACGCACATTACGGAGATCATCAAGCGCCACGCCGCCGAGCTGCTCACGCGCTCCGATACGCAGAAGCTCCTCGACAATCTCAAGCAGCGCAACGCGACGGTCGTGGACGAGGTCGTGCCCAACCTGCTGAAGACCGGCGACGTCCAGCGCGTACTCCAGAATCTGCTCCGCGAGCGCGTCCCGGTCCGCGACCTGGAGCTGATCCTCGAGACGCTCGGCGATTGGGCGCCCAAGACGAAGGACTCGGAAATCCTGACCGAATACGCGCGCAACGCGCTGGCGCGCACGATCTGCGGTCAATACAAGGACAGCAAGGGCGTGATCCACTGCATCACGCTCGACCCGACCACGGAGGACTTCCTCGCGGCGAACATCCAGCGGCTCGAGGGCGGCTCGGCGCTGGCGCTGCCGCCGGCGCGCCAGTCCGAACTGGTCACCCGCGTGCAGCAACAGATCGAGAAGGCGGCCCCGGCCGCCAGCGGTGCGCCGGTCGTCATGCTCAGTTCGCCGCAGACCCGGCTGTGGATCCGCCGGATGATTGAGCCGGTACTTCCGCAGACGCCCGTGCTGTCGTTGAACGAAATCGTTCGAGGCGTGGATGTGCAGGCCCATGGAGTGGTGAGCCTTGAGCAGCACACGGAAATACCAGGCGGCGTCGGTGCATGACGCCATTCAGCAGGTGAAGCGTGAACTCGGACCACACGCCGTGATCCTGGAGACCCGGCACCTGCCGGGCGTCGGGGGGCGCACCGCGGCCGTGGAGATCACCGCCGCCCCGTCCGCTGCCCCGACGCCGGCGGCGCGGCGACGCCCCCGACGGCGGCGAGCCCTGCAACGACGCAC
>CAZVRR010000338.1:0-4311 GCA_964629745.1 uncultured Planctomycetales bacterium | reverse complement strand
AGAGCGCGTCGAGCTCGGTGAGGTAGCGCGTGCGGGCCAGGATGTGCATGTCGGGTCGCGCGGCGTGGGCCTGGGCCACGATTTGCCGCGTGGCCCGCGATTCGGCGATCGCGACGACCAGCGCGCGGGCGGCTGGCAACCCGACGCGGTCGAGAATCGAGCGCCGCGTGGCATCGCCGACGATGGCCGTGACACCGGCCCGCCGGGCCCGTTCGACGTTGCCCGGATTCATTTCCACAACGACGTGCGGAATCCCCGTCGCCTTCAGGACGCGTGCGAGGTTTTCGCCGTTGACGCCGAAGCCCACGATGATCACGTGGCTTGTCAGCCCCGCCGCCGGCGTCTCCGCCAGCGCGCCGTCGCGCGTGCCGCGATCGACCAGTCGTGCGATCCGCTCCCCGGCCGGCGCGGCCAGCGGCATGAGCAGGGCCCCGAAGAGCATTGTGCAGACGGCGACATTGATCGTGGCCGAGAGCAGTTCCGGGCTGAGCAGTCCCAGATTGCTGGCGGTCTGCGCCAGGATATAGCTGAATTCGCTCATCGTGCAGAGCCCAATGCCCACGCTGACGGCCCGGCGGACCGGCCAGCCCGCCAGGAGTACGGCCAGACCGGCGACGAGGGCCTTGACGACCAGCACCGCCAGGACGACCGCGCCCAGTGTCCCCGCACTCGACCAGTGCAGGTTCAAATTGACCAGCATGCCGATCGACACGAAGAACAGGGCATTGAAGGCGTCGCGAAACGGGTTGATCTCGGCACGGAGTTGATGGCGGATTTCGGTTTGCGACGAGCAGCAGCCCGGCGACGAACGAGCCCAGCGCCCACGACCAGTTCGCCTGGCCGGCCAGCCATGCCCCCGCGCAGGCCATCACGATCGCGAACAGCGACATCAACTCGCGTCCGCCGCGGCGCATGACGGAGCGGCCGATGAACGGAAGCACCAGGTGACCGACCCACGTGAGCGCCGCGAGCGCGACCAGTGCGATGCCGATCCGCAGCAGGGCGCTGCCCGCGGTCCCGCCGGCGCTGTGCGCCGCCAACGGCAGCAAGGCGAGGATCACGATGGCAGCCACGTCCTGCAGCAGCAGCGTGATCGTGGCGAGCGTGCCGGCGGGCGAGTCGGCGCTGCCGCGGTCGACAAAGTAGTTCAGCGTGACCGCGGTACTGCTCATGGCGACCGCGAGCCCGATCAGCAGCGCACTGGTCGTGCCCAGCGCTGTTCCCAGCCGGATCAGGAGGGCCGCCAGCAGCGTCGTGCCGACAATCTGGAGCAGGCCGGCGGCCAGCAGGCGCCGCCCGCCGCGACGCAGCGGCTCGGGCGAGAGCTCGAGGCCGACCGTGAATAGCAGCAGGACCAGGCCCAACTCAGCGAAGAACTGGACCTGCGCTTCGTGGACCAGCTTCAGCCCGGCCGGGCCGATCAGAATTCCGGCCAGCAGGTAGCCCAGGATGGCCGGCACGCGGACGGCGCGCATCAGCCACGCCGCAACGAGTGCAGCGCCGAAGACCACCACCACCGCGGTGAGGGATGCTTGCATCACGGCCATTCTGCCCGCGACGGGGGGATTGGGAAAGCGCGCTCACAGGGCTGCGGCGACGTATTCGATCCAGTGGCGTGCGGCCCCGGCGGTGTGATGCGCGATGTGTTCGCGGCAACTGAAGCCGGCCACCGCGATGTGCGCCGCCCCCGCCGCCCGGATTGCCGGAAACAGCCGTTGCTCGCCGATCGCGCGGGCGATGTCGTAGTGCTCGACTTCGTGTCCGAACGAACCGGCCATGCCGCAGCAGCCGCTGTCGATCTCGCGGGCCACCCTGCCGGTGCACGCCGCCAGCACGCGCAACACGTCGCCCGTGCCGAACAGGGCCTTCTGGTGGCAATGGCCGTGGAAGAGCAGTGCGGGTGTGGCCGGCGGCTGGTCCGAACACGGCGTGTCCGGCAGCAGCCCCGCCACGAACGCCTCGAGCATGTGGACGCCGGCTGCCACGGCCCGGGCCTGGTCCGTGCGGACGAGCTGGGGCAGCTCGTCCACGAGCGCTGATACGCAGCTCGGTTCACTGCCGACGATCGGCACTCCCTCGCGCGCGTATGGCTCCAGCACGGCGATGTTTCGCTCGGCGAGCCGCCGCGCATCTTCCAGCATCCCTTTGCTGATCAGCGGTCGGCCGCAACACACCGTCGGCGGCACGTGCACCGCGCAGCCGAAGTGCTCGAGCACCCGGACGACCGCATGCCCCACCTGCGGCGTGAAGTAGTTGGTCCACGTGTCGACGAAATAGACGACGGGGCGGCGGCCGCGCTGCTCGCCCGCGCGGGCCCGCTGGTGCGCCGCAAACCAGGCACGGAACGTCTGGTGCGCCAACCGGGGCAGCGGGATGCGCCGGTCGAAGCCATACCAGTGCTCGAGCAGCGCGCGGACGGCGCGGGTGCTCAAGAGCCAGTTCGCCAGCGGCGCCACGCGACTTCCGCAGCCGGCCAGGGTGGGGGTGCGTCCCACGAGCCGGCTGCGGCGCGGCACGCCGAGGCGCACGTTCCGCCGGTACAGCCATTCCGCCTTCAGCTTCGCGACGTCGGTCTGCGTCGGGCATTCTGACTTGCAGGCCTTGCAGCTCACGCACAGGTCGAAGACCTCGTCGAGCGCTGGGTCGGCAAGCCCGTCGAGCAGGCCGCGATTGGACAGCGCCAGCCGCAGGGCGTTGCCGCGGGCGCGCGTCGAATGGAACTCGTCGCCCGTCGCCATGTACGACGGGCACATCGTCCCCACGAGACGCTGCCGGCACGCGCCGACGCCGCTGCACATCCCCGCCAACCCCGCCATCCCACCGTGCCGCTCGAAGTCCAGCAGCGTGGGAACGGCGGTGGCCTGGAATTCCGCGCCGTAGCGCAGGTTTGAGTCCATCGGCAGGGGCTGGACAATCTTGCCCGGGTTGAGAATCCCCTGCGGGTCGAAGGCGTGCTTCACCTGCGCGAACGCCGCGCACAAGCGCGGGCCGAGCATCTTGGCCGCCCATTCCGAGTGCAGGATGCCGTCGCCGTGCTCGCCCGACATCGCGCCGCCGTACTCCAGCGCCAGCGAGCTGACTCGATCGGCGATGCGACGCATGCGCGCGATGTCCTCGCGCCGCCGGAGATTCAGGACGGGGCGCACGTGCAGCAGGCCCACGCTCGCGTGCGCGTAGTAGCCGACCTCGTGCACGCCCTCGTCCGCCAGGATCGCGCCGAAGCGCTGGATGTAGTCGTGCAGGTGGCGCGGATCGACCGCCGTGTCCTCGACAAACGCGTAGGGCTGCTGCTCGCCGGGCCGCGACATGAGGAGTCCCAGGCCGGCCTTGCGCAGTTCCCAGACCGCCGCTTGCCGCGCCCGCTCACTCAGGATCGGCCAGGCATGGCCCAGGCGTTTCGTGCGCAGATCGGCCGCGACCTCGTCGAGCCGCCGGGTCAGCGCGTCGGCTTGCTCGTCGTAGAGTTCGATGATCAGGATCGCCGCCGGATCCCCGTGCAGGAACGCGCGGCGCCGGGCCATGACGGGATTGTCCCGCGTGGCGTCCAGGATCATCCGGTCGACCAGCTCGACCGCCGCCGGACGGTGTTGCAGGATCACCGGCACGGCGGCCAGCGCTTCGAGCACGCTTTCAAAATGTGCGACGACCATGCCGCGCTGACGCGGGAGCGGCGCGAGGGCGAGCGTGGCTCCCACGATGATGCCCAGTGTGCCCTCGCTGCCGCAGATCACGGTTTCGGCATTGACGCGTCCGTTGTCGATCTGCACGCGATCGAGCGCGTAACCGGCGCACTGCCGCAGGATTCTGGGATAGCGTGTCGCGATCTCGGCCCCGTTCTCCTGCACCGCTCGCACCAGTGCGCGTTCGGCCTCCCGGGCGCGCGGGTTGTCGCGCGTCGCGTCGGCACTACCCCACGTGCAGCGCGAGCCGTCGGCGAGCACGACGTCGACGCCGCGCAGGTGGTCGACCGTGCGGCCGATAACAATGGAGTGTGCCCCGCAGGAATTGTTGGCGATCATGCCGCCGATCGTCGCCCGGTTACCGGTCGCGACGTCGGGTGGAAAGTAGAGCCCATGCGGCGCCAGGCGTGCGTTGAGTTCGTCAACCACGAGGCCGGGCTCGACGCGGACGGTTCGCTGCTCAATGTTCACGTCCAGGATGCGATTCAGATGCCGGGACAGGTCGAGCTGCAGGCCGCGGTTGATGGCGCCGCCGGCGATGCCCGTCCCGGCGCCGCGCGCGGTCAGGGGGACATGGTGGCGCGCGCAGGCCCGGACCGCCGCGACCACGTCATTCACGTGGCGCGGCCAC
>CAZVRR010000337.1:0-4338 GCA_964629745.1 uncultured Planctomycetales bacterium | reverse complement strand
GTGAACCGCCCGCCCCCGCGCGCCCCGTTACTCGTACCGCAGCGCATCCACCGGATCCAGCCGACTCGCCTTCAACGCCGGGTATAAGCCGCTGAGCACCCCCACCACGGTGGCCGTGGCGACCGCGGTGATCATCACGAGCGGCGTGATCTGCGTGCGGAAGAACCCCACCACCACCTTATTCAACAGGTCGGCGAACATGCCGCCCAGCAGCAGGCCGAACCCGCCGCCGAGCAGGCTGATGATCAGGGCCTCGATCAGGAATTGCAGCATGATATCCCCGCGCCGCGCGCCGACCGCCATCCGCACGCCGATCTCGCGCGTGCGCTCCGTCACCGACACGAGCATGATGTTCATGATGCCGATGCCGCCGACCACCAGGCTGATCCCCGCGATCGCGTAGAACACGACCTTGTAGATCAGCATGAACTGGTTGATGTTCTGGAGCGACTCTTCCTGGTTGTGCACGCTGAAGTCATCGTCCTCGCCCGGACGAATGTGGTGCTCGGCGCGCAGCACGCGCTCGACTTCCTTCTGCGTCTGCTCCAGCCGCTTGGGGTCCTTCACGCTGATCGTGATGCGGTTGAGCCACTTGCGGTTGAAAAAACGCTTCAGCCCGGCCTCGATCGGCAGGTACACCGCCTCGTCGGCATCGAGAAATCCCAGCGACCCCTTTTTCTCCATCACCCCCACCACGCGAAACGCCTTCTCGCCGATCTTGATCGTCTGCCCGACCGGGTCCATGCCGCCGAACAGCTCCTCGGCGATCTTCGCCCCGATGCACGCAACCGTGGCGCCCTCGTCCTCGGACTGGGCGCGCGTCAGCGCCTGCCCGAACGCGGCGTCGAACGAGTGCATCACGAAATACTCGTCGGAGGTCGCGATGACCGCGGCATCGGGAAAGCTGTTCTGAAAATACTTGATGATCGACAGGCCTACGCTCTCCGGCGCGATGGTGTCGATGTATTCGTCCAGCTCCCGCCGCAGCAGGCGGACATCATCCATGGTAAGCGTCTGCTCGACGCCGACGGGGCGACCCTGGATAAACGCCGCATTCGGCTGCACGTACAGCAGGTTCGAACCGAGCGACTTGAAGCGCTTCGCGATGTCCTGCGAGAAGCCCTCCAGGATCGACATGCACGCGACGACGGACGCCACCCCGATCAGCACGCCCAGCGTGGCGAGCAGCGAACGCAGGAAATGCGAATCGAGACTGCGCAGGGCGGTCAGGGCCAGGCGGAATGGAAACATTGGCGGAATTATAACCCGGACCGCACCCCGCGTAGAGGGCCCGCCGCCCGACCCGCGCGCCGACAACTATCAACAGCCCTGCCCCGTCAGGCGCTGCGCGCTCCCCGCCCGAACCGGCCGGCCCGCAGCCCCGCCAGCAGCGCCACCCCGGCCAGGCTCTCAACCCCGAACAGCCCGCACGCCGGCCACAACGTCCGCGCGGTCGGGAAGGCCGGCGCGCCGGTCGGCGCGCTGCGCTCCACCGCCAGTGCGTTGATCGTCTTGCTGACTCCGTCCTCCGACTGGACGGTCGCCAGCACCTGCCGAATCTCGTCCACCGGCGTCCCCAGGATCGCCAGCACGCCCACCCCGTCGGGCAGGTTCGCTGCGTCGATCTCGACGCTGGCCTGCAAGGTGAAGGGCTCGTCGATCGCGGCACTGTACTCGTAGGGAATCGTCATGCGCGGCAGGATGAGAACTTCAAACAGCGCGAAATCGTCGACGAAACTCGCGAGGTCCGTGCGGATGACCGTGTCGGTGGGAAAGTCGCCGCTCGCACTCTGCGTCACTTCGCCGCTCGCGCCGCCCTCCAAGGTCAGGCTGCCGGAGAAGACGACCTCGGCCGACTGGCCGCTGGCCTGCCGCTTCACCAGCACATTCAACGTCACCTGCGCCCCCAGCAGGCTGCGTTCGCGCGTCGTGCTGAAAACCGCCAGTGCGCCGTCCAGGTAAAGCTGTCCCACCAGCGAAACGGTCGCGCCCGACGCGAGGGCCGGAAAATCCTCGGTCGTGAACAGGACCTCGCGCCGCTCCTTCGACAGCGCCGTGGAGCTGTAGCGGATCTCCGGCGACTCGCTCAACAACGCCAGGTTGATCGCGAACTCTTCGGGGTTCGGCTGTTGCAGCTCGGTGGGGTCGGCGAACTGCGACCCGACACACGCGGCGGCGTCCTGCGCCGCGGGCAGCAGCCGCGCCACGACCTGCAACGGCAGTTCGCTGCTCGTGTCGGGAAAGCTCTCGCTCACGTCCTCCGAGTCGCCCGGCGACTCCAGGCGGTACTCCTGCACGAAGGCCCGCACGTACCCGCAGAATTCGGTGATCTCGCCGCGTGCCGCTGCCCCCGCCAACGCCGTCATGCACGACGCGAGCGCCATTCGTCGAATCATGAACTGCCTCCTCGCAGCCGCGCCAGCCCGTGCCGACCGCGCACAGAAATTGTAGAACCCGCGGCCAGCATGCGTCAAAGCAGGTCCAAAGCCGCTGCCGCGCGAGCCAGCGACGAGGCGACGAAGGGGGCACACCCGCTCCGGCGCGGCTCGCTTCGCCGCGCTCGGCCTTCCGTCATGTTTCCGGTGGACTGCGTGTCGAAAACCAGGCCTACTCCTTCTACATCATCTTGAACTGACTTGATCCCAAAACCCGAATGCCCCAGGCCGGGATCGATTCCCCGGCTCACGAAAGGAGAAACCACCATGTTCACCGCCTCGCAATTCCAACCCCTGGTCGCCGCGGGCCTCATCCTCTTGACCGCGGCCTGCGGCTCCTTCGTCGCCCTCGCCCAGCCGCAATACACGCCCTCCTGGTGGACCACGGACGACGGCTTCACCTTCCGCGAAAGCTATGACTTCGGCACCAGCGCCGATCCGCCCGATGCCACGCCCGGCATCACCCCGCCCTGGTACCCGCATATCGGCACCATCGTCGAATCCACCGGCGACGCGGGGCCGGTCGCCTCCGCCGGCGGCCAGCAGGGCACCTGGGGCGTGCAGGGCGCCGGCAAGTGCGGCTCCGTCTCCTTCACCGTCTGGAACAGCCGCTCGGAGTCCCACACGAAGCACCTCTGGGTCCAGTTCGACTGCTACGTCCAGAACGGCGGCGTCGGCGGACCTTCCGCGAAAACCGGCCGCGAGGAAGCACCGGCCGGCGGCTTCAACATTCCACAACCGTGGGAAGACCTCGGCGGCGGCTGGACTCGCCACTGGCGCGAGTGGACGATCAAGCCTCAGCCGGAGTCGGAGATCATCACGTTCACGATGGCCACGGCTGAGTGCGGCGGCACCGCCGTCATCGATAACGTCCAGATCGCTACGCATTGCGAGGGACAAGGCTCCAAGTGCGACGCGACCGGCTTTGACTTCGCCACCCCGGTGTCTCCGCCGCAGGCCGCCATGGTCTGCCGGCCTGAAGAGCACGGCGGCGATGCCTGGACGAGCGGGGGCAGCACTCCCCCGCTGTGGCTGCCCGAACTCGCCGGCCAGGAAGGCGTGCTCGGCCTGCCGGGCGGCTCACCGAGCGACTGCCTGCTGTCGCTGTGGGTGGACGGCCTGGACCTGCCGGAGCCGGCCGTGAACATCTCATGCCAGTTCGACTACTACATGGCCACCGGCGGCTTCGTGCAGTGTATGCCGGAACTTCCGCCGGAGGTCACGATCCTCGAGACGTCCGAGTCATTCTTCGACATCGGCGACGGCTGGCAGCGCCGCGTACTCCGACTCGCGGTATCGCCGCCGCCGGCGTGGAAGGCCTTCACCTGGCTGATGGTCACGGACCCGACCAGCGGCCCCGTCGCGCTCGATAACGTCATCGTCTCCGCCGGCACCGTCTGGGCCGATGACTGGTTTGAGGACTTCGACTCGTACGCCGCGGACTCGACGCTGCACGGCGTGTACGGCTGGAAGGGCTGGGACAACGAGCCGGCCTTCGACGCCCTGGTGGTGTCCAATCCGTCCGCCAGCCCCCAGCGTGCCGTCGCCATCGGCGGCCCCAGTGACCTTGTCCACGAGTTCGCAGGCTTCACGGATACCGGCGCGTGGCGCTTCTCGGCCCAGCAGTACATCCCGTCGGACTTCCTGTCCGGCGGCGCGGGCCTGTGGGCCGGCACCTATCTCGTGCTGCTGAACCGCTACGCCGACGGCGGGCCGCACGAGGACTCCGACTGGTCCGTGCAACTCCAGTTCGATTCGACCGACGGGCTGCTCAAGGTGCTGCACGGCGCGGGCATCGACAAGGTGGCCGTGCCGTATGCCACGGACCGTTGGGTCGAGCTGGAGGTCCTGATCGACCTGGACTTTGACCTGGCCCGGGTCTTCTACGACGGCGAGTTCGTCG
>CAZVRR010000336.1:1800-4339 GCA_964629745.1 uncultured Planctomycetales bacterium | reverse complement strand
GGGCGTGACGTTCTTCGCCGCCGTGGCCGCCGGCGAGCTGCTGGCGCCGCGTGGGGCCCTGACGCTGCGCCATGTGCTGGCCGGCGGGATCTGCGCCGGGCTGGCCGGCGGCTGCAAGTACACGGCACTGGCCCTGGTCGCCGGCGCGCTCGGAGCGGCGTGGCTCGTCCTGGATACCGATCTCGCCCGGCGGCGCGGGCGCGCCGCGCTGCTCTGCGCCGGCGGCGTGCTGGTAGGAGTGAGCCCCTGGCTGGTCCGCAACGCCGCGTTCACCGGCAATCCCGTGTACCCCTTTGCCCATGGCTGGTTCGGCGGCCGCGCCTGGAGTGTCGAGCAGGCGGAGAACTGGGCCAGGGGCCACGCACCGCCCGCGAACGAGCAGGGAGTCGCGCAGCGTGCCAGGGTCGGCGTGCGGGAGTCGTTCGCGTCCCGTCTGTTCGGCCCGCTGGTCTGGTGCGCACCGCTGGTCAGCCTGCTGCTGGGACGCAGCCGGCGCGCCGCTCTCCTGGCCACCTGGATCCTGCTGGCCCTGTGCGCATGGGTCACTGCGACCCACGTGCCGGGCCGCTTCGCGATTCCGGTCATTGTTCCGGCCGCGCTGCTCGTCGCGCACGGGGTGGCCGGAGCGGGTTCCACCCGCCGGCGCCGCAGTGCAAATTCCGCACTGATCGCGCTCGTGCTGGCCGGCTCCCTCTGGAATGATGTGCAGTTGGTTCGTCTGCTGAACCATGAGAGCCTGGCGTGGCGTGCTCGTACGCATGTCGACCTGGAGCAGATGGTCGACCGCACGGATATTCTCCTGCTGACGAGCCCGATCAACCGGAGCATTCCGGAGCGTGGTACATTCGCCTGGCTCGTCGGCGAAGCCCGGGCCTACTATGTCTTGCCGCGGCACCACTACACGGTCGCCTTCAGCCGCGACCCCTGGCTCGAATTCGCCGGCGGCGCGGATCCCGCCGCGGCCTGCGACTGGCTCCGTACCCGAAATGTCACGCACGTGGTATTCTCCTGGTCCGAGATTGAGCGGCTGCGACGCACGTACGCGTTTCCCGCCTTCGTGAATCGTGCCTGGGTAGCGCAGCTGGCCGAGGCCGGCCTGCGGCGCAGCGACGACCGCGAATCGGGGGCGTCCGACGCCGGCCTGGAGATCTACGCGGTGGAAGAGCAGTGAACTCCCGGAGCAGCACGCGGATGGAGACGAAGCGCTACCGCTGGCTTCTCAGCGTCGTGCGGTACGGACTCTGCGCCGCGGCGATCCTGTTCCTCGTGTTCACCGTGCCCTGGCACGACCAGGTGCACCTGAATGACGCGGCCAAGACCCGCGTGCGACTGATCGCGCAGCGCGGCGACGAATTCGTCATCCGGCACGAGGGACAGACTCAGACCGTCGGACCCGCGGCCATCCACTTCGCGGAGATCGGCGGCCAACTGGTGCCGGATGTCGAGCCCGGCATGCGCAGCGTCGTGCTGGAGAGCGATCCCGGGCTGGCCCTGTGGGCCGTGGTGCTGTTCGCTCCGGTCTCAATCCTGGCGGCCATCCGCCTCGTGTGGATGCTCGCCGTGCAGCGCATGCGCCTGTCCCTGTGGAACGCGATCAAGCTCACGTTCGCCGGCAACTTCTTCAACTTCGCGCTGCCCGGCATGACCGGCGGGGACCTGATCAAGGCCTACTACATCACGCGCTTCACGCATCGCAAGACCGAAGCCGTGACCACGATCTTTCTCGACCGGGTGATCGGGCTCGCGAGCTTCGTGATCATGGCGGCCCTGATGCTGCTGATCGCGCAGGACTCGTCGCGCCTGGGCGGGCTGGCGCTGCCGCTGGGCCTGATCCTGGCCGGCCTGGCCGTCGGGGCGGTGATCGTCTACAGCCGGCGCATCCGCAAGGTGCTGCGCCTGCGCCAGATCGTGGAGCGGCTGCCGCTGTCGCACCAGCTCCAGCGCATCGCCGATGCCACGCTGGCCATGCGCCAGCACAAGACGCTCGTGCTGCTGTCGCTGCTCATCACGTTCGTCCTGCAAACCGTCGTGATCCTCAGCGCAATCGTCATGGCGCGCGCCCTGCACATGGAGGGCAGCTTCGCCAGCTTCTTCGTCTATATCGCGATCGGCTACGTGATCGCCGCCGTGCCGATCTCGCCGCCGCAGGCGATCGGCGTGATGGAATTCTTCTACGTGCTGTTCTTCACGGCGGACGGCCGCAACACGGCGTCACAGGCCGTCGCGCTGGCGGTGGCGGCCCGCCTGATCCAGCTCCTGTGGGCCCTGCCCGGCGTGCTGGTTCCGCTGTTCGGCACGCCCATGCCCACGCGGGCTGAACTCAAGCAACTCGAAGACCCCGACGCGCAGCAGCCCAGCGCTCCGGACGATTCCCCGGCGGCGGCGGCGGCGCAACCGGACGCGCCGCTCGGGGCACAGCCGGCGGCCGAGTCATGAACGCGACGGCACCGGCTGGCGCGCGGGTCCGCCCCTGGCTGCGCGATGGCGCCGCCTTCCTCGCACTGGTCGCCCTCGTCCTGGTCCTGCACCAATCCGCCCT
>CAZVRR010000336.1:0-1790 GCA_964629745.1 uncultured Planctomycetales bacterium | reverse complement strand
TGTTCATGGACGACTACGCGCACGTCCAGCAGTTGCGTGCGGCGGACTGGAGTCTGAGCGGGCTGGTGGACGCCTGTCGGCTCGAGCTCGTCGGCGGCGTCGTGCACTACTGGTTTCTGCCCGAGACGACGCTGCGCTTCTTCCGGCCGCTGGCGTTCGGCCTGATGAAGCTCGCATACACGCTCAGCGACTGGAGCCCGTTCGCCCTGCACCTGGCTTCCCTGGCCTGGCACGTGCTCGCCAGCACGTTGCTCGCGGTCCTGCTGCGCCGCCTGGGCGCCGCGCCCCTGCTGGCATGGGCCGTGGCCGGCCTGTTCGCGCTGCATCCCGGCCAGGTGGCGGCGATCGAGTGGATCGCCTGCCAGAGCGAGCTGATGGTCACGAGCTTTCTCCTGGGCGCCACGCTGTGCTACCTGGGCTTTCGCGGCTGGGGAACCGAACCGACCACGGCCCCGTCGCGCCGACGCTGGGCGTGGGCCGCGGCGTGCGTCGTGCTGTATGTCGCCGCGCTCGGCTGCCGCGAGAACGCAATCATGTTCCCGTTCGTCATGCTGGCGGTGGAGCTGCTGATGTGGCGCCGGCGCACGCGGGAGGCAGTGGTGCTCCAGGTCGTGCTGCTGGCCGTCGCCGGGGGATACCTGGCGCTCCGCGCGCATTACCTGTCCGACGCCGCCCTGCCGCCCCGACCCTACGTCTACACGCCCGCCGACCCGGGCTTCGTTCGCTTCGTGTTTGACAAGGCGTGCTACTACCTGCTCGGCGAATTCCTGCTCGCCCCGATCGTCCCCTTCGGCGGTGTCGAGTACCTCCGTGAGCGGCCGGTGCTCTTCTACGGCCTCTCGCTCGTGGCGCTGACGCTGCTCGCGGGGGCCAGCCTGCCGTATCTGCGCCGGCGGCCCGGCCTGCTGGCGCCGGCGTGGCTGCTGGGCTTCATGGCCCCCGTGCTGCCGGCCTTCGCCTCGCCGCACCACCTGTACCTGCCCGGGGTAGGTTGGGCGATCACGAGCATGCTCGTACTGCGCGCGATCGGCGGAGCGACCGCCCGGCACTGGCGCCGCGCGGTGATGTGGGCCTGCATCCTGGTGCTCGGCGCCGGGTTCATCGGGATGACTACGGCGTTCACGCTGACCTATGACACCGCACAGGCCGTCGAGGACTGCGTGGCCACCGAGATCGCCGCCGCGGCCGACCAGCTGCACGATGGCGACACGATCTACATCGCCAATCTGCCGATCATCGCGCATTACGTGCGACTCGTAGTGGAACAGAAGACCGGCCTGAGGAATCTCGACGTGCACGTGCTCACCTGGGCGCCGCGCGTGCTGGGACTGGTCCAGAACGATGTGCTCGGCGTGATCGAGGAAGAACAGGTTCAGGACGAGCTGACCTGGGTCGATGACCGCACGATCGAGCTGCGCGTGGCGGGCGGGGCGTATTTCGCGGGCCCGATGGGCCGACTCGTGCGCGAAGCGGCCGGGGCAGACCTGCCCGAACTGGCGGCCCGCGCCTCGGATCCGTCAACGTACACCATCGAGTGCATCGCACCGGCGAGCGGGGGCGATGGCGTGCAGGCCCTGCGTTTCACGTTCGCGCGATCGTTGCGCGACCCGCACGTGCACCTCTTCTGGGGTTCGCGCGTGCGCTGGGCCTGTCGCGTCGTTCCGGAACCCGCGCCATGACGCGTGACGCCGCACATGCCGAGCGCCGACTGCCCGCGCTGCGCCCGATCCAGATCACGCCGGTAAGGCTGCCGGGCGGTGAAACGGTTTTTCAACTGGAGGACCGGCTGC
>CAZVRR010000335.1:2301-4345 GCA_964629745.1 uncultured Planctomycetales bacterium | reverse complement strand
TCTTGGCAGGCAATTATGCCTACACCACCACAGGTGAGAACGTCCGCGTATTCGATATCTCGGATCCACACCAGCCACAGTCAGTCGTGTCCTACGCCACGGGTCAGTGGCCAGAAGACGTTGCCGTCGTTGGCGGCTATGCTTACGTTGCGGATAATCAGGGAGGGCTGGATGTCTTGGAGATCCGTGATCCTGGCGATATGAACTGTGATGCCGTTCTAGATGCCTTCGATATTGATCCATTCGTTGAAGCGCTGATCGACCCAAGTGCCTATGCAGAGATGCAGCCGGACTGCCATAGTTCCAACGCCGACATCAACAATGATGGCTTGATCAACGCGTTTGACATCGATCCGTTCGTGGAACTGCTGACTGGTAATTAACTTGCGGAACAAAGGGCTTTTGTGGGCCGCGTTGACGGGGATAAGGTGAACGCGAGTATCAGGACGCGGTTATGCGAATGATCGTACGGGGTGTCAGTACATTTGCTGTGGTCGCGCTCGCTGCAGCTATGTGTATTGGTGCGTCGCACGACCACTGCTCTCCCCTTGTACATGTCCGCTCGGCCGGGCTGACGCTCTATGGATGCGCCGGATGGATCATTTTTGTTTCCGAGCACAGCGGAATCCCCGCTCAACGGCTGCGCTCTGAGCAGCAATGGGCTGCCGCTGACACGGGGCACGCGCTCGAGGGCGCAGCAGGGCTCAGCGAAGGGCAGTACCGAGAGGCATTATGCGCCGTCGACCGCACCACGGAGGAGCAGTGCCTGAACCAGATCGGGGCCTTCCTGCCTTACAGGTCTCGTCACGTCGAGTGGAGCACAGGTGGTTTGGTGACGTACTGCGCGGCATCGCGCGTTGTGCTCAGTACCTGCTTGCTCACGGCTGCGCTCGCAATGTGGATTACGCCATGCGTGAGGGCCGTTCGACGCTGGCGGCATCGGCTAGGCAATCTATGTGCCGTGTGCGGCTACCCGCTGTGTGGCCTGAACGCCAGCCGTTGTCCAGAATGCGGAGAGCCGTTCACACGAGGCATGCCAGGTGCAACTCCGGCCACTGCAGCCACGCCGAACGCGAGGCCGCGCGGCTCGCCAGGCGATGATCGCTAACGCGTCACCTGCGGCTTTGACGCATCCTCCCGCGCCAGCGGATTCGGCAGGATCGGCGGCCGGTCAAAGTCGCGGTCGATCCGCGCCAGGTCCAGTTCCTCGAACAGCAGCGCCGGCACCGCGATCGTCCGGCCCGTCGCCCACCCGCCCGTGTTCAGAACGTGGGGCGCGTCGCCCGCCGCGAGCATCCGCTTGAAGGCCTTCAGATCGAAGCGCGCGAACTCGGCGCCACGTACCAGTTCCTCGCGCCCGTCGGGAAACACCTTGTAGGCGAGCAGCGGCATGACCCCACCGAAATCGTCGCGCTCGCCGCCATACCCGCCGTAGCGCTCCGAGCCGCCGCCGCCGTCCCCGAGCGTGGCGATGCGGATTCCGTATGACAGCCCCTCGTCGTCGCACGCCTCGAGCAGCTCTTTGCGCAGCGTCGCGGCATCGCTGGCCGGCTGCGCCGTCACGAGCAGGCAGCCCACGCCCGCGCGCGGCGCCAGCGGCCCGCGGCCGTGGCCGTTGGAACTCGCAAACTCCTTCGAGGGGTTTCGCGACATCAGCAGCGCCTTGAGCCGGCCGGCTGACACGAGTTCCACGCGCGCCGCGGGCACCCCCTGGTCATCGATGCGGTAATGCCCCAGCGCCGTCTGGCCGGCCACCTCGGCCTGCGTCGGATCGTCACACACGTTGAGGAACGTCGGCAGCACACGCTTGTCGAGCTTGCGGGCGAAATCGTCGGGCGCCGTCCGGCTGCCCACCGGGCGCTGCCCGCCGGCGAAGCGCCGGGCGAACTGCCGCGCGAATATGGCCGCCGCGGCCTGCGGCTCAAACAGCACCGGCCCCGCGTAGGCATCCGTCAGGACCGGCGCGTTCTGCACGGCGATGAGTTGCTCGGCGAGCTGCCGGCAGCGCCGGACCAGCTCGTCCGCCGGCGGAAGCTCGTCGAGC
>CAZVRR010000335.1:0-2291 GCA_964629745.1 uncultured Planctomycetales bacterium | reverse complement strand
GGCAGGCCATCTTCCGCCTGGGCCGAAATCCGTACCGTCAGCGTGACGCTCGAGCCGCCGGTGCGCATTCGCGTGCCCTCGGAGTTGACCACGTACCGGTTGCCCGCGCCCTGGCTCAGGCTGACGGCCGACTGCTGCAACTGCGGGTATTCACGGAACAGCGCCGAGAGCTGCAGCGCCAGCTCCTCCAAGCGCGGCAGGTCCACGGTCAGTGCGGCGGCCGGCTCGAGCACGACGGTCGGCTCGGCCCGCGCGAAGTCCGCTGGCTTGTCGGCGATCAGCTTGCTCTCCATGAACGCCTTCTTGCGTTCGAAGACCTCGCTGACCTGCTTGTACGCGCGGTCGGTCCGCCACCAGATCGCGTGGCGCAGTGCCTGGTAGTCGTCCTCGATGGGCAGGGACGCCCCGTACGAGGAGTCGCCGCCCTCTGTGAAGTTCGAGTTGTCCAGCTCGTACGAACCGACGCGCAAGTCCGTTCGCAACTGGCGCTGGCGCCGCTGGCCGTGGTTCGTCAACGCACCCAGGCTGGCACTGGCCTGCGCGCCGGCGACATCCATCACGCCGTACTCGATGAAGTATGGCCGGGCCATGCCGGCGAGCACGAGCCCGTCCTGGCTGCGCTCCAGCTCATCCACCAGCGCGCGCAGCAGCACGTCCGCCTGCAGCTCGTCAGCCGGCGCACCCGCCCGCGCGACGGAGAGCGTCGCGAGAATCAGCAGACCCACGATGCACCGGCTCATCGCTGCGCTCCTTCCTGTTCAGCCGTCGGCGGCGGCAGAATCGGCGGTCGATCCTGGGCCTTCTGCTTCTTTTCGACCTCGATCGTCTTGACCAGGATGCTCGGCGAGATCGCCGACACGGGCACACTGCCCGACTCGGCGCCGCAGTAACCGTTGAACGGAACCGGGTCGTCCGCGGTTCCCAGGATGTGCGAGAAACACGTGAGGGGCGTCCCGACAATGTCCACCCCGCGCACCAGCTCGTCGGGCCGGCCGTCGGCATACACACGGTAGACGATGATCGGCATCACCTTGAAGGCCTGGGGACCGCCGCGCATCGTCATCGTGAAGCCGCCCTCGATGTCATCGAACAGCAACCCGTGTTCTTTCCCCTGCGCGCGGCACTGCTCGACGAGCATGCCGCGCAGCTCGGCCATCGGCATCTGCTTCGACGACTCGAGGACCAGGTTGCCCTGGCGGGCCACGACCTCGCGCCCCGGCTGGCGGCGGCCATGGCCGTTGGACTTCGTGATCCCGCGCGTCGGCGAACGCGACATCAAAAACGTCTTGAGCACGCCGCTGTCGACCAGCCGCGCCGGCTGCGCCGGCACGCACTCGTCGTCGAACGGGTAGTAGCCGTTGAGATCGCAGCCGCGGAAGACCCGCTGCGTCGGGTCGTCCACGATGCTCACGAATTCCGGCAGCACGAGCTGGCCCAGCTTCTTCGCGAACGTCTGCCCCTCCTCCACGTCCTTCTGGCGATGCCCCTCGATGCGGTGGCCGAAGATCTCGTGGAAAAACACGCCGCTGGCGCGGTTCCGCAGGATGGCCGGACCCGTGTACGGCTCGACGACCGGCGCCGCGCGCAGCGCCAGGACCTGGGCGATCACGTCGTCGACCGCCTTCTCCAGCACCGGCTCGGCGGGCAGCCCCTGCGGCGTGTGCGCGTCAAACGCTTCGTGCTGGTAAAGCTCCATTCCGTCGTCCGCGATCGTGTAGGCGCTGATGCCGATGCGCCACGAGCTCAGGCCGAACTGCAGCCGGCTGCCCTCCGAGCTGACCGCCAGCCGGTTCGAGACCTGCCCCTGCACATCGATGCTGCCGCCGTAGATCTCGGGATGGGCCCGGAAGCGTTGCGACAGCCGGCGCGCGAGAGCCTCGAGCGCCGCCCGGTCGCTGGTCTGTACGAGCCAGGCTTCGCCGTGCCGGGCGGGCTCCTCGCGCGTGAAATCGTCTGACGGATCCTCCTCCTCGACCTTCACTTTCACATTCGCCCGCACCTCGGAGAGGCGCTTCAGCGCATCCTTGAAGGCGCCATCGGTGGCCAGCCAGAGCGCATGGCGCGTGGCCAGCGGGTCGTCATTCAGCGGCAACGGCGTCATGTCGCCCCAGCCGCCCCACGAATCCTGATCGCGCAGCTTGTGCGTGTTGTCCAGCGCGTAGTCGCCGCAGCGCAGGTCGACGTCCGCCCTGCGCATGTGCGACTCGTCCGTGCTGGTCAGGGCCCCCAGTTCCGCGGAGATCTCGAGGGTCTTCAGGTCCGTGACGGCGTATTGCAGGAAATACGGCCGC
>CAZVRR010000334.1:0-4368 GCA_964629745.1 uncultured Planctomycetales bacterium | reverse complement strand
TGCGCCTGGTCGCGCAGGACCGCGACAACCCGGAGCATTTGAACCGCCTGTTCGTTCCCGGCACGAGCGGCGCCCTGGTCCGGCTGGACAGTGTGGCGACCCTCATGCCCGCCCTGAGCCCGTCCCGCATCGATCGCCTCGACCGGCAGCGCGTCGTGAGCCTCCGCGGGGGCGTGGCCGCCGGGTACGCCCTGGCCGACCGCCTGGCAACCCTGCGCGAGCTGACGGCCGAGCTGGGCCTGCCGCCGGGCTACTCGACCATGGTGACCGGCCGCGGCCGCGAGCTGGCCCGCACCTACACCGAGTTCGGCCTGGCGTTCCTGCTTTCGATCGTGTTCATGTACATGATCCTGGCTGCGCAGCTCGAAAGCCTGCTGCACCCCTGCACGATCCTGCTGTCGGTGCCCCTGGCGCTGCCCTTCGCGCTGCTGTCCTTGTGGCTGACCGCCGACACGCTGAACATGTACTCGGCGCTGGGCGTGCTCGTGCTCTTCGGCATCGTGAAGAAGAACTCCATTCTCCAGGTCAATCACATCGACCAGCTGCGCGAGGCAGGCAGCCAGCGCCTGGCCGCGATCGTCGACGGCAGCCGCGAACGCCTGCGGCCCATCCTGATGACGACGCTGGCGTTTGTCGCCGGCATGCTGCCGCTGGCGGTGGGCACCGGCCCCGGCGCCGAGGAGCGGCGCACGATCGCGATCGTCATCATCGGCGGGCAGATGCTCTCGCTGGTGCTGTCGCTGGTCGTCACGCCGGTGGCCTACCTGCTGCTGGAGGACCTGGTCGGCCTGCTGCGCCGCCGGCTCGACCGCGCGCCGCTGCCGCAGACCGGGTCGCCGCAGGAAAGCTCCCGCGCCGCGGCCGCCGGGGACTGACGCGGCCGGCGGCCGGTCCGGTTGCGTGACGCCCCGCGGTGCGATATCAGGGCGCCTGGCCGATCAGGAGAACCTTGCGAAATGGCCCGACCCCGCGCGACGCCGCTGGAGACCTTTGCGAATCCCGCCCCGCAGCGCGACTACGTGATCCGGCACGAGGCGCCGGAGTTCACGAGCCGCTGTCCCGTGACCGGCCAGCCGGACTTCGGGCGCGTGACGCTGGAGTACGTGCCGGACCGGCTGTGCGTCGAGCTGAAGAGCCTGAAGCTCTACCTGCAGAGTTACCGCGACCAGGGCATCTTCTACGAGGCCGTCACGAACCGCATTCTCGAAGACCTGGTCGCGCTGCTGAAACCGCGGCAGCTCGAAGTCCAGACCACCTGGAATCCACGGGGGGGCATGAGCTCGGTGATCACCGCGCGCTACCCGGGCGCGCGGCGCGGCCGCCGCTGATTCCTGCGCCTGCCTGTCATCCGTGACGGGGGTGGCTCCGTGCCGCTCAGGCGGGCTCGTTCGTGCCGAACAGCTCTTCGTGCAGGCGATCCACGACAACGTCGAGCATCTCGGGCGTGGGGTACGTGCCGGCGGCGATCCGCGCCTTCAGATCCGCGATCCGCACCGCATCGCTCTCATCGGCGCCCGCGGCCTGCTCCGCGGCCGCTGCGGACAGCTCGACCTGGTCCCCGGCCGGCGTTGGGGTACCGGACGGTCGCGGCGTCGCGCGCTCGTGGGCGGCGGCGGCACAGATCAACTGGGAGGCAACAAACCCCGCGCGCGGCGTAAATGGGGTGATCTCCAACATAACCCACAGCCTTCCTATGCCTGTTTCTGTCCAGGCACGCAATTCGAAAGAGCGACGCTCTTCCGTGATTGTCGCGGACGACTACCTGCCGGTGCGACTGCCGACCGGTCCATCGGCTGCAGGTCTGCACCAGCCCCACTCGCTCTGTGGGGCATATCGGCCGGCTGCCCATAAAACTTTCGCCAATTTTCCACGCCGAACTGATTTTACCGCACCTGTGCGCAAATTTAGCCGACAGCGAGGGTTACAGCGATCCCACCGCTATGGGACCGCGGAGGTGCCTTCCAGATCGCGCATTACCTGCCCCGCCCGGTCGGCCTCCGGGGTGCCCGGGCTGCGCTCGATGAGTGCCCGCAACTCGGCCCGCGCCTCGTCGCGGCGCCCGCGCCGCGCCAGCAGGTCGGCCAGCCGCAGGCGTGCCGAGCGCAGCTCCGGGTCGAGGCGGATCGATTCGCGGAGCTCGTATAGCGCCGCCTCGACCTGTCCGCTCGCGGCGTAGGCCATACCGAGATTCTGGTGCGCCGTCGCATAATCGGGCTTGAGCTGGATCGCGGTGCGCAGGTGCTCGGCTGCCGCCGCCAGCTCCCCCGCGCGGCCCAGCGCGACGCCGAGGTTGTTGTGGGCCTCGGCCAGGCGTGGATTCAGGCCGACAGCGCGCCGCAGCGACTGGACCGCGCCGGGCAGGTCGCCCTTCGCATGCAGGAGCGAGCCGAGCTTGACGTGCGGCATCGGGTCGTCCGGGGTGACCGCGACCATGTGGCGCAGGAGCGTTTCGGAGTCGCGCCACTTCGTCAGGTAGGCGCGGCTGGCCCCGGCCTCCACCGCCAGCAGCAGGATGAGCGCAGCGCCCGCCGCGATGCGCCATCCACGCGGCATACCGGCGAACCGCCCCGCCAGCGCGGCAAACGGCAACGTCAAGCCGACCAGCGGCAGGTAGGCGTACTTGTCCGACACGAGCACCCAGCCGTATTCCACCAGGCCGAGCGTCGGCGCGAGTGCAACCACGAAGAACGCCAGGCCTGCCAGCGGCGCCCGCGTCCGGCGTACGGCGAACAGCGCGGCCGCGATGATCAACACGAGGGCGATTCCGCGCATCGCGGTTTCGGGCGCGGCCCAGGTCAACTGCGGCATGGGATATACCGAGGAAAGCACGCCCGGCCAGGCGATCTTCTGGAGGTAGAAGGTCAGCGCGTAACTGGCGATCAGCGCCGCCTCGCCGACGCTGCGCTGCGCGTGCACGCCCGCCCCGGTGGTGCGCGCGTGCGAGATCACGGTGATCGCCGCGAACAGGGCGGCCAGTGCCAGGAATGGGACCTTCTCCACGAGCGCGCGGCGCGACAGGCGGCGCAGTGGCCAGAAATCCAGCACGAGCAGCAGGATCGGCAGCGGCAGACTCGTGGGCTTGGAGAGCAGGGCGAGCAGGAACATCGCGAGCGAGGCGGTAATCCAGCGCGCGCGGCGCGCGCGTACCCAGCGCAGGTAGGCAAGCAGCGCGAGCAGTACGAAGAACGTGGCCAGCAGTGTCTTTCGCTCTGCGATCCACGCGATCGGCTCGACCATCAGCGGGTGCAGCCCGTACGCCAGCGCGACGCCCGCCGCGCTCCAGGCATGACGAAACAGGCCGTGGAGCAGCAGGACGAGCAGGGCGATGTTGAGAACGTGCAGCGCCAACTGCGTGCGGTGCAGCGGCCGTAGATCGTCGGGCTCCCCGCCGGCAGCGACGTCGAGCATCAGCGAGACCATCGTGAGCGGGATGTAGTAGCCGCTGACCGTCGAAGGCTCGAGGATCTCGCCGAAGAAGCGCGCGGCCGAGTTCCAGCTCGGACTGCGCACCAGCGGATTGGCTGTCAGGAATTCGTTGTCGTCGAACGAAAGGGCCTGTGCCGACAGGACCGGGGCGTACGCGACGCCGACCACGCACATCGCAACAAGTACCGGCATGAGCACGTGCCAGCCGGCCTTCATGGCGCGTTCGCGCGGGCGCGGCAAATCCGGCATACACGCTCCAGGCTAGGGCGGGGGCCCCTGCGAAAGTTCGCGCAGCCGCTGCTGCGCCCGCTGCGCCTCGGCGCTCTGCGGCTCGGCGTTCACGATGAACTGGTACTCGGCGGCCGCCTCCGCGCTGCGACCGGACTGGAGCAGCAGTTCGGCCAGGCTCCAGCGCGCCGCGATCATTCCCGGCGCGAGCCGCACGACCTGGCGCCAGTGAACGATCGCCTCGTCGAACCGTCGCAACTGCGTGCAGGCGATCGCGAGGTTCTGACGCGGCGACAGGTATGCGGGGTCGAGCTGCACGGCTTTCTGCCAGTGCTCGATCGCCGGCGCGAGTCGGCCCTGGCGCGCGAGAAACCCGCCAAGGTTGTTATGCACCAGCGCCGGCTGCGGGGGATCCAGCGTGACCGCCATCTCGAGCGCCTGCGTGGCGCCGGGCACGTCGTCCTGCTCGTGCCGCAGGGCCGCCAGCTTCAGGTACGGCACCGGCTCGCGGGGCGCCTGCTCGATCATGTGGTGCAGCAGCGTCTGCGTATCGCGCCACTTCCCCAGGTACGCCCGGCTGCCGGCCAGCTCCAGGGCCAGTGCCAGCAGCGCCAGGCCGGCCAGCAGCGCGGCGCGCGCGGGGCGCCACGGCTGGTGCGGCAGCAAGCGGTCGGCGGCGGGGGCGCGCGGCCGCGCGGCGGCGACGAGCGGCGG
>CAZVRR010000333.1:0-4386 GCA_964629745.1 uncultured Planctomycetales bacterium | reverse complement strand
GGCGCGGCCCGGTGAACGGCGCGCCGATCGGCGTCAACGCGCTGCTTGAGCGTATCACGGAGCGCCTGCGCGAGCGGGCCCGGCAGGCCCAGATGGAGTTGATCGTCGAGGCGGCGGAAGGCGCATGCGTGCTGGCCGACCCGCAGGCCGTGGAACAGGTGCTGTTCAACCTGGTCGACAACGCCTGCAAGTACGCAGCGCGCGCGGCGGACCGGCGCATTCAACTGCACATCGAGCCCGGCCACGGCACGGTCGAGTTGTCCGTTCGCGACCATGGCCCGGGCATCCCGCCGGACCAGCGCCGGAGCCTGTTCCGCCCCTTTCACAAGAGCGCCGCAGAAGCGGCGAACACGGCCCCGGGCGTCGGACTGGGGCTGGCGCTGAGCCGCCGCCTGGCCCGCGCGATGCGCGGCAACCTGCACCTGGCGGGCGATCGCGCGGGGGCGTGCTTCGTGCTGCGCCTGCCCGCGGGACGTGAGACGGTCTGAGCAATTGCGCGCAGGGCCGCTTGTGTGCCTTAACGGATTGTAATTAAGATATTTAGACTACGTACGGCGGGCCGACAGTCCGCCCCGCGTTGTTGCCCGCATGACGGCATGACACTTGCCGCGTGCCGGCACACCGCTCCGGAGAGTATGCGCCATGGCAGGCAAACCAAACGTGATCGTCGTCGGCGGGGGGCTCGGCGGATTGTGGGCGACGCTGCGGATCGCCGAGGCCGGCTTCCCCGTGGACCTCTTTTCGCTGTTCCCGGTCAAGCGCTCGCACTCGTGCTGTGCACAGGGCGGCATCAACGCCGTCCTCGATGTGAAGGGCCAGTGCGATTCGATCTGGCAGCACATCGTCGACACGATCAAGGGTGGCGACTACCTCGCCGACCAGCCGCCGATCAAGACCATGTGCGAGGAGGCGCCTGCCCTGATCCGCGCATACGACCGCATGGGCGTCACGTTCAGTCGCACGCCCGAGGGCATCATGGACCAGCGCCTCTTCGGCGGCGTGAAAAACAAGCGAACGTGCTTCGCCGGGGCGACGACCGGCCAGCAGTTGCTCTACGCGTGCGATGAGCAGGTGCGGGCCCACGAGGAGCGCGGCGGCATCCGCAAGTACGAGCACCACGAGTTCCTGTCGGTCGTGCTCGACGACGAGGGCGTCTGCCGCGGGATCGTCGCGCTCGATCTCAACAGCATGCAGGTCCAGGCGTACCGCGCGGATGCCGTGATCCTGGCCACCGGCGGGATGGGGCTGATCTGGGGCCGCTCGACCATGTCGACGAACTCGACCGGGGCGGCTGAGGCCCGCGTGTACCAGCAGGGGGCCCGGCTGGCCAACGCGGAGTTCGTGCAGTTCCACCCGACCGCGATGAAGGGCCACGACAAGAACCGGCTGATGTCGGAGGCCTGCCGCGGCGAGGGCGGGCGCATCTGGGTGCCGCGCAAAGCGGGCGACGTGCGCAAGCCGCAGGAGATTCCGGAAGACCAGCGGTTCTACTTCCTCGAGGAGTGGTACCCGACCTACGGCAACACCGTGCCGCGGGACGTGGCCAGCCGCGCGATTGTCCGGGTCTGCCGCCGGATGGGCCTGGGCCTGGGCGGCCGCGACGTGGTCTATCTCGACCTGTCGCACCTGCCGCACAAGTTCCTCGCGGATCGCCTGGGCGGCATTCTCGACATGTACCGCGATTTCTCGGGCGAAGATCCCTACACCGGGCCGATGAAGGTCTTCCCGGCCATGCACTACTCGATGGGCGGCCTGTGGGTCGACTACCAGACGGATGAGAAGACCGGCGCGATGGCACGCGTCTCGCCGCGCAACCACGCGACGACCATCCCGGGCCTGTACGCCTGCGGCGAGTGCGACTACCAGTACCACGGCGCCAACCGGCTCGGCGCGAACTCGCTGCTCTCGGCTTCGTTCAGCGGCCGTGTCGCCGGCGACGCCAGCGTGGCCTACGTGAAGGGGCTCAAGAAGCGCTCGGCGGCGACGCCGGAGACGCTGTACGGCCAGGCGCAGCGCCTCCAGGAGAGCATCAACGCCCAGATCACGGCGCGCACCGGCGGCGAGAATCCGTTCGGCCTGCATCATGAGCTGGGCGAGATCATGCAGACGCACGTCTTCGTCGAACGGGACAACCAGGGGCTCGACGTCGCGTTGAACGGAATCCGCAAGCTGAAGGAGCGCGCCGGCAGGATCAGTCTCGATGACCGCCGGAACTGGGCGAACCAGAGCCTGGCCTGGGCGCGCCAGGTGCAGGACATGATCGTGCTGGCCGAGGTCATCACGGTCGGCGCGCGCCTGCGCGACGAGTGTCGCGGCTCACATTACAAGGCCGAGTTCGAGCTGAAAGTGCCCGAGGGCAAGTTCGCGGGCGACCCGGAATACGAGGCCTTCAAGACGCGGTGGAAGGCCAACAACGAAAAGTGGATGAAGCACACCATCGCGCGCCATGCCCCCGACGGGCCGCAGATCGAATACAAGCCGGTCGACGCGAACGTGATGGCGCCCGAGACGCCGCGGGATTATCGATAGACGGGTCAACGTCTGAGGTCACAGGACGATGCATACCGGTTCGTCTGACAGAAAGGTCGCGTTCCGCATCCAGCGCCAGGATGGCCCGGACGGCCAGCCCTACTGGGAAGAGTTCGTCATGCCCGACGGCGGCGGGCACAACGTGGTTTCGGCGCTGCTGTACCTGCGGCAGCACCCGGTGAACGCGCGCGGCGAGCGCGTCGACCCCGTGGTCTGGGAATGCAATTGCATGGAGGAGGTCTGCGGGGCCTGCGCCATGCTGATCAACGGCGTGCCGCGGCAGGCCTGCGCGGCGCTGCTCGACGAGCTCGAGCAGCCGGTCCGGCTCCAGCCGCTGTCGAAGTTCCCCGTCGTGCGCGATCTGCAGGTCGACCGCAGCCGCATGTTCGAGGCGCTGCGCCACGTGAAGGCGTGGGTGCCCATCGACGGCACGTGGGACATCCACCGCCACGCGCCCCTGATCAGCCCCGGCGAGCAGTCGCTGCGCTACCTGTTCAGCCGCTGCATGACCTGTGGCTGCTGCATGGAAGCGTGCCCGCAGTTCCATGCCGGCTCCGCGTTCATCGGCCCGGCGATCCTGGGCCAGGTGCGGCTGCACAACTCGCATCCGACCGGCGCGTACTTCAAGGAGGACCGCCTGCACGCGATCATGGAGGAAGGCGGAGTCTCCGATTGCGGCAACGCGCAAAACTGCGTGAAAGTCTGCCCCAAGGACATCCCGCTCACCCGCGCCATCGGCGAGCTCGGTCGGCAGACCACCGTCCAGTGGCTGCGGGACCTGTTCGTGCCCTGACCGCGGCGGCCGCGCGGGCCGCAGGCGGCGTCAGTCGCCGGCGGGGCCGGTGGACGTGTGGTCGTGGATGATGCGCCAGCGCCCGGCGCGGCGTGACAGCACGAGCGAGAAGTTCCCGCCTGTCGGGTCGGGCTCGCGCGCGAGCTGCCAGCGGCCCAGCACGAGGGCGACATCGGCACCCAGGAGCCGGACCTGCAGCTCGGAAAACGTCAGCCGGCCCATCCGCTCGGGCGTCGGGTAGCGCCGCTCATAGCCGTCCCGGGTGGCGTCGAATCCGTACGTGGTCTTCCCGCCGGCGCTGAAGGACAACTCTTCCGAACGCCAGTACGCGTCCATGAACCCGGCGATGTCGCCGCGGTTCCACGCGGCCTCCTGCCGTACGAGCAGCTCCCGGATCGCGGCACACTCCCGCTGCGCCGGTGCAGCGCAGCCGCCGGCCAGCAGCAGCGCGGGGGCAAACCAGCGGCCGGTCTGTCGCATGCGTGGTCCCGTCGACGCGCCGCCGATCAGTGCTTGTGCACCGCGGCACGCGGCCGCTTCTTGCCCGCGGCGGGCGGCGGCTCGGGCGGCTTGGGCAGCCGCGATTTCAAGTGATCCAGCACGTTCATGAAGTTGATGAACGAGTCGTACGGCGAATCGTAGGGGTTGAAGTACTGGTGGACCGCGCCGTCGGCCAGGTACTTCGTTGACATGTAGTAAAAGTGGTCGGAACTTTGCAGGAGCCGCCAGGCGCGGAGCAGGTGCGGGTCGCGCGCCTCCTTCACCGCCGGCTCCAGCGCGTACAGTTCGTGCAGGGCGTTGGACTGCATCGCGTTGCCGAGCCAGGCCGACAGGTCGCGCTCCGTGTCCGCCCAGGAGATCATGTGCGGCACGTCGTACTCGCCAATCGTCGAGTACGCCGCGGCGGCCTCGGCGGGCGTTTTGAAGTCATTGCCCGGCAATTCCAGCACGTGCGCCGGCAGGTGGCGCAGAAACTCGAAGATCCCCGTTTCGGCCCGCTGGTGCTCGCCGAACGTCTCGTAGTCCATGAACAGGTTCACGGCGTGACCGTGACCGTTCACCTG
>CAZVRR010000332.1:0-4418 GCA_964629745.1 uncultured Planctomycetales bacterium | reverse complement strand
ACATCGGCTTCGCGATCAAGGTGCCGGTCTTCCCGTTCCACACGTGGTTGCCCGATGCGCACGTGGAAGCGCCGACGCCGATCAGCATGATCCTGGCGGGCGTCCTGCTGAAGATGGGCGCCTATGGCCTGATGCGCATCAGCTACCCGATCCTGCCGGGCGCGGGGCAATGGGCCGCCTACGGCCTGGCAATTCTGGGCCTCGTCAACATCATCTACGGCGCGCTGTGCGCCATGGCGCAGACCGACTTCAAGCGCCTGGTCGCGTACAGCTCGATCAGCCACATGGGCTACGTGCTGCTGGGCCTGGCGATCATGACGCCGGCCGGCTGGCAGGGCGCGATGTTCCAGGTGATCGCCCACGGCATTTCCAGCCCGATGTGCTTCTTCCTGGTCGGCGTGATTTACGACCGGGCGCACCACCGCGAAATCAACCGCTTCGGCGGCCTGTGGCTGAGCATGCCGGTCTACGGGTCGCTGGCCACGCTGGGCTTCTTCGCCTCGCTCGGCCTGCCGGCGTTGTGCGGCTTCATCGGCGAGTTCTGGGTGCTCGTCGCGACGTTCTCCTCGCCCTGGTGGTGGGCCAAGCCGTTCGCGGTGATCGCCGCGACCGGCGTGATCCTGACCGCCGGCTACATCCTGTGGATGATCCAGCGCGTATACCTCGGTCCGCGCCGCCCGGAGTACGAGGGGTACTCGGACGCCTCGGTGCGCGAGATCGCGATCCTGGTTCCGTTTGCGGCCCTGGCGATTGTGCTGGGCATCCTGCCGCAGCAGACGCTGTTCAACTTCATGAACGGTACGTTGAACCAGATCAACGCGCTGTTCACGGGCGCCGCGCCCACGATCACCGCGGCCCTGGCCGGTTTCTGACGCGCACGTCGGCTGTGCGTGCTTTGAGGTTGCCATGATGCTCGCTGCGAATGCCTGGTTGCCGCCCGCCGCCGACCTGCGGCTGTTCAGCCCCGAGCTGGCCGTGGTCGCCACGCTGGCCGCCCTGCTGATCGTCCCGATCCTGACCGGGCGGCGCGCGCCCGTGGCGGCGCTGCTCACGATGGGGGGAGCCCTGGTCGCGCTGCTGGCCACGTCGTGGTCTGCGGGGGACGTGGTCGCGGCCGGCGTCGGAGCCCTGACGCCGGACGGCACGGTGCCCCTGGTGCTGGCCGACCGCTTTTCGCTGTTCTTCCGCATGTTCGTGCTGACGTTCGTGGTGATGATCGCCTGGCTCTGGCTGATTGGCGCGGGCGCCGCCGCGAACCTCGAGCGCGTGGATGCGCCGCGCGGAATCGGCGCGACGGAGTTCTTCGTCCTGCTGCTGACCAGCGCGCTGGGCATGCTGCTGATGGTGGGCACGCTGAACCTGCTGGTGATCATCGTGGCGATGGAGACGGCGTCTCTGCCGAGCTACGCGATCGTCGCGAGCAACAAGCGCTCGCGCAGCGGTGCGGAAGCCGGTCTCAAGTACGCGATGTTCGGCGCGGCCTCCGCCGCGATCATGGTCTACGGCGCATCGTTGCTGTACGGCCAGTTCGGCACGCTGGACCTGGGACTGATCGCGCGGCAGGCCGCCGCCGCGAAGTCCGTGCCGCTGCTGATGTCCGTCGGCCTGGTCACCTTCGGCGCGGGCCTGCTCTTCAAGATCGCGGCCGTGCCGATGCACTACTGGTGCCCCGACGTGTTCGAGGGGGCTCCGATCGAGGTGACCACCTGGCTGAGCGTGGCCAGCAAGGCCGCCGGCCTGGGCCTGCTCGTCCGCATCGTCGATGCCTTTGCGGCGCCCTCCTACGGCGGCGGCGCCGTGGTGGCGATGCTCACGGTGGCCATCGGGTTCGTGGCCGCCGTCACGTGCACGGTGGGAAACCTCGCGGCGCTGCGCCAGGACAGCGTGAAGCGCATCCTGGCCTACTCGTCGATCGCGCATGCCGGCTACATGATGATGGTGGCGGCGATCGCCGCACCGCGCGTCGGGTCTGGTCCCAGTGCCGCCTTCGCAGCTCTCGTGGCGTACCTGCTGGTGTACGTCGTGATGAACCTCGGCGCGTTCGGTGCGACGGCGCTGGTGGCCTGGCAGGCGGGCACCGATCACATCTCGGCATTCACCGGCCTGGGCCGACGCGCCCCGTGGGTCGCGCTGCCGCTGGCGATCTGCCTGTTCTCGCTGGTGGGACTGCCGCCGCTCGGTGGGTTCACCGCGAAGTGGTACCTGCTGCTGGCGCTGGGCAAGTCGGCCGCCGTGCAGCCCTGGCTGTGGGCCCTGGTGGTCGTCGCGGTCTTGAACACCGCGATCAGCCTGTATTACTACGTGCGCGTGATCCGGCAGATGTACCTGGTGGAGGACAGCCAGGCGGCCACGCTGCGCCCGCCGTTGGGTGGGGTGGTGATGGTGAACGCGTGCGCCCTGCTGCTGCTGCTGATCGGCACGTTGTGGTTCAGTCCGCTGGGCAGCCGGGCGGGACTGCTGGCGCAGGCCTTGTTCGAGCCGGGGGCCGCGGCCACGGCGGCCCACGCCGTGGGGCTACCCTGACGGCGTGGCGCATTCCGCGAAGGGTGGCGACTCCGCTGGCACCGGCAGGTAGCGGGCCAGCAGTGCGCCGAGCGCGGCCCGGTCGATCGGCTTCGACGCGAAATCGTCGCAGCCTGCCTCGAGACAGCGCGTGCGATCGTGCGACATCGCGTTCGCGGTGAGGGCCACGATCACGCCACGATACCCGCGCGCCCGCAGTTGGAGTGTGGTCTCGTACCCATCCAGCCTCGGCATCTGCATGTCCATGAGGATGACGTGGTAAGGTCGGCTCTGCGTGAGGGCCAACAGGGCCCGGTCCAGCGCGACCTGGCCGTCTTCCGCGAGCTCGACTTCGAGTCCCATCTTTTCCAGCAGAACCTTGAACAGGCGCTGGTTGTCGGGGCCGTCCTCGGCGAGCAGCACGCGCCCGGCGAGCCGCGGTACCCGGGCGGCGGCAGGCCGCGGGGCAGCGTCGCGCGGCGCGAATTGCCACCGCAGCTCGGATGCCCGCAGCGGGCCGGGGTCGATGGATAGCGTAAACGTGCTGCCGACGCCGGGCGTGCTTTCGACCGTGATGCCGCCGCCGAGCAGCTCGGCCAGGCGCTTGGAAATCGCCAGCCCGAGCCCAGTGCCGCCCGCCCGGCGCGCCGCTTCCGCGTCCACCTGGGTAAAGGGCTGGAAAAGCTGGGCGACCTGGGCGGGCGACATCCCGACCCCGCTGTCGTGGACCGCGATGCATACCCGGGCATGGGGTTCGCAGGCGTCGAGCAGTCGCACGTGCATCCGCACGGCGCCGCGCTCCGTGAATTTCAGCGCGTTGGCCACGAGGTTCACGAGAATCTCGCGCAGCCGCAACGGGTCGGTGCAGATGAGCGCTGGCAGCGGAAACGCGTACTCGAGGTGCAGCGCGACATCCTTGGCTGCCGCCCGTTCGCCCAGCGTGCACACCACGTCGTCGAGCAACTCGGGCAGTCGGACCTCAACGCGCTGGACCGCGAGATGGCCGGCCTCGATCTTGGTCAGGTCCAGGATGTCATTCAGGATCGCGAGCAGGTGCGAGCCGTTGCGGCGGATCGTCGCCAGGTAGTCCTGCCGCGCGCTCTCCGGGAGGTCGGGTTCGGCCAGCAGGTCCGCGTAGCCCAGGATCGAGCTCATGGGGGTGCGGATCTCGTGGCTGGCGTGCGCGAGAAGGGCGGATTTGGCTGAATTGGCCGCGGCGAGCCTGGCGAGTGCCTGCTCCAGCTCCGCGTTCACCTGCTGGAGCTGGTCCTGCTGCGCGCCGAGCTGTTGCTGCTTCTCCTCCAGCTCGGAATTCGTGCGGAGCAGGGCGAGTGCACGGCGGCGCAGCTCGGTTTCCGCGGCCTCCCGCGCGCTGACATCGCGTGTAAGTGCGAGGCTGCAGGCCTGCCCGTCGAATTCCACGTAGTTCAGCGTGATTTCGACGGGAAACGTCTCGCCAGCCGCCGTCCGGTGCCGCGACTGGAATGTCGACATCCCGCGCCGCTCGAGGTCGGCCCAGATTCTGTCCCAGTCGGCCGCGGTCTGGGTGGGGTCGATATCCCAGACGCGCAGGTTCAGCATGTCTTCGCGCCGGTATCCCAGGCGCCGGCAGGCGGCCTCATTTGCATAGACCACGCGGCCGCTGCGATCCATCCACAGCATGGCTTCGCTGGCGTGGTCGACCGAGAAGCGGGCCAGGTGCAGGGGTTCGCGGGACGAGTGACTGCCGCGCGTGCGCCGCAGCAGTGCCACCGACATGCCGAGCAGAATGCTCACGCCGCAGGCGGGAAGCAGTGACCAGGCGAAGGCGCCGCGCAGGTCGACCGGGCTGGACGCGTCGAGGGCGGGCGACAGCAGCCACCAGAGCAGGCCGCTGCCCAGGGCGGCCCCCGCCGCCAGCGCCAGCCCGGCCCCCA
>CAZVRR010000331.1:0-4438 GCA_964629745.1 uncultured Planctomycetales bacterium | reverse complement strand
CTCGGTGATCGATAGTGCGCAGCCCAGCTCCTTCTCGAGCCGCGTCTGCACCTGCATCAGCAGCAGCGAGTGGCCGCCGAGGTCGAAGAAGTTGTCGCGCGCGCCGACCTGCCGTACCCCCAGCACATCGCGCCAGACCGCGGCCACGCGCTCCTCGAAATCGTCGCGCGGCGGCGCGAACGCCGTCTGGGCCTGGCGCTCCCCCTCCGGCGCCGGCAGCGCCTTGCGATCGATCTTGCCGTTGGGCGTCAGGGGCAGCGTGTCGAGCAGTACGTACGACGACGGCTGCATCGCCGCGGGCAGTTGCCGGGCTGCCCAGGCCCGCAGCGCCGACGCTTCGAGCTGCGCACCGGGTCCAGGCACCACGTAGGCAACCAGGCGCTTGTCGCCGGGGCGATCCTCGCGCGCGACCACCACGGCGCTCGACACGCCCCCGTGCTGCTGGAGCACGGTTTCGATCTCCCCCAGCTCGATGCGGACCCCGCGCAGCTTGACCTGGTGGTCGATACGTCCCAGGTACTCGATGACGCCGTCGGCGCGGTAGCGCGCCACGTCGCCCGTGCGGTAGAGCCGCGCACCCGGCGGGCCCCACGGATGGGGCACGAAGCGCCGCCGGGTCAGTTCCGGCTGATGCAGGTATCCACGGGCCAGCCCCGCGCCGCCGATGCACAGCTCCCCCGGCACGCCGACCGGCGCCGGCCGCCGGTCGCGATCGAGAATGTAGACGGTGGTATTCGCGATCGGTCGACCGATCGGCACCGCGCCGGCGCCCGGCAGCACGCGGTGCACGGTTGACCAGATCGTCGTCTCGGTCGGTCCGTACACGTTCCAGAGCGCCGCGACGCGCACCAGCAGCGCGTCGGCCAGTTCGCGCCGCAGCTCCTCGCCCCCGCAGAGCGCCGTGAGAGCGGCCGTCCCCCGCCAGCCCGAACGAACCAGCATGTCCCACGTCGCGGGCGTGGCCTGCATGATCGTCGCCCGGCTGTGCGCGAGCCGATCTGCCAGCCGGCGGCCGTCGGTCGTGTCCTCGCGGCCGGCGAGCACGACGCAGGCCCCGATGCTCAGCGGCAGGTAAAGCTCCAGCCCCGCGATGTCGAACGACAGTGTCGTCACCGACAGCAGGCGATCGGCTTCGTGCAGGCCCGGCGCGGCCCGCATCGCATGCAGGAAGTTCTGCAACGCGCCATGCTCGATCTCAGTGCCCTTGGGCTTGCCGGTCGAGCCCGAGGTGTAGATGACGTAGGCCCGGTCCTCCGCGGCGGGAAGCGCATCCAGGTTGTGAGCGGGGCCGGCCGCAATCGCCGCGGCGTCGCGATCCAGCAGCACCGGGCGCGCGGCGGCCGCCGGCAACTGCGGGGCCGTGACCGAATCCGTGAGCAGCACGGCGGCGCCGGAGTCCGCCAGCATGTGCGCGAGACGCTGTGCCGGGTAGGCCGGGTCGAGCGGCACGTACGCCGCCCCGCACTTCAGCACGGCCAGCAGGCTCACCACGATTTCGGGCCCGCGTTCCAGGCCGAGCGCCACGAGGCTCGCGCGCCCCACGCCCAGCGTGCGCAGGTGGTGCGCCAACTGATTCGCGCGGCGGTTGAGCTCGGCATAGCTCAACGTGGTATCGGCATACTCGACGGCCGTCCGCGCCGGCGTCTTCGCGACCTGGGCCTCGAAGTCGTGGACGAAGGTGGCCTGCACAGGCGGCGGCTGCGCCGTCTGGTTCCAGTCCACCAGCAGCTGCTGGCGCTCCGCATCCGTGAGCAGCGGCACATCCGCCAGCGACCGGCTGGGGTCGGCGGCGATCCCCTCCAGCAGGCACCGCAGGTGCGACAGCAGCCGCTCGATATCCGCTGCCGCGAAGCGGTCCGTGTCGTAGCGCGCCATCAGCACGATCTCGCGCGCACTGGCCGCGACGGTCAGCGTCAGCGGCAGGTCGGTGCCCTCGCGCGACGGCAGCACCTGCGCGTGAATGCCGTGGAGCCAGTCGGCCTGCGTCAGTTGTCCGCCCCAGGTTTCAAACACGAGCAGCGTCTCGATCAGGTGCTGCCCGGCTGGCAGGCCGGCCCAGCGCTGTACAGATACGAGCGGGCTGTAGGCGAATTGTCCGAGCCGCGCTTGCTGCTGCTGCAGGCCATTCAGCCACTCGGCCAAGGTCGTAGCGCCCGGCACCCGTGCACGCACCGGCAGCGTGTTGATGAACAGGCCGACCATGCGCTCGGACCCGGCCAGGTTGGCCGGGCGGCCGGTCACCACCGAGCCGTAGACCACCTCTTCCTCGCCCGTGTAGCGACTGAGCAGTAACGCCCAGGCGGCCTGGAAGAGCGTGTACACCGTCAGTCGCGCGCGCCGCGCCGCCTGCACCAGCGCCCCGGAAAGCTCCTGGCCCAGCGGAAGGCGTGCCTCGGTCCAGTGTACGACCCGTGCCGGACCGTCTTCGCGACCGCCATCGATCGGCAGCCGCGTCGGCCCGCTCAGGCCGGCGAGGTTCTCGCGCCAGAAGTTCTCGGCCGCCGCCTGATCCTGTGTGCGCAGCCAGCGGATGTAGTCGCCATAGGGTCGCGCCGCCGGCAGGTCGGGCGCGGAACCGCGGAGGAGCGCGTTGTACAGCGCGCCCAGCTCCTGCTGCAGGATTCCGGCCGACCATCCCTCGAGGATCAGGTGGTGAAACGTCCAGATCATGCGCCATTGCGCATCAGCCAGCCGCAGCAGGCTCACGCGCATCAGGGGCGGCCGATCGAGCTCGAACGGCCGCTTCTGCTCGGCCGCGGTAAGTTCAACCAGCTTCTGCCCGCGCTGCGTTTCGTCGAGTTCGCGCCAGTCGAAGAGCTGTGGCGTCCACTCCACCGCGTCCCACACGCGCTGGCAGGGCTGACCGTGCTCATCGCGCGTGAAGGAGGTGCGCAGGATCGTGTGCCGCGCGACAAGCGACTGCCAGGCGCGGACCAGGTGCGCCGGGTCGACCGGCCCGTCGAGTGTGAAGCTCGTCTGCAGGTGGTAGACGTCCGTCTCCGGCGCAACCAGGCTGTGGAACAGCATCCCCTGCTGCATCGGCGTCAGTTCATACGTGTCTGCGAGGTGCGCCGTCATCTTCCCTTTCCCGCCCCGCTCAACTGGCGGGCGATCCTGGCCAGGTCCTGCGCTTTCAGCCGCGCCGCCGAAAAATCCTCTGGCGCCGCGGTGTTGCCGGCGCGCGCGGCGTGCTGCACGAGATCCGTCAGCGCGACGCGGTAGCGCTCGGCGAGGCGAGCGATCGTGGTCTCGGCGTGCACGTGCCGGCTGTACGTCCAGTTCAGTTGCAGTTCACCCTGTACGAAGGCCGCACTGAGTTCGATCAGGTACGGCCGGCGGTTTTCGCCGGCCCAGAGCGGCCCGGGCGTGCGCGGCGCCGGCCGCAGCCACGCGCCGTCGGCGCCCGGCAGCGCCATGCGCCCCAGGTAGAAGAACACGATCTCGGGCCACGGCACGGCCCGCATCCGCTCCCGCACGGCCGCATCTGGGTGCAGATAGCGCAGCAGACCGTAGCTCAGCCCATGCTGCGGCACACTGCGCAATTGCTGGCGAACGGCGGCCAGGCCGGCGACAACCTCCGACCCGGCCGCCCACTCGAGGCACACGGGGTAGAGGCTCGTACACCAGCCCACGGTGCGCGAGAGATCCAGGTTCGCGCCGAGGTCCTCGCGCCCATGCCCTTCCAGGAGCACCCAACTGCGGGCGGCGCCCGTCCACTCGCCCAACGTGCGGGCCAGGGCCGCGAGCAGCACTTCGTGGGTCTGGACCGCCGAGGCCCCCGCCGCACTCCCCAGCAGGGCGCGTGAAACGGGCTCGGCGATACGAACGGCGTGCGGCACGGCCGATTCGACGGTGTTCGCGCCTTCGGCATCCCGCGGCAGAGGAAGCTGCCCGTGCGATGCGCTGCTCAGCCAATAGTCGAGCGCGCCGGTCACGGCAGAATCGGCGGCGTACTCCTGCAACCGCGCGGCCCACCGGCGCAGCGAGGTGGTGCGCGGGGCGAGCCGGATTTCCGCGCCTGCCGCGAGTTGCTCGCACGCAAGCTGGAAATCGGCGAGCAGCGTGTGCCAGGACATCACGTCCACGGCCAGGTGGTGCACGGTCCACAGCAGGCGCGCCGGCTGTCGCGGGCCGCAATCGAAGTACACGACCCGCAGAATCGGCCCGGCCACGAGATCCAGGCTGGCATGGGCCCGCGCCGCCTCGCGCTGCACCGCGGACTCCTGCTCCGCCGGGGCCATGGTCGAGAGATCCACGCGCGACACAAAATCGCTGTCGTCCGCCTCGAGGATGTGCAGCCGCGGCGTTGCGCCCGCCGGCGACCGCAGCCGCAGTGCTCCATGGTGCGCCACGACCGCCCGGACGGCCGCCCGCAGATCCGCTTCCCGCACCGGCCGCGCTAGATCGAGCAGGACAGCCTGGTTGAAGTGCGCAGGAC
>CAZVRR010000330.1:0-4467 GCA_964629745.1 uncultured Planctomycetales bacterium | reverse complement strand
TCCACGAGTTCTGGCAACTGCTTCACAGCGTGATCACGCTGCTCGAGCGGCTCGTCGACGCCATCCAGCTCAGTGACCTGCCGCAATGGGCCACAGTCCTGTTCCTCTACCTGTCCGTATGTCTGACCGTCCGCATGGCGCCGTTCCAGGGCAACCGGCGCGGGACCATGGGTGCGATCGTGCTGGCCGGCGTCGTGACGTCGGTGGTGGGCACGCTGGTTCCCGCAGTCCGCGACGCGGTGCGCGATCCGGTCTGGCCGATCCTGAGCTTCAGCGTCGGCGTGCTGCTGTTCCTGCTGCTGCTCTCGCTGGTCGTAGCCGGCATCGTCGGGCTGGTGCGCGTACTCGCCAGCCGCGGTTGAGGCGACCTGCAACGCTGGTCGACGCCTACCGCCGCGGAATCAGCAGCCACGGGCTGAACTTCGACCGATTGCCCGCCGCATCCACTTGCACGCCGAAGAGCTGCAACTGCTCCGGCGGAAGGATGACGCGCAGGACCGGAATCGCCGACGTGAGGGATCCGCCCGGCCAGGCGCAGCGCAGCCGCAGGGCGGCGGGCCCGGCCTGGTCGTAATATTCCACGCGCACCAGGTGCAGCCCCGCGGTGAGGGTTACCTCCTCGGTCTTCGTACCCGCGCGATCCCATGTGCTGATCAGCAGGCCGCTGTCCACCCACAATCGCGCGCCGTCGTCGCTCGTCAGCTCGAACTTGTGCACGCCGGGCGCTTCCACGCGCATCCATCCATGGATGCGATAGGCGAACCCGTCCGCCGGCAGGTCCGGGGCGGGCGCCTCGATACCGAAGTCGCGGTCGATCTCCGGCCACGATTCGATCAGCGCCGGTTGCGCGTCATCGCGCCGCGCGAATCCCTGCACGACCCAGCCCTTCTGGAAGTCCTCCGGCAGCGGCATGGCTGCAACGCCGTCCGCATCTGCCACGGCGCCGTCGAAGGGCGCGACCGGAAAGCGCTCGAAGCCCCACCAGGCTTCCATGCGCGCCCCCGGCTCGATGGCGCCGTAGAACAGCCGGGGCGAGTCGACCGTCGTACCGATGCCGATCTGCGGCACGGCCACGGTGCGGTCGACCGTCAGTTCCACGGTGTTGCTGGTGTTGGTGCGCACCCGTGCGTAGACGCGGTATGTGCCCTCCGCCTGGAGCAGCACGAGCTGCACCGGCCCGGGGCCGAACCGACGGCCGAGCGGACGCCCGTCCTCCGTCACGACTTCGACCTGCGCGTCCGGCGCAGCGCCGAAAACCTCGACGACGGGAACCGCCGCGTTGGTCGTCCCGCCCCCGGTCAGCCGCAGGGGCTCCGGCGGGGCCGACTGCTGGGAGGCTGCAGGAGCCGAGGCCGGCTGTTGGGCGCTCGCATTCAGACTCCAGCACGCGAGCAGCAGCAGTCCGCCGCCACCCACGCGCCGAAAACACTGCATTCCTGCACCGAGGTGCTCGAACGGGTTCATCGCAGAAAGCTCCCTTGGCAAGTCTATTTCACGCCGCGCCAGTCGAACGCCCGCATCCCGGCGCGTCAAGCGCGTATCAGTCGGACCGAGTCGCTCGCTCATTCAACCACTGGTGCGCTCGCGCCACGAGGTCCGCCGGGTACTCCTCGCGCTCCAGGATGCGCAGGGCGTTGCGCGTCTGTGCGGGACCGTCGTGCAGGCGATAATCGAACACCAGCCCGGCGGCATCCAGGTTCTCGCGAAAATGGAAGTTCCGCGCCGTCCGGCCCTCGGCCAGCCGCGTCAGATGCCAGTCATGCGTCGCGACGATGAATAGCTGTCCCGATCGCAGCAAGTCCTGCAACACCGCCAGGCTCGCGGCGCTCTGGTCATCGGAGTTCGTGCCGCGGAAGGGCTCGTCGACCAGTCCCAGCAGCGGCACGTCCTCCGTCGCCGCGCGCAGCAGGCGACGCAGGTGGCGCACTTCCGCCAGATAGTAGCTCTCGCCGGCCGCCAGGCTGTCGCGCACGCGCAGGTCCGTCATGATCCGCAGCGGCGACCAGCACATCCGGCGTGCCAGCGCCGGGCCGCCGAGCTGTGCCAGCAGGACGTTGACGCCGGTCATGCGCAGGAAGGTGCTCTTCCCGGCCATGTTCGAGCCGGTGATGATCCACAGCCGCTCGGAGGGCGAAAGTCGCACGTCATTGCCGACGGCAGCCGTGGGCGCGATCAGCGGGTGGACGCCCGCTTCGATGTCGAGTCCGGTCGTCGCGGCCGGCTCCGGCCAGCATGTGACCGGCTGCTCGGCGGCCAGCGCGGCGATGCTGAGCAGCGCGTCCAGTTCGCCCAGCGCGGCCAGCCCGGCGCGAAGCTCCTCGCGGTGCGGCAGCACGCACTTGAGCAGCGAGCGCGTCAGGTGCACGTCCAGGAAGGCGGCGACGTTGGCGAGCACGTGCGCCAGGCCGCCGGATTCGGTCCAGGCGGCGCGCCGTTCCAGGTGGGGCAGCACCCCGCGGCGAGTGAGCGCTGCCAGGTGGGCGCGCAGCAGGCCCAGTTCCCCGGCATCGGGGAGGTCGGCGGCGCCCTGTTGCGCCGCGCGGAGGCAGCCGCGCAGCGCCCAGCTCACGTCCTGCCACGGGTCCAGGCAGGCGCGCAGGCGTGTTCGCATGCGCACGTAGAGGGTGACGTTGATCAGCACAACCGCCACCAGCAGCTTCGTCCCGAGCATCGGCGCGAGCAGCGCAGAAGTGAGCAGCGCGAAGGACCAGGGCACCCAGACGGGATAGGGCGGCAGGAGCGCCACGGGGCGCACGTCGCGCAGGGCACGGATCGCGCCCGCCAGGCGGGCGTTCTCGCTGCGCAGCCCGCTCAGCGCCGCCATCATGCGCAGGCGCTGCGGCCCGTGCTCCGCGAGCCAGCGCACCGCCGCCTGCCGCCGGCCGATGGGCTCGCGCGCCAGCAGCGGCGCCTCGAGCGCGTCGCGCAGACGCCGGGCACCCAGCACGGTCGCGGTGCGATTCAGCAGCCCGAAGATGCCCACCGGCGGCGCGAACACGTCCAGGTCGTCGCGTTCCTGTTCCGTGAGCTTCCACGCCGGCTCGCGTGCCAGCAGCGTCGGGAGGACGGCGTCGACCTCCGCGTCGTCGTCGGGGCGCTGCCAGGAACGGATGCACGTCACGCTGCCGCCCCAGCGCTGTAGCGTTTCCTCGCAGACGAGGAGCAGCCGCTCGCAGTCCTCGCGCCGCTGGCGCACCTGCGTATGGCGCCAGACGAGCACCACGAAGACAACCAGCGCGGCGAGCGTGGTCGCCGCCGCACTCCAGGTGTGTGATGGGTAGATCAGCCAGGGTGCAAGCGCCAGCGCGAACGCTGCCAGGCGTCCCCACGACCACGCGGTTTCGCGGGCCAGCCACTGCCGGCGTTCCTCAGCGGCTGCGGCGCGCAGCTTCTCGACCTCCCCCCGCTGCGTCGGCTCGGCCGTGGGTTCCGCGGCATGCGACACGGGCACCTCCGCCCTACGCATTATTCCAGCGCACGGCGCGCCACGCGACCCGGTACCGCCACAGCCAGCTCAGGCCCAGCGCGACGGTCCCGCCGAACACCACGAAGATTTCGACCGGCATCAGCAGGACCCAGCGCGCCCCCGGTGCAACCGACTGCGACATCCAGTCTTCGTACAGGATGAAGCTCGTCGCCAGCACGCCCCACCACGTGCAGAAGACCCACAGGAACGCCGACTCGTACGCGATGATGACCGCGCCCCACCGGCCATCCGGCAGCGCGCCGCGCAGCAGCCACCAGGAGTAGACCGCCGCCGCGATCGCGCGGTGTCCCAGCCAGCATCCCAGCGCCGCGCCCAGGCCGAATACGGCCGGAACGCCGGTGTTGTACGGACGAGAGCCCGGCGACGTGAGAACGGCGATCGGGATCGCAACCCACAGTGCGGCGCCGCACACAATCGTCGCGTAGGTCCACGCCGCGTAGCGCCGTGCCGGGCCCGTCGGGCCGCGCATCGGCAGCAGGGTATAGAAATGGCGCGGCGCGAAGATCAGTCGGACCGTCGCATCGACCCAGCCGTCGATGCCGCGCTGCCGCATCCAGCGGTTGGGCCGGCGCGTCCGCCCGCGGAGGTCGTCCGCGATGTTGTGGCCGCACTCCGGGCAGCGGTCGTCGGGCGGCCGGTGCGTCAGGTCATAGCCGCAGGTCTCGCACATCGGCGGCAGCACCGGCGCCGCGTCCTGCTCGCCTGCGCCCTGCACGGCGCGGCCCGCCCACCAGAGCGTCAGCCCGACCCAGGCCAGCGACGCGGCGACCTGAAGCTGCTCGACGAGGTGCGCAGTGATGTCAACCTGCCGAAACATCCAGGCGATGACGAAGCTGGCCACGTTTGCGGCGAGAACGCCCAGAGTCAGCGGCCCCGCCGCGCCGGCCTTGGCGCGAAGCGAGCGCCGGTCTGCAGTCCACGCGGAGCCGCCGCGGGACGCGCACGGCAGCTCGATCCAGGCAAGTACCAACCAGCCGCCC
>CAZVRR010000329.1:0-4467 GCA_964629745.1 uncultured Planctomycetales bacterium | reverse complement strand
CAGTGGCAGAACGAGAAACAGCTGATCGACGCGCTCAAGGCGCTCAAGGAGCAACTGGAAAGCAAGCAGACGGAGCTGCAGGAAGCCCAGCGGCGCGGGGAACTGGAGCGCGCGGCACGCATCCGTTTCGGCGAAATCCCGGACCTGGAGCGGCAACTGCGCGACCAGGAACGGCGTCTCGCCGAGCTGCACGCCCGCGGCGGCGGGATGCTGCGCGAGGAGGTCACGCCCGAGGAGATCGCGGAGGTCGTCAGCAAGTGGACCGGCGTGCCCGTGGCGCGGATGCTCGAGGGCGAGCGCGAGAAGCTGCTCCGGATGGAGGAACGGCTGCACGCGCGCGTCGTCGGCCAGGACGAGGCAATCCGCGCGGTGTCGGACGCGGTCCGGCGCAGCCGCGCCGGTCTGGGCGACGTGCAGCGCCCCATCGGCTCGTTCCTGTTCCTAGGTCCGACCGGCGTCGGCAAGACCGAGCTGTGCAAGGCCCTGGCGGCGTTCCTGTTCGACGACGAGGCCGCCTTCATCCGCATCGACATGAGCGAGTTCATGGAGCGGCACAGCGTCGCGCGGCTGCTCGGCGCGCCGCCCGGGTACGTCGGCTACGAGGAGGGCGGCCGGCTGACCGAGGCCGTGCACCGGCGGCCGTACAGCGTCATCCTGCTCGACGAAATCGAGAAGGCCCATCCCGACGTGTTCAACGTGCTGCTGCAGGTGCTGGATGACGGGCGCCTCACCGACGGGCACGGACGCACGGTCGACTTTCGCAACACGCTGGTCGTCATGACGAGCAACATCGGCAGCGAGTGGATTCAGCGGCTCTCGGAAAGCGGCGCCGCGGACGTCGAGATCGAGCTGAAGGTGCGCGAGGAGCTCAAGCAGCACTTCCGGCCCGAGTTCCTCAACCGCGTGGACGAGGTGATCATCTTCCACCGCCTGTCGCGCGAGCACCTGCGCGGCATTGTCGATCTTCAAGTGCAGTACCTGCGCAACCGGTTGCGCAGCCGCGAGATGGACCTGGTGCTCAGCGACGTCGTCCGCGACCGGCTGGCGGCGGACGGCTATGACCCCGTATACGGGGCGCGGCCCTTGAAACGGCTGATCCAGCAGCAGATCGAGAACCCGCTGGCACGCCGCATCCTGGCCGGCGAATTCGGCCCGGGTGACACGATCCAGGTCGAGCTCGAAGCGGAGGCCTACGCGTTCCGCAAGGCCGCCGCTGCCCAGGCCGTCGGCGCGTGAACGGCCTGCGCGGGCTTCAGTGCGCCTGCGCCGGCCGCGCCCGAGCGGATACTCCCGCCAGCGCCCGGCGCAGGATGTCGAAGTCGACCGGCTTGGTCAGGTGCAGGTCGAAACCGGCCTCGTGGGCCTGCCGCTGGTCCTCGTCGCGCCCATAGCCGGTCAGGGCCACAATGTACGACGCGGCGAGCTCGGGGTCCTGCCGCACGTGACGGGCAAAGTCGTACCCGCTCATCCCGTCCGGCAAGCCGATGTCGCAGAGGATGACATCCGGCTGGAACGTGCGGGCGATGTTCAGGCCCTCGGGCCCGCTGTACGCCGCGCGGGCCTCGTGTCCGGCCAGCTTGAGCAGGAGCCGCGTGCTTTCCGCCGCATCACGGTTGTCTTCCACGACCAGGATCTTCAGGCGCTGTCCCTCGGGCTCAGGCATGACCAACTCCAATTCGGGCGACGCCGCACCGCAGAGCGGAATGCGCACCGTGAATTCCGCACCGCGGCCGGCTCCCTCGCTCCGGGCGTGGACCTGTCCGCCGTGCAATTGCACCAATCCGTGTACCAGGGCGAGTCCCAGGCCCAGTCCGCCGCGGCTGCGTTCGAGGCTGCAATCCGCCTGGGTGAAGACGTCGAAGATGCGTGGGAGCATGGACGGCACGATGCCAATGCCCGTGTCGCGGACACTGAAGACCGCCTGGCCGCGCTCCGTCGTCAGGCGCAACGTCACGGACCCGCCCGGGTCGGTGAACTTGTGGGCATTGTGCAGCAGGTTGCCGGCGACCTGGGCCAGGCGCGTCGTATCGCCCTCGACCCACACCGGCGTCCCGGGCAGCTCGACGCGCAGGTCTAGGCCGCTGGCCTGGAAGACGCCGCGGTAATCTTCCGCGGTCTGCTGGATCACGCGGCCCAGGTCGCAGCGCGTCTTGCGCAGCAGAACCATGCCGCGCGCAATGCGGGTCGCGTCGAGCAGGTCGTCGACCAGGCGCGCCATGTGCGTGACCTGGCGCTCAATCATTTCGCTGGCCTGCTGGAGCAGCTCACCGTCCGCGCCGGACAGGTGCAGGATTTCCACCGAGTTGCGGATCGGCCCGAGCGGATTGCGCAGCTCGTGCGCCAGCATGGCCAGGAATTCGTTCTTGTGACGATCGGCGCGCTGGATCTCCTGGTGCAGTCGTGCATTGTCCAGCGCGATCGAGGCGCGCGAGCTGAGCGCTTCGGCAATGGCCAGCTCGGTCAGGTTGTACGTGCGGCCCGAAGACTGCCGCGAGAGGGCCAGCACGCCCAGCGGCCGGCCGGAGGTGATCAGCGGCCGCACCAGCGTATGCGCGGCGAGTTCGGGCGTGTGGTCGCCCGCCGGCGGCAGCAGATCCGCCTCGCCGGTGTCCAATACCCGCGCGATCAGTTCGCGCAGCTCCTCCGGCAGGCTGGCCGGGTCCGCATGCTCGTCCAGCGCCACTTCGCCGGTTTCGCTCACCTGGGCGAGGCTCACGTTCCAGGGCGCCTCGGGCCGCTCAGCACGCACGACGGCGGCCAGGTCGCCGAGAAACGGCACGGCCAGCCGGGCCAGGTCCCGCGCCGTGGCTCCGTAGTCCAGCGAGCGGCCGAGCACGGTGCTGGCATGCGCCAGGAACCGCAGGTTGCGGTTGGACTCCTCGGCGGCCAGCCGCTTGCTGCGCTCCTCCGCCAGGGCCACGCGCTGCTCGGCCAGCGCAAGTTGTTCCTCGGCCTGCCGGGCGATCTGCCGCCGCATGCGGAACAGCTCGACGAACACGCGCACCTTGGCGCGCAGGATCTCGGGCACAACCGGCGCCGGCATGTAGTCCACCGCCCCGTACGCGTAACCCTGCGCGGTGCGCACCTCGTCCGCGAACGCGGTGAGAAAGATGATCGGCGTCAGGGCCGACTTGCGCCGGTTGCGGATGAGGACCGCCGTCTCGAACCCGTCCATGTCCGGCATGTTCACATCCAGCAGAACGACCGCGAACTCCTCCTTCAGGACGTGCTTGAGCGCCTCCCGGCCCGACGACGCCGGCACCAGGTTCTCGCCCAGCTCCTCCAGAACGGTGCAGTAGCTGAGCAGGTTCTCCGGCGTGTCATCGACGATCAGGATGTTGATCTTCTCGCGCTCGGCGCCGCGGCCGGGCAGCAGTGCGGCGGTGCGGTCGAGCGGACGTCGGGGCGATTCCGGCGACGCCGCTGAGATCGGCTTCGCCGGCGCTGCGTGGCTGGCAGTCGCAGGTTTCTTCATCTGCTCACTCTCACGCCCCGTAAGGGGCCGTCAGACGTTCAGCTCCACCATGCAGCCAGGCGCGCAGGATGCCCAGCAGTTGATCGATGTCGACCGGCTTGGAGAGGTAGTCCCAGGCGCCGGCCTCGATGCACTTGTCGCGGTCGCCCTTCATGGCCTTCGCGGTGACGGCGACGATCGGCACCGTGGCGAGCCGGGGGTCCTTGCGGATTTCCCGGATCGTCTCGATCCCGTCCAGCTCGGGCATCATGATGTCCATCAGGACCACGTCGATGCCGGGGTTCTGTTCGAGCAGGCGGATGGCGTCCCAGCCGTTGTCGGCGGACACGATGACCATCTCGTGCTCCTCGAGCACGGTCGAGAGCGCGAAGATGTTGCGCATGTCGTCGTCGACGATGAGCACCTTGCGCCCGGCCAGCACGCGCTCGGACGCCTGCATGCTCCGCAACCGCTCGCGCTGGCGCTCCGGCAGGCGTGCCGGGTCGTGGTGCAGGAAGTACAAGGCGGCTTCGAGCAGCCGATCCACCGCGTGCACCCGCCGCACGGTGCAGGACGCGGCCAGGCGATGCAGGTGGCCGTCGGACGGGCCCGCCGCCTCGGGGCCGAACACGACCACCGGCAGCCGCTGGAACACCGGGTCGCCGGCGTGGCCCGCCAGGCAGCTCGCGGCGCCCTCGCACAGGCTCGCGGCCAGCACCACGCAGTCCACCGGCTGCCGCGCCAGGACCTCGCTGGCCGCGCCCAGGTCATTCACCGAGAAGAGCTGGACGTCATCGACCGCCAGCCATTCGTGAATCTCGCTGCGCCGCCGCGCATCCGGCTCGACCACGAGCAGCGTGCGCGGCAGGCGTTCCAGGAACTGCCGGAGTCGTTCCAGCAGCCGGTCGAGCACGTCGCGGCTGGAAATCGGCTTGGCCACGAAGGCCAGCGCGCCCAGGTTCAGGGCACGCTCGCAGGCGTCGTCCGTGGAGATCACGCAGATCGGCACGTGC
>CAZVRR010000328.1:0-4482 GCA_964629745.1 uncultured Planctomycetales bacterium | reverse complement strand
CGACATGGCGGCCTGGGAAGATGAACTCGCGTTTCGCCACGCGCCGGTGATCCTGCAGAAGCTGCACCCGGCGTCTCCGCGATCCGACTACCTCACCAGGGTCGACTTCGCCACTGACTGGAGCGGCGTCTGGAACAACTGGGACGCCGTGTTCGCGCCCGTCGCCGGCGGAGGACTCATCACGCTGGCCGCGTACGTCTACTACTCGGTGGTCGAGACGCCCAGCCACTACTTCCTGCTGTACGCGCTGTATCACCCGCAGGACTGGCAGGCGTTATGGGGCGCGCCGACGCAACGCCCGCCCGACCTCGTCGACGAGCACCGGCACGACATGGAGGGGTGCCTCGCGGTGGTGCCCAGGAACCCCGCGGACACCGACTCCGAGTCGTGCGCCGCGCTCGTGACGGTGGCGCACTACCACCTGGAGAAGTACGCGGGCTGGCGGCTGCAGGACGGCACGCGCGTGGGCACGCCGTGCTGGCTCAAACCGCAGTGGCACGACCGGCCCGTGCTCGAGAGCACGCGGTTCGCCGGCGGGCCTGGAGAGGGCGGCGATCCCCTCGAACCGCGCCGGCGGTTCAAGATCTACGTGGACGCGTGCGGACACGCCGTCCGCGGCTCGGCCAGCGACTGGGGCAGCGAGGATCACGTCATCCGGTACCGGCCCTCGTTGACCACCGCCGGCGAGCCGAAACCGACCGGCTTCGAAGCCGAACCCGGAGACCCGGCGAGGATTCAGACCGTCAGGTACCGGCTGATCAACATGTTCGACCCGGCCGGACTGTGGCCTCAGCGCGACAACCCGCTGGTCTTCCAGTTGACCGACGGACAGACACGCGCGGCGTTTGCCGTACGGAAGGCCTCCGGGGCGTTTGCGCCGGGCAGCGCGAATCCTCCCTGGGCGTGGCAGGACGATGGGGTCGCGTTGCCGGCCGGTCTGATCGCGACGGACCCGGCACGGCTGACGGCGTACTACTTCTACTGCAAGGCGCCGATCCTGGACCGCACTTACCTCCACAATCCCTACCAAGGTATCGTGAAAGCTATGCCCGCGCAGACGAGGGCCGCGCGCGGGACGCGCGCGAAACGCCCCACGGCCAGACGGGCGGGCACCCGACGGGCGAAGAAGAAACCGCGGTAGGCGCGGCACGCCGCGCCATGCCCCTCGAGCGGAGGACCCCATGCTCGTCATCATCCACGGCTGGAGCGACAACGCGCGGTCGTTCGTGCGCCTGGGCCATCACCTCGTGCAGCAGGGCATCGCCCCCGCCGTGGCCCACGTGAAACTCGGCGACTACGTCTCCCTGGACGACGATGTGACGTTCTTCGACCTGTCGCAGGCCCTCCAGAAGGCGTGGCTCGCGCAGAAGCTGCCCACCACCCCCCGCAGCGTCGACGTCGTCGTCCACAGTACGGGCGGGCTCGTGATTCGCGACTGGATGACGTCGCACTTCGCGCCGGACACGAACCCGGTGCGCCGGCTGCTCATGCTCGCGCCGGCGAACTTCGGATCGCCGCTGGCGCACAAGGGCCGCTCGTTCATCGGCCGCGTGATCAAGGGATTCAAGAGCGACAAGTTCCTCCAGACGGGCACCCACATCCTGAAGGGCCTGGAACTGGCGAGCCCGTACACGTGGGACCTGGCGGGGCGGGACCGGTTCGACCCGAAGGCCGAGTGGTACGGCCGCGGGCGCGTGTTGTGCACGGTGCTCGTGGGCACGTCGGGGTACTCGGGCATCTCGGCGGCCGCCAACGAAGACGGCAGCGACGGCACCGTGCGGGTGTCCACCGCCAACCTCAATCCGCTGAAGGTGACGCTGGACTTCGTGGCCGACCCGCAGACGCCCGTCCTGAAGGTGTCGCAGGCGCGCGGGCGCACGGCCTTCGCGCGGATCCGGGGCGAGAATCACTCGACCATTGCGTTCAAGGATGGCGGGCCGAAACACCCGCGCACCGCCGAGTTCGTGGCGCGGGCGCTCACGGTGAATGACCAGGGGTTCGAGGCGTGGGCCGACACGCTCGACGCGTTCAGCGAGTCGGAGCGCCAGGCGACGGCCGCCGACACCTTCCAGCAGGCCTACACGAACGTGGTCACCCGGTTGTCGGACAGCGCCGGCGACGAAGTCTCCGACTACTTCATCGAGGCGTTCGCGAAGGTCCCGCGCGAGGGCGTGCTGCCCGCGCAGTGGAGCGTCGATCAGCGGGTGACGCGGCTGCTGCAGGAGGAGGTGCTGGCCACGGTGCACGTCTACGGCGACCGCAAGGCGTTCCGGAGCCTGCTCTTCAACGCGACGGTGCTCGAGCGGGACGTCAGCGGCGCGGGCAAGGAGTTGTACCTGAGCGCGACGGCGCTGCCGGACATCCGCAAGACGAAGAGCGTGGGGTACCGGACGTTCGGGTGGGACGACATCGGCAGCCTGCGGCTGACGCCGACGCGGATCCGCGCCGTGTTCCCCCCGGATCGGACGGCCCTGGTCGATCTGCGGATCCGGCGCGAGCAGGAAGACGGCGTGTTCGTGCTGAAGCCGCTCGCGTGACGGCGGGCGCGGGTGGGGCGCCCCGCGATCTGATGCGCGACGCGGGATCGAGTATCCTGTGCCGCGTGTTCCGTGGATGGCGTCGCCCGTTCCCCAGTGTGGGGCTGGCTCTGTGTCTCATCGTGCTGGCGTGCGGTTCGTTCGCGGCGGAACCGCAGGACGACGTGGAAGCGCGCCTGCGCGCGGCCGTTGACGCCGACCCGAAGGCGCCCGCGCCGCACCTCGCGCTCGCGCGGCACCTCGTGTCCGCCCCGTTCAGGCACGCCGACGTCGACCGAGAGCTGGAACTCGCGTTGGCCCCGATCGCCGAGCGGCTCGCCTCGTCAGGCACACGAACACCGCTCGTCGCGGCGCTGACGCTGCCGCGCGCGGGCCGCGACGTGCCTATGCCGCGGCTGGCGAAGCGCGTACCGCCGACGTACCCGCTCGATGCCGCCAGGGCGGCGATCACCGGCCACGTCGTGCTGGACGTCGTGATTGGCAAGGACGGGCGGGTCCGCGACGCGGATGTCGTGCGGTCGATTCCGGCCCTCGATCGCGCCGCGCGTGACGCCGTGAAGCAGTGGACGTTCGAGCCGACGGCACTCGCGGGCATTCCGGTCGATGTGGCGGCGACGCTCGTGTTGTCGTTTGGATTCCGGCGAGAGGCGACGCCGGCTGACGACCTGGACCTTGCCGTGTTCTACCTGGGACGCGGGGACTACCACGCGGCGGAACCGCTGGTGCGGCGCACGCTGGCGACGCTGCGCGACGAGGTGGCGGCATTCGGGCGGGCAGATCGTCGCGGCCAGCCCTTGCAGGGCTTCACCCCGCCGCGCAAGACCAGGGACGTGAAACCGGTCTATCCCCCGCTCGCCCAGGAAGCTCGCGCCTCGGGGCAGGTGGTGATGGAGGCGCTGGTGGACGAGTCGGGCAACGTGGCGCGCGCACGCGTGACGAAGTCCATCCCGATGCTGGATCAAGCCGCGCTCGACTGCGTGGCGCAGTGGAAGTTCAGTCCGGCCGTGGCGAACGGCACTCCCGTGCCCTTTCGGGCGGTGGTCATGGTGAATTTCGAGCTGAAGTAGGCCGCCACGGCGATCGTGCCGTGCGGTTTCTTCAATCAGTCGCTGACGCGCGCCCGCGTCCCCTATTTCGCCATCCCCGCCAGCAGGTCGCACGCCTTGGTCATGCCGGCCTTGCAGCGCGCGTCGAGCACGTCGCGCGCACGTGCCTTCGCGTCCGGCGTCGGGCGCGTGAGTACCGCCGCCGCGTACTGCGCGCACGCCTGCTCGACGCCTTTCGCGCACAACGCCCCGAACCGTTCGGTCGCCGCGTCCGCGTCTTTCGGCACGCCCGTGCCGAGCCACTGCAGCATCGCGCCCGCAAGGCACGCCGCGTCGAGGCCTCCCGCGCACGCCTTCTCGTAGAGCACCGCCGCCCCCGCGCCGTCCCGCGCCATGCCGCGGCCGCGTTCGAAGAGGAAGCCGAGGAAGTAACACGCCTGCCAGTCGTTCGCCTCGCACGCCTGCGCGACGTACGGCCGCACCGTCGCGCACGCGTCGGCGTCGCCGGCCTGGCACTGCTTCGCCAGGGTGTTGATCCGGTCGGTGTCCGCTTTCACCCGGGCGTCCTCGGCTGCCGGATCAGCCGAGCTCACTTCGCCGGCGGTCGTCCGAGCCGCGCCGCCGCTGCTCAGTGCTCCTGCTGTCGCCGTCATGTAGTCCTTGAACCGACGCGCGTTGTCGCGATCCACGTCGTCGCGCGCCAGAGAGATGGCCCGATCGATCGCGGCCGCCGCATCGGCACGCTTGCCCAGGGCGTGGAGTACCTGCGCCGCCGCGAAGTGCGCCGAAGAGTCACCGGGCGCCTGCGTGACCACCTGCTGCGCGTGCGCCCACGCGTCGGACGGGCGGTCGCAGTCCACCAATGCCTGCGCCAGCATCGTCCGCGCACGCGTGAACGT
>CAZVRR010000327.1:0-4497 GCA_964629745.1 uncultured Planctomycetales bacterium | reverse complement strand
GCACGAAGCCCGGCTGCCAGAGCTCAGGGAGCCTTGGCATTCCACCGACTCAAGTCGGTGGCAACCGCCGGCCGGCGGAAGCCGGCCACCGAGCGCCCTCGATGATTCCCAGTCGCACGGCGTAGTCACTCACCTCGCACAGCGCTGGTTCCACCTGGTTGCGTGCACTCGCGCTCCAACTCCGCGATGTCGATCTGCCGCAGGGCAAATATTCTCCTGGTTCGCGGGGGCCGAATTGACGCACGGCGATGCGCGGCGGCGCGTTCGACGTGCTGGAGCGGCCGTGTGAATCGAGCAAGATGGCCAGTCCAACACGACAATCCTCCTGCCCCTCGGCTCGCCGGCAGTATAACCCTTCCAGCGCCCCGGCCGTCCGTCGCTGCCGCGCGTGAGGTGACGCTGTGACCCCGAGCGTTTGAATCCGGCGTCCCCGCGCGCCCCTCAGCCTTCGTCCGCGCGCCGGTTCCACTCCCCTTCCGCCTCCGTCAGCTCCGCCTGCAGCCGCTCAAACTCGTCGCGCAGCTCCGCCAGCGCCGCGGGATTCTGGTACAGCGTCGCGTCGCCGAAGCGCTCGTGCATTTCCATGAGCGTCGTTTCGTGCTCCATGATCAGCGCTTCGAGCTCTTCCAGGCTGAGCCGGGCGAAGCGGCTGCGCGGCCGGGCCGCCCCGGGGGCTTTCCCACCCGCACCGCGCTCTGCGCCCGGCCGAGTCGCTTTCGCGCGCGCGGCGTGCGCCTCGGCGGCCGACTTCTCCGCCTCGACCTGTGCGATGTAGTCCGAGTAGTTGCCGTCGAACAGCCGGGTCTGCGCGAGGCGCATCACGAGCAGCCGGTCGCAGATGCGGTCGAGGAAGTAGCGGTCGTGGCTGACCGTGATGATCGTACCCGGGAACTCCAGCAGCGCGTCTTCCAGCACTTCGCGCGACGCGATGTCGAGGTGGTTCGTCGGCTCGTCGAGCACGAGCACGTTCGGCCGCGTCAGGATGATCCGCATCAGCCGCACGCGCGACTGCTCGCCGCCCGAAAGCGTCCCCACTTTCTTGAACGGATCCTCGCCGCGGAACAGGAAGCGCGCCGCGTAGGCGCGTGCCTGGCTCTCCAGCAGGTCGGACCGCACCGCCAGAATCTCCTGCACCACCGTCCGCTCCGGATCCAGCTCGGTCGCTTCCTGCGCGTAGTAGCCGACGCTGGCCTTGGGATCGAGGTGAAAGCGCCCTGCGTCGGCCTGCACCTGGCCCAGCACGATGCGCAGCAGCGTGGTCTTGCCGGTGCCGTTCGGCCCCGTGATCCCCAGGCTCTGCCCCGCCGCCACCGCGCACGAAAGATCGGCGAACAGCTCCTTCTCGCCGTAGCGTTTCGCCAGCCCCGTCACGGTCAACACGTCCTTACCCGCCGTCACCTGGCGGTCGGCGTCGCCGAAATCGAGCTTGATCGTCTGCCGGCGCGTCGGGCGGTCGAGCGCGAATTCGCCTGCGCCGAGCCGCCGCTCGAGGCGCTTGAGGCGGCCCTTGGCCTCCGCGGTGCGCTGCCGGCCCATGTGGCGGGCGATGAAGTCGCGTTCGCGCGCGATGAACGCGCGATCGTGGGCGACCTGCCGCTCCTGCGTCAGCTCGCGCACCGCCCGCGTCTTCACGTAGTTCGAGTAGTTGCCAGGGAACGCGCGCGTCCGGCCGCGTTCCACTTCGACGATTCCGTCGCACAGCCGGTCGAGCAGGTAGCGGTCGTGCGAGACGATCACCGCGCCTCCGTGGTGTCCGGCGAGGAATTTCTCGAGCCAGCGGACCGCGTCGATATCCAGGTGGTTGGTCGGCTCGTCGAGCAGGAGAAACTGCGATTCGCTCAACAGCAGCTTGGCCAGCGCCGATCGGCATTTCTGCCCGCCCGACAGCGCCGCCATCGGCAGCCGGTAGTCCGCCGGCGCAAAGCCCAGCCCGCCCAGGATCTCGCCCAGCCGCTGCTCGTAGTTGTAGCCGCCGGCCGCCTCGAAGCGGGCAGTCGTGCGGTCGTATTGCTCCATCAGTTCCCGCAGCTGCGTCCCGTCGTGCTGGGCCGCCATCTGCTCGGAGAGCGATTGGAGCCTGCGTTCCAGCGCGAGCACGTCGGCGAACACGCTGAGCACCTCGTCGTGCAGCGTCTGCCCCTCCGCCACCTCCGGCTCCTGCGGCAGGTATCCGACCTCCAGCCCCTTCGACGTCGTGACCGTCCCCATGTCCGGCGCCTGGAGCCCCATAATCAGGCGGAAGATCGTGGTCTTGCCCGCCCCGTTCGGCCCGACCAGCCCGACCACGTGGCCGCTGCTGAACTCGAGCGACACATCGTCCAGCACCACCTGGCCGCCGAACTGCTTCGTCACGTTTTGCAGGCGAATCAGGCCCATGGGAGGAGTCTATCATCCAGGCCCGCCCAGCGGCATGGCGCGCGACGGCGCGACGGCGTCACGTCAGCCAGCGCTTTCACGCGGCGCCGCGCTCCGGCCGCTTGTCAGGACTTGTAGCGGCCGCGACGCCCCCGCCGGGCCATGGTACCCTGCTGCGTTTACGCCTTGGACGCCCAGAGAGGAATCCCCATGCTTCGTACCGCACTCCGACTTGCCGCCGCCGGCGCGGCACTCGCCCTCAGCGCAGACGCCGACGTACGTCCCCACACGGGCATGCTGCTCAACCCCGACGTCAGCGCGACGCACATCGTCTTTTCTTACGCAAACGACCTGTGGACCGTGCCGCGCAGCGGCGGCCTCGCGGCCCCGCTCGCCGGTCCTCCCGGCGTCGAGGCCTTCCCGCGCTTCAGCCCCGATGGCAGCACGATCGCGTTCATGGCAAACTACGATGGCAACCTCGACCTCTACACCATCCCGCTCGCGGGCGGCGCCGCGCAGCGCGTCACGCATCACCCGGCGGGCGAATTCCTCACCGACTGGACTCCCGACGGCCGGTTGATCTACTTCTCGAATTTTGCCTCGCCCCTGCCGCGCATGGCCCAGCTGTTCACGGTGCCCGCGGCCGGCGGCCTGCCGGAACAGTTGCCCGTCCCCTACGGCGCCAACGGCGCAATCAGCCCGGATGGCCAGTGGCTCGCCTACACGCCCCACACCACCGACAACCGCACCTGGAAACGTTATCGCGGCGGCATGGCCACCGATATCTGGCTGTTCAACCTGCGCACGCACAGTTCCCAGCGCGTCACCGATTGGGAAGGCACCGACTCGCAGCCGATGTGGCACGGCGACGATCTGTACTACTTCTCCGACGCCGGCCCGGAGCATCGGCTGAACATCTGGCGCTACGACCGGCGCAGCGGTGCGCACGAGCAGATCACGACGCTCACCGACTACGACATCCGCTGGCCGGCCATGGGCCCGGGACCCGCGGGCGGCGGCGAGATCATCTTCCAGTACGGGGCCGAACTCTACCTGCTCGATCTGCCGACCCGTCGGACGACGGCCGTCGAGGTGATCATCCCCGGCGACCGGCCGACGATCCGGCCGCAACTCGTCGACGTCGCGGGCGACCTGCGCTCCACGAACATTTCGCCCACCGGCAAGCGCGCCGTCGTGTCCGCCCGCGGCGACGTGTGGACCATCCCGGCCAAGGACGGCGGCCCGCGCAACCTCACGCGCAGCGACGACCAGCACGATCGCTTCCCGAGCTGGTCGCCCGACGGACGCTGGATCGCGTACTGGTCCGACGCCGACGGCGAGTACGAACTCTACCTGGTGCAGTCCGACGGCCGGGGTACGCCGCGCAAGCTGACCGCGCACGGCCCGGGTTTCCGCCATGGCGTGCTGTGGTCGCCCGACGGCCGGCACGTCAGCTACGGGGACCACGCCGGCCGGTTGTGGCTGCTGCACATTCCCGCGGACGCTGAGACGCCCATGGCGCCGCCGCAGCTCGTCGACACCGATCCGGACGCCCGCGCGCCCAACGCGAGCTGGTCCTCCGACTCGCGCTGGCTCGCCTATTCCAAGTCCGGACCGAACGAGATGTCGGCGCTGTGGGTGTATGACCTGCAGAACGACACGAAGCACCGCCTGACCAGCGGAATGTTCTCTGACAGCTGGCCCACCTTCGACCGCGCTGGCGACTATCTCTATTTCTGCAGCAACCGCAATTTCGGCGCGCCGATCTACGCCGATATCGGGGGCACATTCGTGTACGTGAAGACCGACATGCTGTGCGTGGTCCCGCTGCGGGCCGACGTCGGCTCACCCTGGGCGCCCAAGAGCGACGAGGAGAGCTGGAACCAGGCGGACGGCAAGCCCGCCGATTCTCAGCCCGCCACGCAGCCGGCCAGCGCACCGGCGACGTCGAGCGCCCCGGCCACGAGCACCGCCCCCAGCACGGCCAGCGCGCCAACGACGCAGACGCAGCCAGCCGAGCAGGAGCCAAAGTCGAAGGAGCCGCCCAAGCCCGTCGAGATCGAGCTCGAGGGCTTCGAGCAGCGGGCGATCCCCCTGCCGCTCGACGCCGGTGCGTTCTACAACCTGGCCGTCACTGACGAG
>CAZVRR010000326.1:3225-4506 GCA_964629745.1 uncultured Planctomycetales bacterium | reverse complement strand
CCCCAGGCTTCGTGCGGCGACCACCGGCGGCCCCGCCGCATAGCCGCCGAGTCCCAGCACCGCGCGCGGCCGCGTCTGCTTCATGTAGGCGCGGGCCGCGGCCACGCTGCTGCGCCACGCCCACCAGAACGCCGGCCAGCGCCAGGGGACCAGCGTGGCGGGTCGCACGCCCTGCGCGACCTGCCGGTATGCGGTGCGGCTGAGCAGGTTGCGGTCCAGCACGCGCGACGTGGTGAAGAACGTGATCGTCGCGCCGGGCTCCCGTCGCCGCAGGGCATCGGCCACCGCCAGCCCGGGGAACAGGTGCCCGCCGGTGCCGCCGCCCGCGACGACGAATTCCGACGTTGCCATCCGCAGCAGAATGAGCCATTGCGGCCAGAAGTCAAGCCGCCGCTCCGGCGAGGTCCCTGCGCCGGCGCCGCAATTGACCCCGGCCTCGCGGCCGATAGGATTGAGGTGCCGCTGGGGAGCACTGCATGGCCACGTCCGGTCGGTCCGTCGCCCGTGACGGTCATTCGCGACGCGCGCTGTTAGCCGCGGTTCACGCGGGTCAACTCGCCCTGCGCGGCTCCGGCGACGCCGCGGCGCAACCGGGCGCCGTGGACTCCTGGCGCGCACAGCGGCTCTTCACTGCTGGCCCGGTCGTCGTGTTTCGCTGGCGCGCCGCCCCCGGCTGGCCGGTTGAGTACGTCTCGCCGAACGTGTTCACGCTGCTTGGCTACAGTGCCGGCGAGTTCACGAGCGGGCGCGTCTCCTACGCCGACGTCGTCCACGCCGACGACCTGGCCCGGGTAACGCAGGAGGTCGCGGACCACTCCGCCCGGGGGGTCCCGTGCTTCGAGCAGGATTACCGGGTCGTGCGGCGCGACGGCCAAGCGCGCTGGCTCTACGATTTCACCGCGATCATCCGTGACGGTGCCGGGCGCGTCGTGAATTACGACGGCTACGTGCTCGATGCGACGCGCCGCCACGACGCGGAAGACGCCTTGCGTCGCCGGGCGAAGCATCTCAGCGGTCTCGGCGCGGCCGCGGAAGTCCTGCTGCCCCCGCGCAGCGAACCGCCGTTCCAGGAATTTGCCAACGCGCTGGGCCCTGCCAGCGATGCCAGCCGCGTGTACGTGTTCCTGAATTTTCATGACGACGCTCAGCAACTCCGCATGAACCCCGTGGCCGAGTGGTGCGCGCCGGGGATCGAGCCCCAACTGCAGCGCCCCACCCTGCACGGCGCCGCGTACGACGATTTCTTTCCCGACTGGCGCGCCGCCCTGGCCCGCGGCGGCG
>CAZVRR010000326.1:0-3215 GCA_964629745.1 uncultured Planctomycetales bacterium | reverse complement strand
CGGCGTGCCGGCGGACTTCGACCCGCCCCTGCGCCCGCTGCTCGAGTCGCATCACGTGCAGACGTTCCTGATCCTGCCGCTGGTCATCGAGCAGGACTTCCTCGGCTTCCTGGGCTTCGACAACTGCGTCTCCGCCGCGCCGTGGGATTCCAGCGCGGTCGGCCTGTTGCGGGCGGCGGCGGCCGACCTGGCCCAGGCCGTCCAGCGTCACCGCGCCGAGAGCGCGCTGCGCGAGAACGAGCAGCGCTACCGCTCGATGCTCGACGCGATGGAGGACCTGGTCTACATCTGCTCGCCGGACCGGCGCGTGGAGTACATGAACCCGGCACTGATCCGGCGCACCGGGCGCAACGCGGTGGGCGAGCGCTGCCACGAAGTCCTGCATGACCAGGCCGAGCCCTGCCCGTGGTGCCGCTACGAGAAAGTGCTCCAGGGCGAAACCCAGGCGTGGGAGCTGCGCAGCCCGAAGGACGGGCGTACCTACCACGTCAGCAACACGCCGCTGCGCAACGCCAACGGCAGCGTTTCGAAGATGGCGATCATCCGCGACATCACCGACCTGGCCAAGGCGGAAGAACAGCGCCGCCTGCTGGAAGCGCGCGTGCAGCAGGCCCAGAAGCTCGAAAGCCTGGGCATCCTCGCGGGCGGGGTCGCCCACGATTTCAACAACCTGCTGGTTGGCGTGCTCGGCTACGCCGGCCTGGCGCGGATGGATCTCCCGCCCGATTCCCCCGTCCACGCCAGCCTGCGCCGGATCGAGCAGGCGGCCCAGCGCGCGGCGGAGCTGACGAACCAGATGCTGGCCTACTCCGGCCACGGCCAGTTCACGAGCGGGCCGATCAACCTGGCCCGCATCGTCGAGGAAATGTGCGACCTGCTGCGTGCCAGCGTGTCGAAAAACGCTGTCCTGCACTGGCAGTTTGAGCAGCCCGAAGCCGTCATGCACGGCGACGTCACGCAGATCCGCCAGGTCGTCATGAACCTGCTGACGAATGCCTCCGAAGCCCTGCCGCCCGAGGGCGGCCTGATCACGCTGCGCACCGGCGTGGTCGACGTGACCGCGGCAGCGCCGCTCACCGATGCGCTCGAGTCCGAGGTCGCGCCCGGGCCGCACGTGTTTCTCGAGGTGCAGGACACCGGCGGCGGCATGGACGACGCGACGCGCCGCCGCATCTTCGATCCGTTCTTCACCACCAAGTTCACCGGCCGCGGGCTCGGCCTGGCCGCCGTGCTGGGAATCGTCCGCGGCCACCATGGTGCGATCACCGTAACCAGCGCTCCCGGCCGCGGCACGACGTTTCGCGTGCTCTTCCCGCGCGCCGCCGCAGAGCCGGCCCTGGTGCCGGCGGCGCCGCCGGTTGCCAGCAGCCCTCCGCGCGAGGCGACCATCCTGCTGGTCGACGACGAGCAGACGGTGCTGGATGTCGGGCGCTCGGCCCTGCAGCGGGCGGGGTACCGCGTGATGGTGGCGTCCGATGGCCGCGCAGCGCTGCAACTGTTCGAAAGCAACGCGGCCGGGATCGACTTACTGGTGCTTGACCTGACCATGCCCCGGCTCAGCGGCGCCGATGTCCTCCGCGCCGTGTACAGCATCCGCCCCGACGTCCGCGTCATCATTGCGAGTGGATACAGCGAGCAGGACGTCTCGCGCCGCCTGGCGGGCGCCCGGCCGATGGGCTTTATTCAGAAGCCGTTCCGCCCCCAGGCGCTGGTCGCGAAAGTGCAGGAAGTCCTGGCCGCCAGCCAGGAGCCGCCCGGCTGACTGCGCACGCGGCGTCGGAAACCCTCTCGCGATTCCCCCCTCCGTCTGCCGCAGCGCCTCCGTCCGGCCGCGCCGCCGCGCCTCAACGTGCCGGCATGTCCATGGCCTGGCGGCGCTCATTCGCCGCGCCTCTTCTCCGTGGGATCGTCGGCGCGCACAGCAGGACGATGGCCGCCACGATGAGCGCCCCGCCCGTGAAGAGCAGGGCCGGGCGCACCCGCGGCAGGATGAAGAGGCGTGCCAGCGGATAGCGCTGCAGCGCCTGTTCGAACAGGGCGGAGAGCTCGGGGACGATTTCGTCGGGCGGCGTTTCCTCGATCTCGGCCTCGAGCGCCGCTTCCGGGTCGACCGGGCTCGGCTCAATCGGAATCCGCTCTACGCCGGGGATCTCAACGTTTAAAGACTCCGAGGCGAGGCGCAGCACGTACGCGTCGTCCGTTTCCAGGTGCTCGCGCTGCCGGCGAAGCTGCTCGATCTCCGCCTCCCGCTGTTGTACCTGCTGTTCGCGCAGGCCGCGCAGGTCGAGCGCGGCCTGGTACTCGATCCAAGCCGGCAGGATCAGGCAGGGCGCCACGAGCAGCCCGCCTGCCAGCACCATCGCCCAGTACAGCAGGGTTGCCGCCGGGTTCGGTTGCGTCATGCCCACCTCATCCGCGACGCCAGAACTGCCCGCCGTAGACCGCCCCGTCGCCGAGCTCGTCTTCGATTTCGAGCAGGCGGTTGTACTTGGCCACGCGATCGCTGCGCGACGTGCTGCCGGTCTTGATCTGCCCGGCATTCGTCGCGACGGCGAAATCGGCGATCGTCGTATCCTCCGTCTCACCGCTGCGGTGACTGATCACTGCCGCCAGGCCGTTACGCATCGCCAGGTTCACGGCGGCAAACGTCTCGGTCAGCGAGCCGATCTGGTTGATTTTCACCAGGATCGCGTTGGCCGCCCGTTCCTGGATGCCGCGAGCCAGGTACGTCACGTTCGTTACGAACAGGTCGTCGCCGACGAGCTGCACCTTCTCCCCGAGCGTGGCGGTCAGTTTCTTCCAGCCCGCCCAGTCGTGCTCGGCCAGCCCGTCCTCGATGCTCCGGATCGGGTACTGGCCCGCCCAGCGCTTCCACAGGTCAATCATCTCGTCCGTGGTGACCAGCCGCTCGGGCGCCGACTTGAAAAAGCGGTACTTGTGCGTCTCGGCATCCCACATCTCGCTCGTCGCCGGATCCAGCGCGATGAACACGTCCTGGCCCAGGCGGTAGCCCGCCTTCTGGACCGCGACCGCGATCACGTCCAGCGCCTCGTCGTTGCTCTTGAGACTCGGCGCGAAGCCGCCCTCGTCGCCGACCGCCGTGTTGTATCCGCGATCCTTCAACACCGACTTGAGCGTGTGAAAGATCTCCGCCCCCATGCGCAGGGCTTCGCGGAAGTTCGGTGCGCCCCAGGGCTGAATCATGAACTCCTGGA
>CAZVRR010000325.1:0-4525 GCA_964629745.1 uncultured Planctomycetales bacterium | reverse complement strand
ATGCCGATCCTGCGGCTGGACGGCGAGATGCTCGCGTACAGCTTGCCGGGGCAGCCGGGACCTCCGGCGGCGGCCTGCCGACTCCGGATCCCCGCCGGCCGCAGCCTCACCTTGCAGCCCGACCTGTCCCTGCTGCGTGTGCGTCCCGGCTGGCACGAGCTCCAGGTCTACCTGACCGGGACGGAGGCGTGGTGGCCGATCTGCCAGGCCGTGGAGATCGTCGCCACGCCGGCCGCCGGGCAGCAGGCGGCGGCCGCGCCGTGAACGGCTACTCGCTCTTGGCTTCTTCCTCGGGCAATTCGAGCAGTTCGAACACGTTGCCCTCCGGGTCCACCAGCGTGGCGATGCGCAGATCGTTGTAGCTCTCGGTCTCGCCGAGCTGCTGGCCCTCGTTTTCGAGCAGCCGGGCCAGCGTGGCCTCGAAGTCGGTCGTGTGCAGTTCCAGGCTGAACCCGGGCCGCGCTTCCGCATCGCCGGCGGGTGCGGCGGACAGCGGTTCGGCGGGTGCAATGATGACCAGGGCCGGACCGCCATCGGGGAACTCCAGCCGGGCGAACGAGCCGTGCTCGCTCGCTTCGCGTTCCGCGACCTCCAGTTGCAGGCCGCTCGCCCAGAAGCGCAGGGCCGCGTCAAAATCACCGACGTACAAGTGAATATCGCCGATCGCCAGCATGGCGGTTCTCCTGCGTCCCCGGTTAGAGGCCCAAATCCCGTCGATAATAGGCGCCGTCGAAGTGGATCCCTGCCGCCACCTGGTACGCCGCCTCGCGCGCCGCCGAAAGCGTGTCGCCCAGCGCCGTCACGCCGAGCACGCGCCCGCCCGCGGTCACCACTTGCCCGTTTTCGAGCCGCGTGCCGGCGTGAAAGACGACCCGGTCCGGTCGATCCGCGGGCAGACCCATGATGGGAATGCCGGTCGCGCATTTCTCGGGGTAGCCGCCCGACGCCATCACGACGCACAGGGCCGGCCGCGGATCCCACTGCACGCGGGCCGCTTCGAGCTTTCCGCCGACCGCCGCATCCAGCAGCTCGAGCGGATCGGACCGCAGCCGCATGAGAATCGCCTGCGTTTCCGGGTCGCCGAAGCGGCAGTTGAACTCGAGGACCTTGGGGCCGTTGGCGGTGAGCATCAGGCCGGCATACAGCACACCGCGGTAGCGGATGCCTTCGCGGGTCAGCCCGGCCAGGATCGGCACGAAGATCTGGCGTTCGATCTGCTGCAGGGTCGCTTCATCGATCACGGGGGTCGGCGAGAACGAGCCCATGCCGCCGGTATTGGGGCCGGTGTCCTGCTCGCCGAGCCGCTTGTAGTCCTGGGCCGATTCAAGCACGAACAGCGTGTGGCCGTCGACGATTGCGAGCAGCGAGGCCTCGCGCCCCAGGAGGCGCTCCTCGACGACGATTCGCGCGCCCGCCTCACCGAACGCGCCGTCGACGAGCATGCGCTCCGCCGCCAGGATGGCGTCGGCCGGGTCCTGGCAGACGATGACGCCCTTGCCCTTGGCCAGGCCGGCGGCCTTCACGACAACGGGCTCGTCGCGCGTCGCGATGTACTGCCGCGCGTGCTCGTAGTTGTCGAAGATCCGCGCCTCGGCGGTGGGCACCGCGTACTGCCGCATCAACTGCTTCGCGAAGGTCTTGTCGGCCTCCAGTCGCGCCGCCGCCGCCGTCGGCCCGAAGATGCGCAGGCCGGCCTCCTCGAACGCGTCGACGATGCCGGCGGCCAGGGGGTCCTCGGGCCCGACGACGGTCAGATCGATGTGCTCGCGTCGCGCGACGGACAGGGCCAGGCTGATGTCCGATGCAGACCCGGGCACGTTCGTGCCGAGCCGGGCGGTGCCGGCGTTGCCCGGGAGAATGAAGAGCTTCTTGAGGGCCGCCGATCGCGCCAGCGCGTGACAGAGCGCGTGTTCACGGCCGCCGGAGCCGACTACCAGTACGTTCATCCCCGACAGGCTAGCCTAGAGTGCGCCGCCCGACAATTCCCGCAGGCGATAGCGCGCCCAATTTGCCGGCCAACGGTCGCGCGCCAGGTTGATGCAGCGCTCGTACAGCCGGCGGGCCTGCTCGGTGTCGCCCGCGGCGCGCGACAGTTCCGCCTGGAAGAACGGGACGTCGTCGTGGAAGCGCAGGTCGACGCCGCGGAGCGCTTCGGCCGCCAGGTCGGTGGCAATCTGCGCGAAGGCCGTGATGGCCCGGCGTTCGAGCTCGAGCCCCGCCAGGTTGCGGGCGATATCGCGCGCGGCATTCGCCGCACCGACCAGTGCGGGGTCCGCGCCGGGGGGCGGGCGCGTCAGGGCGCCGGCGGCCGCCCGCGCCGCATCGACGTCCCCGCCCAGCGCCAGGGCGGCCACGCGCTGCAATTCCGCGGTGGGCACCGCCTCGCGCGGCAGGTCCGGCAGGCGCAGGACGCGTTCGAGTGCCGCCGCCGCCGCGGCCCGGTCGTCGGCCAGGTAGTCACACTGCGCCCGGCGCAGCGCGGTCTCCGCATCCACGGGTGCGTCCGGTGCGGCGGCGGACTGCAGCCAGGCGCGTGCCTCGGCAAAGCGCTCTCCGTCATACGCGGCGTGGCCCAGCCGCAACGAGGCGTCGGGGCCCAGGCCGGCGAGGGCCGCCCGCCAGGTCGGCGGAATCTCGAAGCCGGGGCGGCGCAGGGCGGCCTCGACGATCGCCAGCCGCAAGGTCTGTGCCCGCTGCGGATCGATTTCGGCCAGGCGCGTGGCGCTGAGCCAGGCGGCCTCAAATTCGCCATCCGCCAGTTGCCGCGCGGCGCTGCGCTGGCGGGCGTAGGCGGTGTTGCGCGCGATGACTTCGTCGATGTCGCTGTAGCGGCGTTCGTATACGCCGCCGTCGCGGCCGATCAGCAGGGTATCCGCGGGCCCGACGTAGGCGGCCAGCGAATCCGACGTGCCGGCGTTGAGTCGCAGTTGCGCCACGCGTTCGCCGCTGGCGACCTCGACGATGCTCGCCGTGGCGTCGGCGCTGCGCAGCAGGAGCACCTGGCCGTCCGGGCTGAACGCAAGCGCCTGGACAGTTGCGCCGGTACGAATCTGGCGCACGATCGTGCCCGCGGCGTCCAGCAGGCGAATCACGCCGTCCTCGCACGCGACGGCGAGCTGGCGGCCCGAGCGGTCGTAGGCCAGCGCGGTCGGCGGCGAGTCGAGCTGCACCCACGGCGGCGGCGGGTTGCTGCGGTTCTCGTCCGCCAGCGCAGCCGCGTCGATCCGCACCAGCTCGCCGTTGGCGCGGGCGACGAGCAGGCGTGCGGTCCCCGGCTCGAACAGCAGCTTTCGCAGAACGCTGCCCTCGAATTCGACGCCCCGGCCGACTTCGGGCAGCAGGTTGACGAGCTCGATGTTCCGTGCCGGCTGCCGGCGCGGCTGCCAGCGCCAGAAGCTGACGCGCTGCCGGTCGCTGCTTTCGGACTGCGCGGAGATCGCGATCAGCCGACCGTCGCCCGTGACCGCCACGTCGCTGATGACGGGGACCCGGGCATCGCTCCAGCTCGCGTGGTACGCGGTGCCGCTTTCCCGGTCGCGCAGGCGAATTGTCCCGTCGAGGCAGACCACCACGTGATCCGCGTCTGCGCTGGTCGCCAGGCGCAACTCGCCGCGGAAGCCGCCGAGCGGCAGCCGCAGGCCGCGGCGAAACGGGATCGGCTCGCGCTGCGCACTGCGGGCGGGCGCGAAGGCGTAGACGCGCTCGTTCGCATCGCCCATCAGCACGGCGGAACCATCCTCGGCTACGGCCCAGACGCTGGCGGAGTGCTCGAGGATCTGCTGATCGTCCTCCCGGCGCGGCACGATCGACCAGCGCGTGGCGGTCCCCAGGGCATCCACGCTCAGCACGGTTGCGCCCCGGTCCACCACGCGCACGCCGAGCACGCCATCCGCGCTGACGGTCCAGGTGTGTTCCAGGCGCCCCGCGCGGTAGCGCACGACCCGTCCGTCGCGCAGCCCGAAGACGACCGTTCGCGACGGGCGATGGACGTCCAGGCATTCCCACGGGGCGGCGAAATTCCAGTCCAGCGGCCCATCGGCGAACCGCGTCCACGCCCCCAGGCCGGCGTCGCTGGTCGTCAGGTACAGCGCTTCGTCCGTCGCGGCCAGCAGCTCGGCGCCCGCGAATTGCACGTAGCGCGGGCGCACTTCCTGGAGCCCGATCAGCTCCGTCCGCAGCGCGACCTCTTCGTCCATCCAGATCACTTCCACGCCCGCGCTCGTGGCCACCGCCAGCGCCTGGTGCGTATCGGAGTAGTCAGCGCTGCCGAGCGGCTCGCCGATCAGCCGCCCGCGCAACGGCCCGCCACCGCCGGCGTCGGACAACGCGAGGACTTGCCGGTCCGCGCCCACGACGACCAGCCGCTTCGCGCCCAGCGCCGAGTGGATCGCGCGCGGCGGAGAATGGGCGGGGAGCTCGGCCGCGACACGCGGGGCCGCGCTGTCCGGCCCCCACAGCCGCACCCAGCCCGCGCCCGCCGCACACAGCGTGCCGTCGTCGTCCAGGCTGAGCAGACTGACGGAGC
>CAZVRR010000324.1:0-4549 GCA_964629745.1 uncultured Planctomycetales bacterium | reverse complement strand
ATCATCAATACGAACGGGTCGATGTCAAAGACATTCACTTCACCGTCGCCGTTGCAGTCGGCCGTTCGCCAGCTGCAATCCGAGTACTGCTCCGCGTATTCGTCCGGGTCTGTCAGCGCCAGGATGAACGGGTCGATGTCAAACGCGTTCAGCGCACCGTCGCAATTCGCATCGCCGAACACCCAGGCATCCACGCGAAACGCACTGGCGGTCTCGTCCGCGATCGCGAGCCAGCCTTGGCCCTCGCGCCGCATCGTGTGCGGACACGTCAGGGCCGGGTCGCTGTTCACGCACCAGCCGCACCAGGTCGTCGGCCCGCCGATCGCCCACAACCAGTACGTGGCGCCCTCAACCAGGAATCCCAGGCCGCTTCCGTCTTCCAGCGTGAGATGCTTGGGCGGGCTCCACGCCGTCCACGACTCGAAGCCGGTGATCGTCCACTCCGCCAGCACGTCTTCCGGGGCGGGCGGCTGACCCGGCTCGGCCGCGACCAGCCGCAGCGTGACGACGTCCGGCTGCGCGTCGAGCGGCACGTACCACATGGCAACCCAGATATCCGATACGACGCCGGTGACCGTAGACTCGAACCGCATGGCCTGCTCGACGCCGTACTGCGCCGGCACCGACTCCCCGGCAACGGTCCAGCCCGTGCCCCAGGTGTAGTCCCAACCCTCGTGTGCCGGACCGGTGAAGTTGTTGTAGACCGTGTCCTGTGCCGCGCCCCCGCTGACCAGCGCCAGCACCAGCCCCACGCTCGCGCCCATTGCCCATGCCCTGCTCATGACTGCCTCCTGAGAATCCCTGACGAATGTGTACCTGCGCGCTGCAGTGCAGCGAACTCCATCCTACTGCGCGCGGACCCCCGGCTGCAATGAAATTGCCGCATTGCACGGGCAAAGCCTTACAACTCCTGGGCGTGCAACATGATCAGAACATCCAGCCCCGGCACCGCCGCACCGACGTGCCGGAACATGTTCAGGAGCTGGGCGCGGTGATACGTCCCGTGCTGGCCAATTTGCAGCAGCGTCACGCCCAGCGGGAACTCACGGTCGCCGGACCGGCCACGGACGCTCACGTGGCCCAGCAGGTCCGCATCGCGCAGCCCGTCCAGGAACGCCGACCGGGCGGCGCGAACTCGCGCCCAGCGCGCGTCGAGTTCCGCGATCGCGAGCCGCTCCGTCGGCGGGAACGCTACCCGCGCGGCGGACGTCCAGTTCGCCACCCACCACTCCTGCGCGACGAGCAGGTGTCCAAGCGTGCCGCGAATCGTGCCTTGGCCGATGTCGAATCGGCGGTCAAGCTGCTCTTCCGGCAGCGCGGCCGCGACGTCGCGTACGCGCCCGTCTGCCCAGTCCGAGTAGTCCAGTTGCGTTCTCAGCACCGCAACGGTCACTCGGGGCGGGTCCCCCTGCGCCGGGTCGAGCTTCATGAAAATGTAGTCTGTTTCAGGCGGCGGCAGCGGGGAGCCGACACGCCGCAGCATATGGACGGCCTGCGCGCGGTGATGCACGCCGTGGTTCCACACGTGCAGGAGAATGTCAGCCAGGCGATCGGTCAGAGTCCTCCCGGTGGACAGCGTGTACGTGACGGACCGCTCCACATCCGCCGGCGCGAGCCCGGCGAGCCACTGCCGGCGCAACCCGCTCAACTCTTTCGCCCAGCGGTCGAGATCGGCAATCTCGGACAACTCCGTCGCCCGCCGCAACGCCTGCCAGCCGGGCATGTTGACGCGCTCGGCCCAGTTCCGCTCCGCGCCGTAGTGGTGGCGCAGCGTGGCGCGCAGGGAACCCTCGCCCATCTCGAATGGCTGATCCAGTGCCGCGGCGGACAAATCCGCCGCCCAAGCCATGATGCGGTCGCGCGCCCAGTCGTTGTGTGCCAGGCACTCGCGCAGCGTGCTCAGATCCATCATGTCATTTCTCCTTCGGCCTGGGCAGCCTAGAACGTCGCCGCGCGATTCGCAACCGATCCTGGCGCGCTCCTGCCCAGCGCGGCCGCGCCCCCTTATCATCCCCCCGTGATGTGGCAGGTGAACACTGGAACGCGACCCGGCCGGCCCGCCGCGCTGGTGATCGTCACCGCGGCCGTGCTGGCCGGCACGATCCTCCTGGCCTGGTTCCAGGTGCGCGAGTCGCGCACCCTCGGACCGGAAACCCGCGTGCCGGGCACGCCGCTGTACGTCCGCCCGCCCCACGGCTGGCTGGCCGACCCCAACGATCCCGGGGCATTCCTGCTGCCGGTGCGAACGTCGGTGGGCCGGCAGGAAGTGTCACGCATCGACCGCGGAATCAAGGTGCAGTACCGGCGCCTGCCCGCGTTCCAGTCGCCCGCCGAGATCCTGCGCATGCTCGGCGCCGACCACGGCGATCTGCGCCCCGCACGGATCGGACCGTTCCCCGCCGTGCAGATGCGCCACCTCGAGACGCGCCGCTGGCGCCGGCAGCAGGTGGTCATCGAGTCGGTACAGCGCATCGCGATTCTCCCCGGCGGGCAGCAGATCAGCGTGCACTACTTCCCGATGACGGACCTGACGCCCGCGGACTTCGCCTTGCTGGACCGGATCTGCGAATCGATCCGGCTCGATGATCCCGGCGCGAGCGTCGGGCCGGCCGAGGCGCTGGCGCGGGCGGCGGTCAGCCTGGACGTGCCGGGCAACTGGTCCGCCGCCCTGCCTGCCCTGCCCGATGTTCCGGGATTCTTCGTGAGCGGCCAGGTGGACCGCGTGCCGGCATGGTCGCTCGGCGTGTTCCGAACCTGGGTGGCGCCGGGCCGTGAGCCCACACAGCTTCTGACCGATTTCGCGGCGGCGTACTGGTTGATCCTCGAAGCCCAGACCGAGGCGCCCTCATGGCAACGTGATGACGCCGCACCGGTGGCGGTCATCCGCCACCCTGACCCGTCACGAAACACCCAGAGTGCGATGAGTTCGTGGCTGGTGGCCAAGTCCCCCGATGAAGCGGTTCTGATCTATGTGTATTGCAGCGCCGAGCACCTGCCCGCAGCCGACGCCGCCGCAGCGCAGATCGCGCAGACGTTGCGCTTCGAGCCGCTGGACCGGCTGCACTCCGCCGCCGATGCCGCCCAAGCGGGTGTCGAAATTGCGGGCAAGGTTCTCGAAGCCGGACCGGTGCCCTGGTGGGGCGAATTGCCGGTCCAGTTGGAGTATGCCGGCCAGCGCTGGGGACGCGGCGAGGCGCTCACGGTGGTGCGCAAGCCGACGGGCCGGTTTCCGGTGCGCGGCTACACGAGTGTGCTTTTGCGCGAGAGCGACGGCAAACTTGACGAACGCACGCAGTGGGAACTGAACCTGCGCGGCGGTGCGTACAGCCAGTCGACCGAGATCCAGCTTTCCGACGCCCTGAAGCTCACCGTGCGGGAGTCACGCAACGGGCGCAGCGAGAGTGTCACGCGAACCGTCGACACCGGCGGGACCGGGCCGCGGACTTACACGTTTCAGCCCGGAAGCTCGTTCCTGCCGCCGCCACTGGAGACCCTGGCCGAAGCGCGCGCCGCGCGCGAGTCCGTCACGTGCATCATGGAGTCGTCACACCTCCTCGGCGCGGGCACATACACGCGCCTGCTGCGGGCGCTGACGCCCGACGATCAGGGCCGGCCGCGCGTCCTCGTCCAGGACGACTACGCCCCCTTCGGGGCGGTGCTTACGCTTGATTCGGACGGCGAAGTCTTTTCACTGGTCACCCCCGGCGGACACTTCGAACGGGTCCGACCGCCGGCGCCCTGAGCCCGGGCCGGCCGTGTCCAGCACCCCCCGGGACGCGTTATCCTGATTGAGAAGACATCTGTGCATCATTTAGAATGACGTGACCGGCGGAACCGTGCGGCGCGGCGCTCCGCCCGAACCAGATGAATACGCTGAACGTGACGCATGGAGTAGCCATTTCGCGCCCTGCGGTTTCGCCTCCCGGAACCCTGGCGGAGACCCTGCGCGGCGACCAGCCGGTCCTGGTCCAGACGGCCGGCATCGCCGGGCGCGTCTGGACATTCCGGGCCGGTTTCGAGCACGTGCTGGACCGCGTGCCGGCACAGGCCTGGGCGGATCCGGCGGCCCAGGGCTGGCGTCGCGTCAAGCAGAATGCACGGCGCGAGGTGTGGCGCGCGCCGGTGGGCGCCCGCGTCTTCTATCTCAAGTATTACGCCGGCAGCGGCTGGCTCATGCGGCTGCGCGACGGTTTGCGCACGCCGGCCTGCGAATCAGAATGGCGTGGCGGCATCTTCGCGCTACAGGCGGGAATTCCCGCCGTCGCACCGCTGGCATACTCCAATGATGTGCGGCGCGGCGGAGCACGCAACTCGTTGCTCGTCACCGAGGCGATCGAGCCGGCCTACCTGCTCAGCGATTTCTGGGAGCAGGTGGAACGCGATCCGGATCCTGTTCGCCGCGCGCGGGACACGGCGCAGCTCACCGAGCTCCTGGCCGACCTGATCGCCCGCGCGCACCAGGCCGGGCTCGAGCACCTCGACATGCATGCCGCCAACGTGCTGGTTCAGCCCGAGGCGCCGGGACGCTATCGCGTCGTGCTGATGGACC
>CAZVRR010000323.1:0-4580 GCA_964629745.1 uncultured Planctomycetales bacterium | reverse complement strand
CGCGGGTCGAGCCGCACGCGTGCCCGGCCCGGCTCGATCTTTAGTTGGCTGATCGAGCAGGGCACGTCGCCGTTCTCCCACATCAGATCGTTCGGGATGTGGATGGTGTCGCCCTCCATCGTGATTTCATCCGTCTGGCTGGCGAGGTTGTCGCGTAGGGCGTCGAGCAACTGGCCGCGCGGCAGGGGCAGGCTGCCGGAGCGGATGCTCTCCACCTGGATCTGCAACTCGTCCGGTGCGACCTGCACGCGGCCGATCGCGGAAAGAATCAGCGCGACCGGCGTGCGCTGCGGCTGGAGAGCCAGGCGTATGCGCTGATCGCCCAGGAGGCTGAGCTGGAGCCCGGCCGCGCCCTCCAGCTCGTAGCGCCGGCCGGGCCAGATGTCGTTGCGCGCGGCGATCCAGCGATTAAGCTGGGCTTCTTCCACTTCGAACTCGAGCGCCGCGCCAGCGTTCAGGGCGTCGCCGATCTGGTCGAGCAGGTTGACGAACTCGCGTTTGTCGGAGGCAAGCAGGGCCGGATCGACCGCGGCCGGGACGTACCAGTTCGGCCGGCACGTCGCGCAGAACCCGACGATCAGGACGGTGAGCACGGTGCTGGTGAGCGAAAAGATCGCATAGATTCGCCGCCAGCGCGGACGGCGCCGGGCTGAGTGGGGAGCGTTGCGCATGCGGCCCATCAGGACACGGGTGGGAGTTCAACGCGCAGGCGGCGAGGACGGACGGGCGCCACTACGGCAGATCGTCCTCGTCCTCCAGCTCGTCCAGCGCGGAGATCGCATCTTCCAGGTCGAAGTCGTCGGCGGACAGCTCGAACACTTCTTCCTCGCCCGGTTTGCCGGGCGCGACAGGCGCCACCGGGGCGCCGGGCGTCGGCTGTCCGGGCTTGGCCGGCTTGGACGGCTTGGCCTTGCCCTCCGCAGTCTTCCCCGGCGGCTTGGCCGGTGCCTTGGCCGCGGGCTTGGGCGGCGGCTTGGGGGCGGCCTTGGCCTTTTCCGATTTGGGCGTGCCGGCGGCGGGTTCGAGCAGTTCGAACGTATCGCTGAATTCGTCCTGCTCGATCAGCAGCGGCGGCGCCTGGATCGGCTCGACGTCCTGCGGCAGCCCGTCGATCACCACGATGAACGTGATCGGGCCCACGGTCAGGCGGTCGCCCGGGCCGAGCACCGCCTCGTCCACGCGGCGGCCGTTGACGTAGGTTCCGTTCGAGCTGCCGGCGTCCTTGACGGTGACCTCGCCCTCCTGCAGCGTGATCTCGCAGTGAACCCGCGAGACGTCACGCGTGGGGATGCGCAGATCGCATTCGGGCTTGCGCCCGATCACGGTCTTTGCATTGGACAGCGGCAGGTCGCGGCGTTCGCCGTCCCGAAACCTCACCAAGACCACGTTCATGCGGCGATCCTTCAGCGCCGGTACTGCGCGGCGCAGGCCCCCGCCTGCGCCGTGGCCGGATTCCCGGCAGTGCACCGGGCAAATTATACGGGCGGCCTTTCCTGTAGCAAACCGGCACGGCCCGGGCCGTTCCGCCGCGGCGGCCGTAACCCGCTGCGCAGCGCGGCTCGGACGCCCCGCGCGTGCCCCGCTACAATCCCGGGCGTTGAAGCAAAATCCATGACCCGCGAACCCGTCCGAGATCTACAGCCCGCAACCGTGCGTGCCCTGTACGTGCACGTGCCTTTCTGCCGGAAGCGCTGCGGCTACTGCGACTTCTACAAGGAGCTGTACACCGCCAGTGCGGCCGAACCGGTCCTCGAGGCGGTACTGACGGAACTGCAGCGCGGCCGGCAGCGCTGGCCGCTCGAGATCGAGACCATCTTCGTCGGCGGGGGGACACCGACCATTCTGCCCGGACCAGCCCTGGCACGGCTTCTCGCCGCGTGCCGCAGCGTCGCGCCGCGGGTCGCCGAGTTTACGGTCGAGGCCAATCCCGCGACGGTGACGGACGAAACGGCACGGATCCTGGCGGCGGCCGGCGTGGACCGCGTCTCGCTCGGTGCGCAGAGTTTTGCACAGGCGGAACTGCACGTGCTCGAGCGGACACACCGGCCCGAGCAGGTCGGCCAGACACTGGAAGTGTGCCGCCGCGCGGGCATCAGCCGCCTCAGCGTCGACCTGATCTTCGGGATTCCCGGGCAGACGCTGGAGTCGTGGAAATCGAGCCTGGACGCCGCACTCGCGCTGGGACCGGAGCACCTGTCGTGCTATGGTCTGACGTACGAGACGGGCACACGCCTCACCGCGCAGCGCGAGGCGGGCACGGTGACCCCGATGGATCCAGACCTGGAGGCGGACCTGTACGAGCTGGCGAGCGAGCACCTGGGCGCCGCCGGCTATGCACAGTACGAGATCAGCAACTATGCCCGGCCAGGCGCCGAGTGCCGGCACAACCTGGTCTACTGGCGTAACGAGCCCTACCTGGGAATCGGTCCGTCCGCCGCCGGCTACGTGGACGGGTTGCGCTACCGCAACGTGGCGGACAACGCCGCGTACGTGAAGCTGGTGCAGGTGGGCGAGGACCCGCACATCGACTCGGAACGCCTGCCGCCAGCGCGCGCGGCGCGGGAGACGGCGATGCTGGCGCTGCGGCTGTGCGAAGGGCTGCGGCGGGCGCCGTTTGCGGAGCGTTTCGGCTGCGACCCGGTGGACTTCTTCGCGCCGGCCATCGAGAAGCACGCGGGCGACGGCCTGGTGGAAGTCACGCCGGCGGCGGTGCGCCTGACGAGCCGCGGGCGGATGCTCGCGAACCGTGTGATTGCCGACTTCCTGTAGTGCGGCCCAGGTGCTGCTGGACAAAGCGCTGCATCAGGATGAATGCCAGGAGCAGGCTGCCGATCGCGATCTTCGTCCACCACGAGCTGAGCGTGCCCTCGAACGCGACCGCGATCTGCAACACGCCGTAGATCAGCACGCCTACCAGCGTGCCGAGGATGGTCCCCACGCCGCCGGTGAGCAGCGTCCCGCCGATGACCGCCGCGGCGATCGCGTCGAGCTCGAGCATGGTTCCGGCGGTGGCGTGGCCGGAAAACGTGTAGAGCGTGTAGACGATGCCGGCGGCGGCGGCGCACACGCCGCTCAGGGCGTAGGTCAGGATCCGGGTGCGCGCCACCGGCAGGCCCATCAGCAGCGCCGACGTCTCGCTGCCGCCGAGGGCGTACACGTTGCGTCCGAAGCGGGTCCAGCGCGTCACGTAGGCGGCGAGGATCGTGGCGGCCAGCAGGATCAGGGCGGTCGCGGGGGGCAGGTGCAGCGAGGTGCCGGCCCACGGGAGAGCGCCGATTTCGCTCAGCCAGTCGTACCACGGGTGGGTGATGCCCACGCTTTCCTGGCTGATCACGAAACCCACTCCGCGCGCCAGGAACATGCCGGCCAGCGTGACAAGGAAGGGCGGCAGGACGAAGTAGTGGATGATTCCGCCCATGGCGGCGCCAAACGTCCCGCCCAGCAGCAGAATGGCCGCAAAGACGGGCGCGGGTGACCAGCCGGCCTCCAGCAGTCGTGCGATGGCGATGCTGCTCATGCCCACCACCGCGCCGACGGACAGGTCGATCCCGCCCGAGAGAATCACGAAGGTCACGCCGATGGCCGCGAGGCCCAGCACGGCGTTCTCGCTGAACAGGCTGACGAAGACCGGCCAGGTGAAGAACCCGCGCTCGTGGTAGCGCAGGCACGCGGCGGCGTACAGCAGCAGGAACACGCCGATCGTGGTGGCGAGCGGGACAAAGGTTCGACCACGCCCGGCCCTCACGGCGTGCTCCCGCGCACCAGCAGGCGGCGGACCGGTTGCGATTGCAGCAGGCACACCGCCAGGACGGCCAGGGCCTTGATGACGAGCGTGTACTCGACGGGCACGCCGCGCGTGAGAATGGTCGTGGTGAGGGTCTGGATCAGCAGGCCGCCAATAAGCGTCCCCGTGAGGCTGAAGCGCCCCCCCGCGAGCGACGTGCCGCCGATGACGACGGCGAGAATCGCGTCCAGCTCGAGGTACAGGCCCGCGTTGTTGGCGTCGGCGGCCTTGATTTCGGCGGCGGTGATCACGCCGGCCAGCCCGGCGCACAATCCGCCGGCGGCGTAGACGAACAGCTTGATCGCGCTGACGTTCACGCCCGCGACGCGGCTGGCGGTTTCGTTGCAGCCGACGGACTCGATGAAGAGGCGCAACGCGGTCAGGCTGACGAGCAGGGCCACCGCGAGGAACGCGGCCGCGGTCAGCACCACCGAGATCGGCAGGCCCAGCGCATGTCCGCCGCCGATGGCATTGAGCAGCGGCACGTCGAACGTGAGGATCTGCCCCTGCGTCAGCAGTTGCGCGATGCCGCGGCCGGCGACCATCAGGACGAGCGTGGCGACGATCGGTTGCACGCCGGCCCAGGCGATCAGGGCCCCGTTCCAGGCGCCCGCGGCCAGGGAGACGAGCAGGGCGAGCACCAGCACGGCGGGGGGTGCGAGGCCCGGGCGCTCGACGAGCAGCGCGAGCGTCGAGCCGGTGATGGCGGCCACGGCGCCGACGGACAGGTCGATGCCGCCGGTCGCAATCACGAGCGTCATACCCAGGCTCGTCAGCAGGATCGGCGCGGCGCGCT
>CAZVRR010000322.1:0-4585 GCA_964629745.1 uncultured Planctomycetales bacterium | reverse complement strand
CAGCTCGGCGCGCTACGCGTGCATTTCCACATCCTGGACGCGCAGCGCCTCGGCCTGCTCCTCCAGGGCGGCGACCTCGCGTTCCAGCGTCGCCTTGCGCGCGCGGAGTTCGTTCTGCGTCTGCTCCAGCGATGCCACGCGACGCTCGAGCTCGTTGCGCTGGTCAGCCAGCTCCCCGCGCTGGGCCGTGAGGTCCTCCACGGCCAACTGCATGCGCCGCTCGAGTTCCCGCTCGCGTTCGCGGATGATCGCGATGCGTCGGCGCAGCGCCTCCTGGTCGGCATGCCGCAGGCCACGGTAGGCCTCGGTGCGCCGGCGAATCCGTTCGGCCTGCTCGACGAGCTCCTGGTGATTTCGGGCCAAGGCCCCCTGTCGTTCCTGCAGCCGCGCCTCGACATCCCGGATGCGGCTGGCCCGTGCGGCCAGCTCGGCGGCCTGCGCCTCGATTTCGGCGCTGCGCTGGCGCAGGCGCTCCTGGGATTGGCTCCACTCGCGCTGCGCGGCTTCGTGGGCCTCGCGCCGCAGTCGCTGGTGGTGCTGCTCCAGCTCATGCTCGCGCTGCTGCAGCACCAGCTCGCGGGCGGCCAGTTCCGCCAGCCGTGCCCGGACCTCCGCGATCAGCGGGCGAATGGTGTCGTTGCTGTCCACGGTGGTCGCGCGCACGGCGATCTCCTCACCGTGATCCGCCACCCCCGCCGGGGGCGGTGCGGATCCGCGGGCGATCCCAGTCTCGTGCGGGCTTTCCGGCGACACGGCCATGCGCATCCGCGCGGGCGGCGCGGTTTGGCGCCGACCCGACGCAGCATTGTACTGCCTGCGAGAAGGCGTGCTCAGCCGAGCCGGGCGAGCTGGGTCAGGGTCGCCCGAAGATCCTTCGGCAGGGGCGCTTGGCAACTGAAATCCGTCCCGTCGCCCGGATGGGTGAAGGCGATCCGGGCCGCGTGCAGCGTCAGCCGCTCGATCAGCGGGCGCTCCGTGCCGCGGCGGTTGGGGCGGTAGCCGGGCTTGTACTGGGACAGCAGAATCGCCGGGGCCCCGCCGTACAGCACGTCCACGGCCAGCGGGTGGCCGATGGCCGCCAGGTGGGCGCGGATCTGGTGCGTCCGGCCGGTCACGGGCCGGCATTCGAGCCAGGTATGGCCCGCGACGCGCTGCAGGATGCGGTAATGCGTCATGGCCGGCTTGCCGCGCCGGTGCGAAACGCGCGTGATCTGCCGACGCGCATCGAATGCGAGCGGCAGGTCCACCGTGCCGTCCCCCGCAACGTAGCCCAAGACCAGGGCGTGGTACAGCTTCTCGACGCGGCGTTCCATGAATTGCGCGACGAGGCTCCGCTGGGCGCCCAGCGTGCGAGCGTACACGAGCACGCCGCTGGCATCTTTATCGATCCGATGCACCACCCGCAGCGGCTCAACGTCCGAGAACTGCGGGTGGCGGCGCAGCAGCTCCAGCGCGCTGGCCACCCCGCCGCGCCCCGGAACCGCCGGCACTCCCGCGGGTTTGTCAAGGACGAGCAGGTCGGCATCGACGTGCAGAATCGGCAGCGCGGGACCGGCCATCAGGGCACGCGCCCTTCGCGGCGGTCGAGTTGCAGTTGCACGTAGCGCTTGGGACCCACGACCTCCACCCCGGGCGGCACGTCGAATTTCACCTCGCTGCGCAACTGCGGCGTGGTGGTCAGCATGTCGCTCGTGATTGCCACGAACGCGCGAACGTCGGACGGGCGCAGCGCTTCGATCTGCGTCTTGTCGCCGGCGACATCCAGCGCGATCAGCCACTCCTGCGGATCGACGCGCTGCACGTCGACGCTCTGCAGCAGCTCGGGGCTGATCAGCACCCAGACGGGGATCTGGTCCAGCGAGCGCGTGATGCGCTGGCCCGCCACGCGCAGCGACACGGTCACGAATTCCGGGTCCGCCGTCTCGATCGGAAAACTGCCGACCTGCGTGGGTACCGCGACGCGCTCCGTGATCGTCTCGCCCGCCGCCGCGCGGCGCAGACGGTCCTCCAGCGGCAGCGCGAGGATCCACTGGCTTTCGGGCAACCCGCCCGCCGTCGAATCCACGTGCCGCGCGCGCATCGTCACCTCCACCTCCGGCGGATCGAACCGCTCGTCCGTCACCTTGACGGCGCCGGTGGCTGCCCGCACGCCCATCTTGATGCTGACGCGCTCGTCGACGCTGTAGCGCACCTCCAGGGGCAGCACCTCGGTCGCAACGACCTCGAGCTTCTGCACCTGCGGCAGGCCGTTGATCAGGTCCTCGGCGTCGCGCACGTACGGGCCATTCAGGTCGCGCTTCGAGAGTTCCCAGTCGAGGCGCAGCGGTCCGCTCTGCGTCGGGCTGCGCAGGCGCTCGATCGCCCGGGCCGGACCCTGGAACGTGACCTTGAACCGGCCGCTGACCGGCGCCTCGCGGTCCACGATGTGTTCCCATTCCGGCGAGCGCAGAGCGAGCTCGACGTCGACCCCGCCGAGCGTGGTCAGGCTGGCCTGGTAGGCCAAGGTCCAGATCACGATCGTGAGCGGCACGACAATGGCCGCGCGGCGCAGCCGGCGCCACAGGCGGCTCAGGCGCGGCAGCGCGGTCTTTTCCTCGGTGCCGATGCGAATGGGCTGGCCGCTGAGCCGCCCGGTCAGCTCGTCCGACAGGTCATCCAGCGAGAGATAGCGCGTCAGCTTGCCCGCATCGGCCAGGGAGATCGTGCCGGTCTCCTCGGATACCACCAGCACGAGTGCGTCGGTCTCGAAGCTCATGCCGACCGCGGCCAGGTGCCGGCTTCCGACCGCCGCGCCCACCTCGTCGCTTTCGGCCAGCGGGAACTGGCAGTTGGCGGCCAGCAGGCGCTTGCCGGCGATGATCACGCCCAGGTCGTGCAGCGGAGTGTTCGGAAAGAAGATCGTGTTCAGCAGGTTTGCGGAGACGTCGGCGTTGATCAACGTCCCCTTCTCCGCCCAGCCGCCCAGGTCCACCGCGCGCTGGATCGCGATCAGGCCGCCGTAGCGATTGCGCGAGAGGTAGCGGGCCGACTGGACGAGGGCGGCGACGACGCGCGACTGCGGCGTGCCCCGCCGGAGGAAGCGCACATCGCCGGCCCGGATCACCGCGCGGCGCAGCTCCGGTTGAAAGGCGACCACCGCCACGAAGGCCAGGCCCAGCAGGAAATAGTGATACAACAGCGAGAGACGTTCCCAGCCGGAGCGCTCGGCCAGGACGTTGATCACGAGCGCCGCGACCACCAGCAGCGTGAGCACGCCGCGCAGCGGGCGCGTGCCGCGCGTGCCATGCAGGATGCTGGCGACCCAGTTCACTGACAGACCGATCAGGACGAGCTCGACGCCCACGACGAGCGGCTCGGCCAACAGGGCCCGCAGGCCCGGGAACCCCTGCACCAGGTTCATGTCCCACATCGGCCGCCAGTATAGAATGACGTTCGCGGCGGCTCCATCGGGCCGGGCAGAAGTCGTGTGCCGGCCGGGCGGCCCCGGTACAGGTTGGCGAGCGGCGCGTGGTCCAGCCTCAGGTGCAGATCCCGGTGCGGGCCAACCTGGCCCGGGTGGAGGAGAACATCGCAGCCGCCTGCGCGCGCGTCGGCCGGCCCGCCAGCGAAGTCCGCCTGGTCGCCGTCACAAAGAGCGTCGACCCGCCGATCATCCAGGAACTCCAGGCGGCGGGCCTGCGTGACTTCGGCGAGAACCGCGTTCAACAACTGATCGCCCGCGCCGAGATCCTGGGCAGCGCTCCCGGCGGCTGGACGCCCGCCGGCGACGGGTCCCCCCTGCCGTGCTGGCACATGATCGGGCACCTCCAGCGGAACAAGGTCGCACGGCTGCTGCCGCACGTCCGGATCGTCCACTCGGTGGACTCGACCCGCCTGGCAGCCGAGCTGGGCGCCGCCGCAGCCGCCCGGGGCTGGCGGGTCGATGTGCTCCTGGAAACCAACGTCGCAGGCGAGGCGAGCAAGACTGGCGTTGCGCCGGACGAACTCGAGGGTCTCGTCGCGGCGATTCGCGGCTGGCCGGCCCTGACGCTGCGCGGATTGATGACGATGGCGCCGCTGGTCGAGGATGCCGAGCGGGCGCGGCCCTGTTTCGCGCGACTGCGTGAGCTGCTGCGCGGCCTCCAGGCGCGGGGCGCCGTCGGGCCCGAGTGCGTGCACCTCTCGATGGGGATGAGCCAGGACTACGCCGTGGCCGTGGAGGAGGGGGCGACGGTGGTACGGGTGGGGTCGGCGTTGTTCACGCCGGGTTGAGGTCGCGCGTGCCGGACGACGAACCGTTCCTGGTGTTCACACAGACGTTGTTCATCGCGCTGACGCTGTACCTCATCGTCAGCACGTTCGTCACGGTGCGCTACCTGTGGGGGATTTTCAGTGGCGACGATCCCGCCCGCCGGCTGCTGCGGGCCTATCTTTCCTACCAGCTCCTGACGTTTCGCGTGCGCCCGCTGCTGGGGGAGCTGGGCCAGATCGCGTGGTGGTCGCTCGTATTGCTCGGAATATACTGGTGCAACGAGCGGATTTGAGGAGCCCGGCCGCGGCGCGACCAACGGGACTCGGCATGGCAGAACCGCAGAAGTCGGAGCTG
>CAZVRR010000321.1:0-4586 GCA_964629745.1 uncultured Planctomycetales bacterium | reverse complement strand
TGCCGATGACGGCGACCGCTTTGCGCGGTACCTTGGGCAGGCGCACGTCGCGCGCGGTGACCGCCGGCGGCGGCGCGGCCAGCGAGTCGATGATCTTCTGTCGGATGAGGTCCTGCATTTGTCCTTCTCAGAAGGACAATTATGAGGATTTTTGTCCTTCCAGCAAGGACAATTTAGCGGAAAATCCGGACAAAGAATTGGACAAGATATTCACTGCGCCCTATAATATGTCGCGCAAGTCTCTTATTGATAGCTATTTAAGATTTGGTCGAAAGTGTTGTAAGTTTTCAAGACCGGCTCCTTCAGCCACTCGGACACCTCTCCATACAGCTTGCGTTGACGAAACGGTTAACGGTCCGCATGGACCTGCCACGTTGCCCGGTGTTCCAATTCGTCCAATTTGGCTTCGAGCCGCTTTATCGATGCCAGCAGATGGCGCACGGAGTAGAGCGTTACAAACCAGGGCAAGAACAGGGCGAAACAAATGCTTCCGATTACCGCGCGCAATGCCGGATCGGGCAGGGCCAGATGCTCGCCCAGCCGGAGAGCGCCGCTCAAGAACAGCACGCCGGACAACAGCGCCATGCCCATGAAGAAGCAGACGGCCCCAAAGGTCGTGCTGCTCTGAAGAACTCGTCGCGACACCTCGAATTCGTTCGTCTCCTTCATAGCCCTGGCCGTCCTATTTCAAGACCGGCTCCCTCAGCCACTCGGACACCCCTCCACGTCCGCGCAAAGAATTGTACCGAAACGGCGGCGCAGGGCTCCCGCAGACGTGGGAAAAAGTCGAGCGGCAGGCCTCGCGTGCAGGTTTCGCCGACGGCCGGCGTCTGGGGACCGGCCCCCCGCGCGCACCATTTGTTCGCGTGTGCTCCTGGAGACTTGATCGCCTGGCGGGGCCCGGAAAGCTCCGGGCAAGAGGTGGGAGTTGGCGTCGAACCGCGCGGGCGCGCGGAAAGACCGCGCCGGCCGCGGAGCCCCGCTACAGGGAGCAGGAACCCGCCGACGCCGGCGCGGTCGAACCTTGGGCGCGGGCTAGCTTGGCGTCACGATGCCCATCAACTGATCGAGCAGATCCGAGATCACACATCCGCCCAGCTGAAAGGCCAACAGCCCACTCGCGGCCAACGTCATCCATTTGCCCAACTGCTTCATTGGTTGCTCCTTGAACCACATCTTCACCCACACACCGCGTCACGCGCGCGATGCGCCAACTGCACGACACCGGGCCGCGCAGTGGTTTCCTGACGAGAACCTGCCCCGGCGCTGCGAGGTCGCCCGGACGTACCGGGCGGCTCACAGCACCACCACGTTGTCCCGCCCGGCCGACCGGCGTCCCGCGGCCAAGCCCGGGCGCAGCCCCGCCCGACCCGCCCGCTCGGCGTGTCATGCGGCTTGGCTGCATGTCGTCGTTACCCTGGATCAGCCGGCCGGGAAGAGCTGGCCGAACAGGTCCGTGATGAAGGCGAGCAGGCCGTCGGTGAACAGCCCCTGCAGCACCTCCAACAGCGCGGAGAGCAGACCATCCAGACCCATCGCACTACTCCTGTCAAAAAGAACGGCCCCGCCGCATCCCGGTTCGCCCTCAGCCCGGCGACTGCGCGCGGTCCGGCAAATCCCACGATTCGTCGTGGCCGCCGGCAGACCCGGCAAGTGGGCGAATCAGGGGACGAGGGTGGGCCGGTGGCCCACCCCCGCCCGGTCCGAACGGCCGGCTGGGAACACCCCAGCAGATCTGGGCGGCGGAATCACAAGACCGTTCGGACTGCAAGTTCCAGTTGCGCCAGGCGCGCTATCCCGGGGCGGGCAACCCCGCCGCCGTGGCCTCCTCGGCCGACGCCTGTCGCGTTTCCTGCGGGAAGAGTTCCTCGTGGACACGCTGCCGCGTATGCTCATAGTCCCAGGCCGTCGACAGGGGCTGCCAGCCCAGCGCGTCAAACAGCAGTTCCGTGCCGCTGCGCAGCAACCGGAAGGAATCCGTGATTCCCAACTGCCGCGATGCGACCGCCGTCTGCATCAGGGCCCGCGTGCCGAACGCCAGCGCCCAGACCGTGAACGCCACCTCGTCCGGCCGTCGCGGCGCCGGCAGCACCAGGTCGCCGGCACGAATCGCGTCGTGCGTCACCTGCGTGAGCAGTTGCACCACGCGGCTCTCAGCCGGGTGCGTCGCGTCGCGGCACGGTCGACCCGCGTGGGCGAGCTGGCACGTGACGCGGATCACCTGCAGCGCGCGATAGTCTTGCGGGTACAGGCGGACGAACAGCTCGTCCGCTTCCCCCAGGGCAACCATCCGTTCGCGCGGCAGGCCACGAAACGTCGCCGCACGGTCGTAGAACTCGACGAGCTTGCTCAACGTGCGCAGCGTGGCGTCAACAAGCATGGCTGGCCTCCGTGCGTGCCACACACGCGGCGAGACAGCGGAGGGGCGCGCCGCCATCCGGGTCCGGACCACGCGCGATCGACCGAACCGCGCCTGGACCCGGATGCGCCACGGGCGCCGTGAGCAGCGCCTCCAGTTGCTGCGCCGCGCGCCGGAGCGCAACACGCGCTCCGCGGCCGAACGCCTCGGCAGTCAGGGCGTTGCAGTCGGCTGGTTGGGCCGTCATGCGGCACAGGCTGAGTCGCTCGCCCATGGCGCCAATGCACTCCACCACGACCACCCGAACCAGGCTGACCCGGGCCCCGGCCCGTTTCACGGTCGCGGCGGCGCACCGGACAATCTCGCGACGCAGCGCCGGGCCCAACGGCTCAGTCTGCCCCGTCAGGAGGAAGGTCCCATAAATCTCAACTCGCATGGCGAACCTCCACTCTTGGCCGCGACGCGCGCCGGCAGTCCACGCGGCGGGACACGGCGATCACCTGGAACGGGGAATCCGCACCCCGCGACTCGCTGGTAGATGCGTCAGAAACGCCGGAAACCCGCAAGCCGCGGCGAAAAGAATTTCGCGCTGCGCGCGGCGTGCTACGCGGCGGCAGGCGCGGGCGCGCGAAGTGCGGTCAGCAGCCCCCAAGTGGCGATGGCGATCACGCTCAGCAAGACGAACAACGTCAGGTCCCAGGCCGGAGTCGCCGGCGTGTACGAGAGCGGAAATGACAACAACAGCCGCGTGACCAGCGCCGCGCAGACGACAACCAGCAGGCCGTACCGGACGGTCAACCAGGCCACGAGCGCGAGCACCAGCCCGAGCGGCAGCCAGGACACGGCCGGATGCGCCAGTTGCGGCAGGTGAACCGGCGCCCACACCAGCGCCGTAGCCATGCCGGCGAGCCACGTGCGCCGCAGCGCAATGCGCTGGAGCACGAACACCAGGACCAGCACCAGCCCCTGGTAGATGGAAAGGAGGACGGACTGGACCAGGGCCGCCAGCGTGTAGCGCGCCCCGAGCAAGGGCTCGAGCGTATCAAGCAGTCGCAGCGGCTGGCGCAGCGTCAACCCGAGTTCGTGGACCGCGAGCCGGTCCAGAAGAAACAGGAACGCGACGACCACCCCGGCCAGCGCTCCTACCAGCAGGTCGCGTCCGACCAGCGGATCGCGCCAGCGGTTCGTCAGCACGCGGTGCCAGGAGATCAGCGACTGCGGCCAGAATCGGCGCATCGTCGGCTCGACGCCCAGGTAAAATACCGCGACCAGGCTTGCTTCGAGCAGTGCCCCCAGGACGCCGAACAGGAGCAGCATGCCTTCCGTCTCCACCGCCGGCACGTGCGCAGCCCGGAGCGCCCACGCTACGACCCGCGCACAGAGCACAAACAGCGCCAGCCTGAGAGCACCCGCCGCGTCGCTTCGACCGCGCCGCAGGTTCCGGCCGGCGATGGGAATCACCGCCAGCGTGGCCAGCGCCAATACCCCCAGGCGCAGCCGGACACTCACGGCCATCCGCCACGCAAAGTCCAGGTAGCGCGCGGCGGGCGCCGCCGCCGTATTCACCAGCGCGAAGAATGTCGGCCGCCCGCGCCAGCCCGCCGCCTCGACGCGCGTGCCGTCACCGACTTCCTCTGCGCCGGCCACTTCCCAGGCCGCGCGCTCGTCGTAGGTTACGTTCGGCGTCCAGCGTGGCGCGGTCGTCCTCAAGTCCTGTTCGCGCAATCCGCTCGCGGCGATCAACGGGCTCCAGTCGACGCGCGCCGCCGGGGAGCCGGCATCCGCCGTGTTCGCCGTCGTCAGCGCCTCGAACCCCAGCAGGCGACCGCGGCCATCGAGAACGACCGTGGTCATGCCCGGCCGGGTCCGCGGCGGGTCGACCAGGGAGACCCGCGCTCCTCCAAAGGTCAGGTTGAGGGGATCCACCGGCACAAGCGGTCGCGGGCCACAGCGGTACCAGGCCGCACCAGCGGTCGGCGGCGCGAACTCCACGATTGCGTCATCGGTCCCCTCCGCGGTCCAGGACGGTTTGAAAAACCCTTCGCTCGCGCGGAACGTGAACCCGCTCTCCTGCCCCGCCGCCGAGGTCGGATACCCGACCGACTCCACAACCTGGCGTGCTCGCTCGGTCAACACGCTGGCCGGCGCCGCAGCTCCGAGTGCGGAGGTCAGCCCCGCAGCCCCTGACGACAACGCCACCGCGCCGAGCAGGCACAGGAACGCCGCG
>CAZVRR010000320.1:0-4592 GCA_964629745.1 uncultured Planctomycetales bacterium | reverse complement strand
GATGGTCCAGTACATCCACGAACCGGACCTGCCGCGCCGCTGTGCAGGCCTCCTGCACGACCGCCGCGACCAGGCCCGGCGAGTTGCTCTCCGCCGGAGCCGCGCGGCTGAGCTCGACGGCCGTTACCAGCCGGTCGTGCAGATCCGGGTGTGCCGCATCGATGACTCCCGCGAGCTGCTGGTCGGGCAGCGGCCGCAGGAATGGTCCGGCGATGCGGCGTGCCGCCACGAACAGCCAGTAGGCTCCCAGTGCCACCGTCACGATGGCCCGCTGCGCGCGAGAGAGTTCCAGCGCCCAGTCCAACAGCGCCTGCGCCAGCGCCCCCAGCAGGACCAGGAGCGCCAGCCACAACGCTCCGCCCAGCGCCATGTATACCCGGGCGCGCAGGCGCAGCGCCGCCAACGGCTGAAGCAGGCATTGCTGCACCTGTCTCGCCGGCATTTGACTGGTCGCGCGGCTCACAGCAGGTGGTTCCTCCGGCGCAGCGTCCATTCCAGGCCCAGGAGGGCGGCGAGCACCAGCAGCACCCAGCCCTGGTCCCACAACGGCTGGGCCGCGATCCGCTGCGGCGGCCTACGCTGCGCGGCCTTCTCGATCAGCGGCGGCAGTTGCTGAATCTCCGCCAGCGGCACGTACCGGCCGCCGGTCTGGGCGGCGAGCTCGCGGAGCACGTCATCGCGCTGGCGCAGCGTGCGCATCTCGAGATCCGGGCGCTCCACGCGAATCCGCTTGACCAGCCGCCCTCCATCCGCGCCCGGCAGCGGCACGTCGACCACCGCCGGCCCCTCGAAATCCAGCAGCAGGCGCCCGGTGAACCACCCCGGCCGATCCAGCGCGGCCGACAGCACGAGCGGCCGGGCCGGCTGTCCTTCCGGCTGCACCGTGCCCTCGACCTGGGGCGCGTCGCTGGGATGGAATGCGGCGTCCAGCAGGCGTGCTTCGATCTTCACGTAATCCCCGAAGCCGAATGCCTCGCGGTCAAAGGTCAGCGTGCCTCGACGGCTCGTCTGCTGGCGGCGTGCCTGCGCCAGATAACGCACCGTCTGCACCCACAACCGGTTAAATTGGGGCTCCGCGGTCGCGCGCCAGCGCCAGGTGGAATCAAACCCCAGGAATACCGCGCGTCCGCCGCCCACCGGCTGCGTCGCCATCAACACGGCCGGACCGTACTGGTTGCGGCTCGCCGCGCCGGCATGCTCGAGCAGTACGGTGGCGACCGGCTTGGCCCGCAGGACCGGCAGGTACCACCACACGCCCGGCAACGCACTCCACAGCGCGGCACTGCGCTCCGCGTCCTCCTGTAGCGTCAGGAGCGGGTGAGCCGCGGCCGACGCCGGAAGCTGAAAGGCAGTCGGCCGGGCCCGGTACGTGCCCTGGGCCTGGAGCCGCATGTCGGCGTCCGGGTCGGGCGAGACCGGCAGGATGGCGACCAGCTCATGCAGCCGGTCATCGCGCAGGAAACGCGTCGCGAAATGCGCACCGGCCTGGTACAGCAGTCCGCCCGAGAACTCGTCCACCCAGCGCCGCGCCAGCACGGCCCAGGATTCGTCCAGTTCGGCCGGGTCGGGATCCAGCAGCAGGATCACGTCATACGCGAACAATTCCTCGGGGCTGCGCGGCAGCTCCGTGATCACCGTGTGCCCGTCGCGGATGGCCCGCGCATCAGCCGATTGCAGCCAGCAGCTCACGTCCAACGTGTCGTCACGCGTGAGCAGGGCCGTGACGGCCCGGTACTCGAAGTGCGGCCCGCCGGCCACGATCAGCACGCGCAACCGCTGGTCCAGCACCAGCACCGTGGCCTCGCGCGTGTTGTCGTCGCGGATCGCTTCCTGCTCGAGCGGCGCCACGCGGGCGCGATACAGGTATTCGCCGGGCCCCGGCGGCGTCACCGGAATGAGCAGCGGGGCCGCCGACCCGGCCGGGTCCAGCCTCACGCGCCGTGTCGTGATGGGCTGCTCGGCGCCCGCGGCAACCGGCTCCACTGTCAGCTGCACCTCGATTTCCCCCACCGCCACGCCGGCTGCGGCCAGTTCAATACGGACTTCGAAAGGATCCTCCGGCGGCACGGCGGCGGGCGCGGCCAGATTCACCACGCGCAGGTTCGCGGGTTCCTCGGTGCCGCCGACGCCCACCGTGTAGAGCGGCGTTTTCAGGCGGCGCGCCGCGGCGGCCAGCTCGACGGTTGATGGCCCATGGTTCGCGGCGCCGTCGGTCAACAGGATCACGCCGGCCACCGGGCTGTCACCGAGATCGTCGAGCGCGCCGGCCAGGGCCGTCCCCAGGTCGGTTTGCGGCCGGTTGGGCACGATGTCGCGCAGCGTTGCCGGCTGCATGCTGCCCGCCGCCACCGTCGCCCAGGGCAGAGCCAACGACGCCGGTTCAGCGCCGAACACGTACAGGTTGACTTCGTTGCGCTCCTGGACGGCACGCAACCAGGCGGCATCGTCGGCCAGCACGGCGGATTGCACGCGCTCAAAGCGGGTCGCTCCCGTCGCCGCAGCCCCCTCCGCGTCTGCGTCCGAAACGGCCATGCTGGCCGAGGCGTCGACGAGTACCGCGACCTGTCCGGCGGACGAGCGCAGGAGGTAGGTCGCCAGCATCGGTTCCAGCCACACGCCTGCCAGCCCGAGCAGCACGGCGCAGCGCAGCGCGGCCAGCCCCGCGCGCAGACCACGACCGGCGCCGGCCCGCTGCTCCCGCCGGTACAACCACACCGTGGCATAACACAGCAGGCCCACCACGAGCACGCCGCAGAGAAATAACCAGCCGCGGGGCGCACGGCCGAGTTCGAAGCTGCGCTGCTGCGTCTCGACGACGGCGCCCAGCAGGCTCATGACCGCACCCACGTCGGCCGGGTTCCCGGCGGCATGCCGAACCACCAGGCCAGCGTCTGTTCCGCCAGCAGGACGAGCGCGGCGACGACCAGGAGCCCCGGCCACAACTCGCGCCGCGTCTGCTCGGCGCGCTCGAGGAACTGCTCCGCGCTGGGCACGTACTCGTGGGGGATTCCACCCAGCGCGCTGCCCAGTTCCGCCTCGTCCGCCGAGCGCAGGTCGGACTCACCGGGATCGAGATTGACAGCCAGCGGCCGTGGCTCCAGGCGGCCGGCCCGCGTACGCAGCTCCGCAGTGTGGACGCCCAGCCGCGCGGCGATCGGGCCATCCAGCTCGATGAGACCTGCGCCCGGCTCGGGAAGGCGCGTCTGCGCGGCGACGGCGGGCTCCTCCGGGAACCGCGGCGATTTGAACACGGCCGCCGGCTCGTATGCTTCCGGCGAAACGAGCAGGCCCAGCCGCTCCCCGGCGACAAAGCTCGGTGCGTCGGACGGCCGGCGCGCAAGGTACTGCACCAGTTCGAGCATCGTGACGACGAAGCTGCCGTCCGGTGCCCGCGCCCAGTCGTTCCAATCCAGGTCGACGGTCGAGGTGAACAATACGACCCGCCCGCGCCCGACCTCGCGCGTGGCCAGTGCCGGCGTGGCGTCGGCATCGGCATACCGCGCCAGCACGAGACCACCGGCCTCGCCCCCGCCGGTCTCCCGTGCGGGCCATGGCACACTCGCGTAATAGCGCCAGAAATGAACATACTCCGACAGCGTGTCGCTGTCCGCCGCGAAGGCCGCCGTCACGGGGTGCTCAACCGTACGTACCAGTCCCACGCCCCGGGTCGGGCCGGTGGGTGCTGCCATGCGCTCCAGCGCCAGCGGCAGCAGCCCGGCCACTTCGCCCAACGCCGCGTTATATGAGCGCGGCTCACCGATTTCGCTGCCCAGGAAGATGCCCAGTCCGCCGCCCTCGCGCACGTATTGTGCGAGGAGACGTGCGGCGGTCTCGCTGGGTGGCGGCACGTTGCAGAGCAGGACCACGTCGAATCCGGCCAGCGTCGACGTGCCGAGTGCCTCGGGTTCCACGATTTCCAGCCGCAGGCCCGACGAGAGCGGCCCGGGCGGCGCCAGTGCCGCCCGCAGCAGGTAGACCTCGTCTGAGCGGGAGTCGGCGGACGATGCGCCGTTCACCACGAGCACGCTCAGCACTTCGCGGACGTGCACAACATGCCGGCGGGTGTCGTCAGCCCGGAATGCGTCCACCGGTCCGGCCGACAGGCCCAGGACGTGGTAGCCCGGGTCGGCGAACGTGACTTCCAGCAGCACTTCGCGGGTCGCGCCAGGCGCGAGCGGCTCGAGGGGAACGACCGGCAGGGGCGCGTCCTCGACCTGTGGGGCGAGCGCGAGCCCCTCCATCTGGCGCGCGCTGAGATTCGCCACCGTGGCGCGCACCACCGCCGGGACGCCCGCGATGACCTGGGGGCGCTCGAGGCGGACGCCGGTCAGTGCGAAATTGGGCCGCGGCCGCACGCCGGAAGCCACCAGGATCGCGCGCAGCGCCGGCGCCGGGCCGGCCGGGGCCGTGCCGGTCGCGGCGAGTGGGGCGAAACCGGGCGGCTCGCCGGCCGGTCTGAGCCAGTCACTCGCCTGGAAATCGGAGAGGATGTAGATATCGCCGCGTGCCACCGGTGCAGCGCGCAGCGTCTGAGCCATCGCGGACAGTGCGCGTTCCGCGCGTGCCGGCGTGTCGGCCGGCTCGATGCGGTC
>CAZVRR010000319.1:0-4611 GCA_964629745.1 uncultured Planctomycetales bacterium | reverse complement strand
TCGTGAATAGCGAAGTACGCGCGATTGAAACGACCGACGGCGAATGCAGCCGCCCCCGCTGCGCCCTGGCCTGCGAGCTCGCCCAGCGCCAAGGCCGGAACGGCGGCCCAGGCCAGCACAAATGTCATGACATGGCGCGCCCGCCGCGGTGCCCGTCCGCCCGACGCGGCTGCGGCTGCCGCGCCTCTCCAGCACAGCCAGGCGAGCAAGAGGATGACCGTGGCGCCGGCCGCGAGCCCCGACTGCTTGAACAGCGGTGCTGCCCCGGCCGCCACTCCGGCGAGAAGCAACCAGCCCGCACGCGGCGACCGCAACCAGCGAAAGTATGCCCACAGCGCCGTTGTCTCGCACGCGAGCACGAAGGTCTCGGTGCGGTTGCCGCCACACTCGTAGGTCAGGTGCGTGAGCAGCACGCAAGCGGTCAGCGCAGCCGGGACTGTCACTTCTCGGCCGTAGGCGCAGCGGGCCGCACCGATGAAGGCCAGCAGGCTGATCGTCAGCGCCGAGGCACAGATGAGCAGCTCGCCGCCGATGCCGGGGCCGCACAGCGCGAATCCGGCGGCGTTGAGCCACCAGGTGCCGGGGGGCTTGTTGTCCCACACGTCGAGGTACGGCCGCGCACCCTGCCCGACACACCAGCCGTAATACGCGAACAGGTGGGAGTCGGCGAGGTTCTCGCGCCAGTGCACGGCCGACTGGTTCGCGATTACGGCGACAGCGACGAGGCCAACCACCGCCGCCGCGGTCACGGCGCGCGCATGCGCTGCGCTGGGTGGCTTCGCGACCGCAGGCGACGCAGATGACGGCGCCGCGCTCATGGCGCCCGCGTGGCAAACCAGTGCAGGATCTGCGGCAGGATGGCGCGCAAGGCCTGTCCGCGGTGGCTCAACGTGTTCTTCTGGGCATCCGGCAGTTCCGCCATCGTGCGGCCGAGGTCGGGCAGGAGAAAGAGCGGGTCGTAGCCGAACCCGTTGCTGCCGCGGGGCGACTCGAGAATCTGTCCGGTCACGCTGCCCTCCGCTTCGAGGAGCACCGCACCCGGGCGTGCAAAGGCCATCGCGCAGCGGAAATGCGCCACGCGCTCGGCGTTCGGCCGGCCCGCCAGTGCGGCGAGCAGCTTACGGTTGTTGCCGGCGTCGTCGCCCTGCACGCCGGCGTAGCGGGCGGAATGGACACCCGGCGCCCCCCGCAGCGCATCGACGGCGAGCCCCGAATCGTCGGCCAGCGTGAACATTCCGGTCTGGTCGGCGTAGTGCAGCGCCTTGGCCCGCGCATTCTCGGCGAACGTGGCGCCGGTCTCGACCGCCGGCGCCGCGCCGGGAAACTCGGCCAGGCTGTGGCAGACCAGCGTCGTTTCCGCGGTCAGTGCCTGGAGTTCGCGGAGCTTGCCCGCGTTGTGCGTGGCCAGCAGCAGGTGGGACATGGGCTCAGCGGCCTTCGGACGCCGTGGCCCGCGGCGTCTGGACGATGAACGACTCGGTCGGCACGCGGAAGGTCTTTCCGGTGGCCGGGTCCGGCACCAGGCTCACGAGCCGCTGTCCGTTCTGGTAGCTCTCGGGAAAGCGGCGCTGGAGGTCGAGCAGGCGCGGGTCGACGATCTTGTTCTTCACGGTGGGAATGCCGGTCAGCGGGTCCGCCTCGCGCACCACCTGCACCGCTTCCTTGGGAAACAGGCCGATGTACACGGAGCTGCGCACCGCGGCATGATGGAAGAACGCCTGCTCGCCGTCCTCGCGCAGCGCGCGGCAGTAGTCCTCGGCGAGCTGGCGGCGGTTGGTGATCGGCCCCTCGTTGTAGAACACCGCCACGTGCAGCGTCCAGTAGCCATCCGCGTCGTTCAGATCCCATTCGGGATGCGCCGAGCGGTAGAGCGGCAGTTCCTCGACCGTGGCATACAGGAACGGCCAGACCGGCCGATTGTCGACGGTCAGACTCAGGCTGCGAATCAGCTCAAGGTCGGGCATCACGTCGGGCTTGTAGCGCACCGGCTCATCCGGCTTGTCGACCGAGCCCGGCACGCGCTTGTAACGTCCGTAGTACACGCTGGATTCGTCGGTGGCGTGAAACACCTGGACCAAGTCGGGCTTGAGGCCCTTGACCTTCTTGAGCGCGGTCGCGCGCTGCTCGGCAATCTGCACACGGTTGGGGCCGCTCAGCGTCTCGCAGCGGATGCCCCAGATATCCTCCTCGGACTTGCGGGGCTTTTCGCGCGGCCCGCCCAAGGCCGACCCACTGGCGGCGAGGCCGAACAGAATCACCAGAGCCACCGCGACGTTGAATGCTCCGTTGTGCGGCCCGGCCGCCGCCCGTCTGCTAACCATGTGCGGCACTCCCTGGGAGTTCCGGCCCCGCCCGGACCTGTTGCTGGAGCTCGAGCAGGCGCCGGACGCCTGAACGACCCAGCCGCAGGAGCTCGGCCAGTTGCTCCTCGCTGCACGGCGTGCGCTCCGCGGTCATCTGGATCTCGATCCACTGGCCCTGGTCCGTCATCACCACGTTCGCATCGACGTCGGCGGCAGCGTCCTCCGCGTAGCAGAGATCGAGCAGCGCCGCGCCGCCGACCACGCCGACGCTGACCGCGGCCACGCGGCCCGTGAGGACGTCGGGGGACCACCACTGCCGCGCCGCGCCGGCGGCCACAGCATCACACAGGGCCACGTACGCACCGGTGATGGCCGCGGTCCGCGTGCCGCCGTCCGCCTCGAGAACATCGCAATCGAGCGTGATCGTACGCGGGCCGAGGCGCGGCAGGTCGATTACGCTCCGCAGCGCGCGGCCGACGAGGCGCTGGATCTCGGCGGCGCGGCCGTCGACGCCGGTGCGGCTCCGGGCGCGGCGCTGCGTGGTCGCGCCGGGCAGCATGTCGTACTCGGCGGTGAGCCAGCCCGCCCCGCTGGCGAGGCGCCAGGCCGGGACGTGCTCGTCGATGCTGGCGGTGCACAGCACGAGGGTGCCCCCGACCCGGATGAGCACCGAGCCCGGCGTGCTGCGCGTGAAGCCACGCGTAATCTGTACCGGCCGCAACTCGTCAGCCGCCCGGCCGTCTGGTCGCATGTGCCGCAGTGTCCCGCGCTGCCCGCCGGTTGGCAACGCGAAAGGTCAGTACGTCTCGTCGCCTTCCTTGCGCTCGATTTCGGCCCCGACGCTGCGGAGCTTCTCGTCGAGCCGGTGGTAGCCGCGCTCCAGGTGGTAGATCCGGTGCACACGGGTCGTGCCGCGTGCGGCCAGGCCCGCCAGCACCAGTGCCGCCGACGCCCGCAGATCGGACGCCATGACCGGCGCCCCGACCAGGCGCTTCACGCCCTGCACGATGACCGTCGGGCCCTCGCGGTGCAGCATGGCGCCCATGCGGGCCAGCTCCGGCACGTGCAGGAACCGGTCGGGAAAGATCTTCTCCGTCACGATGCTGTTCCCGTCGGCCAGGCACAGCAGCGACATCATCTGCGCCTGCAGATCGGTCGGGAACCCGGGGAACGGCTGGGTCGTGACCTCGATCGATTCCAGCCGCCGGGCCGACGAGACCGTCACCGTGTCCGTGCCCGTCCGCTCCACCGAGACGCCGACCGCCGCGAGCCGGTCGACGAATGCCATCAGGTGGTCGAGCCGGCAGTTCTCGAGCGTCAGCTCGCCGTTGGTGATTGCCGCCGCAATCAGGAACGTGCCCGCCTCGATCCGGTCGGGAATGATGCGGTACTCGCACCCTTTGAGCGACTTCACGCCCTCGACGATGATCCGCGGCGTCCCCTGCCCGGTGATGGATGCGCCGCAGGCGTTGAGAAAGTTGGCCAGGTCGACGACCTCCGGCTCGCAGGCCGCCATCTCGATGACGGTCGTGCCCTCGGCCAGCACGGCGGCCATCATGGCGTTCCCCGTGCCCAGCACGGTCGAGCCGAACGGCCCGCCCAGGAACATCTCCGTGCCCCGCAGCCGTTTGCACTTGCCGACGATGTCGCCGCTGACCAGCTCGAGATCGGCGCCCAGCGAGCGCAGGGCGCGCAGGTGCAGGTTCACCGGCCGGTCGCCGATCGCGCACCCGCCGGGCATCGAGACGCGCGCCCGTTGCCGCTTGGCCAGCAGCGGGCCCAGCACGCAGATCGACGCGCGCATCTTGCGGACGATGTCGTACTCGGCGTGGCAGTTCATTTCGTCGCGCACGACCAGGCGCAACGACTCGTCCGGCCGGCGTTCGACCTCCACCCCCAGCTTGCCGAGCAATTCAGACAGCGACAGCACGTCCATGACCTGCGGCACGTCGCGCAGTACGACCTCGCCATCGCACAGGATGGTGGCCGCCATGATCGGCAGGGCCGCGTTCTTCGCACCGCCCACGCGGATCGTGCCGCGCAATCGCGTTCCGCCATTGACCTCGAAAATTGGCAATCCCATGCTCGTCTACTCCGCAGAAGCGATCGGCGGCCGCTGCGCGTGGACGACGCGCTCAATGCCCGCCGGATCGCGGTACAGGACTGTCTTTCGCCAGCCGGCCGCCGCGAGCAGCGCCCGCACGGCGGAGGCCTGGTCGTAGCCGATTTCCAACAGCAGGTGTCCATCCGGAGCGAGGCACGCGGGGGCCTCGTCAATGAGCCGACGAATCACGTCGAGCCCGTCGTG
>CAZVRR010000318.1:0-4643 GCA_964629745.1 uncultured Planctomycetales bacterium | reverse complement strand
AGCGCCGTGCCCCCCAGCACCGTCACGCCGCCGAGAAGTTGTGGCTCGTGCCTCGCGCGCAGCTCCGCGCCGGCCGGCAGCAGGAGATCGAGCACGCCCGCCGGGTGATCCGCCTGCTCGAGACAGTACACCAGCGGGCCGCGCTGTAAGGCGACGGACCCTGCATTCGCCGTCACCTCCGGACGCGCCTCGAGGCGCAGCACTTCCATGGGCAGTTCCAGCTCGAGCCAATCGCCCGCCTGCCACGCGCGCTGCACCGCCACGTAGCCGCGATCGCGAGAAAGGTCAGCGATTGCGGCTCCGTTCAGACGGACGCGCGGCCGGTCGCACCAGCCCGGCACGCGCAGACAGATCCGGAACTCACGCACCGCGGCCGCCTCGACGGTCAGCTTGACCGCTCCGTCCCACGGGTAGCGCGTCTCCTGCACAAGCGTCACCCGCCCGCCGGCCAGTGGGATCTGCGCCCGCCCGCCCAGGAACTGGTTCACGTAGATGCCCTGGTCGTCGCAGGCATAGGCAAACCCGCCCACGCCGGCCAGGACGCGCAGGATGTTCGGCGGGCAGCAGGCGCAGGTGAACCACTCCTGCCGATGCGACGCGCTGGCCCCCTCCCGGCGGCTGCCTGTACGAAAGCTGTCCGGCCCGCGGCTGGCCAGCGGGTTCGCGTAGCTGAAGCGATCGCCCGAGAGCGACAACCCGGCCAGGATTCCGTTGTACAGCTCGCGTTCGACGAGGTCCGCGTAGCCCGCGTCGCGGTAGAGCAGGTTCATCCGCTGCGCCCACAGTGCCAGCGCGATCGACGCGCACGTCTCCGCGTAGGAGGTCTCGTTGGGCAGGTCGTAGGCCCGCGTGAACCCCTCGTTCTCCTGGCTGACGCCGATGCCGCCCGTGACGTACATCTTGCGCTGCGTCAGGTCCTGCCAGAGCGCTTCCAGCGCCGGCACGTACCCGCGCTCTCCCAGCAGGGCCAGGTCCGTCGCGGCCGCGTAGAGATACATGGCCCGCACCGCGTGCCCGACGACGGTGCGCTGCTCGGCCAACGGCAGGTGATCCTGGGCATATTCGCCCCACGCCGGCCGGCCGCGATCGACGCCGCGCTGTGCCAGGAAAAAGCGAGCCAGCTCGAGATAGCGCGGCTCGTTCGTCGCGCGCCACAGCTTGATCAGCGCGAGCTCGATTTCCGGGTGCTCCGGCGCTTCCAGCCGGCCGTCCGGCCCGAACACGCGATCGACGTGGTCTGCGCAGCGCAGCGCGACGTCGAGGAACGTTCGCGCGCCGGTGGCCCGCTCATGCGCCAGCCCGGCCTCGATCAGGTGCCCCGCGCAGTACAGTTCGTGACAGCGATCATCCGTCCAGCGCTGCCCGGGCTTGGCGACCTGGAAATACGTGTGCAGGTAGCCGTCGGGCTGCTGCGCCGCGGCGATCCGCTGCACGACTTCGTCGACCTGGCGGCGCAGCTCCGGGTCCGGCCGCAGCGCCAGCAGGAGCGCCGCCCCTTCCAGCGCCTTGTACACGTCTGAGTCGTTGAAGAAGTAACCCTGATGCTGGCCCGCGGCGCCGGCGGCGACATCGAAGTTCGCCAGCCGGCCCGTTTGCTCACACCAGCGCAGGACGTGCGGCCAGGTGCGCTCGCGCAGCAATTCGATCCGCGGACTCCAGAACTCATCCTGAATCGCGACGGCCGCAAAATCGACCGCCACCAGGGGCGGCTCGGCCGCGGCCAGTGTCGATCCGAGCGCCAGCGCCAGCAGCAAACGCCGAACGACGCGAAACATGCGCGACTCCTTCTGCCCGCGGAGCGTACCGCGCTGCGCCGCGCGCCAACAACCCAGCGGCCGAGCGAGCGGCCGGCCGCCGGCAATTGTTAGAAATCGTGAAGAAGTCCGGATAACAATCCACTGTGCGAACCGGCCTTCTGCACGCCGCGTAGGTGCGACAGTAGTTGGATTCGAGTGGAAGAACGCATAGGAGAGCTGTATGAAACGCACGACCGCAGGATTTTTCAGCAAAGTTATTTGCACGCTGGCCGCCGCGGCGGCCCCTATCGCGGCGGCACAGGAGCGCGGGACGCCGCTGGCGCCCCCACCGCCCGCGGCGGCGCTCGAGCAGGCCAATGTCCTGTCCGTCGCGTTCGCCCACGCCGCCGAGGTCATTGGCCCCTCCGTCGTGAGCGTCCGGGTCGTGAAGACTCCGCAGATTTCCCGCCGTAGCGGCGACGCCCAGAACCCGCTGCCCGGCCTGCCGTTCGACGACGACTTTCTCCGGCGCTTTTTCGGCGAGCGCCTGCCGCGCGAGCTGCCGCCCCAGGAAGGCATGGGCAGCGGCGTCATCGTGAGTACCGACGGCTACATCCTGACAAACAACCACGTCGCTGGCGACGCCGATGAGCTGGAGGTCACGCTCCAGGACGGGCGGACGCTGCGGGCCGAGGCGGTCGGCACCGATCCGCTCAGCGACCTGGCCGTGATTCGCGTGAAAGCGGGCGATCTGCCCGCCGCCCAATTGGGCGATTCGGACGCATTGCGGGTAGGCGAATGGGTGCTGGCCGCGGGCAATCCGTTCGGTCTGCGCGGCACGATCACCGCCGGCATCGTGAGCGCCAAGGGCCGTTCGAACATGCGCATCGTCGAGTACGAGGATTTCATCCAGACCGACGCCGCCATCAACCCGGGCAACAGCGGCGGTCCGCTGGTGAACCTGCGCGGCGAGGTGGTCGGGATCAACACGGCGATCGCGACGCGCACGGGCAGCTTCATGGGCGCCGGCTTCGCGATCCCGATCAGCATGGCCCGCTCGATCATGCGCAGCCTGATCGAGGAAGGGCATGTCACGCGCGGCTACCTCGGCGTGCTGATCCAGCCCCTGAGCGAGGAATTGGCCCGCTCATTCGGCTACGACTCCACGCGCGGCGCCCTCATCACCCAGGTCCTCCCCAACGAGCCCGCCGACAAGGCCGGCCTGCGCCCGGGCGACATTGTCGTGAAGTTCCAGGACCAGGAGGTGCGCGACTCGACCCAGTTGCGCAACCAGATTGCGGCGACCGAACCGGGCAGCAAGGCGGAATTCGAGGTGTACCGCGACGGCGACCGGCGCACGTTCACGGCCACCATCGGCGAACGCGAGGGCGGCGCGGTCACCCGCAGCGGGCGGCGCGATCAATCGTCCGTGCTGGGTCTGACCGTCACCAACATCTCCGCCGAGCAGGCGCGGCAGCTCGACTTGCCGACGGACGTCCGCGGCGTGCTGATCACGGAAGTGGAGCCGGGCACGCCCGCGGCGCGCGCCGGCTTAACGCCCGGCCAGATCATCGAGGAGGTTCAGGGCACGCCCGTCTCGAGCGTAGCGGACTTCCGGCGGCAGCTCGAAAAGCGCGACCTGGAGCAGGGTGTCCGGCTGCTGGTGCGCGTCGGCGACGGGAAACAGTTCGTCTTCCTGCGCACCGAATCCGAGTAACCGGATCTGCCGGCGCCGGCCGGCCCGCGTGGGATCAGGCTGGTACGGCGGGCATCGGTTCCGCGAGCTGCGCCAGCGTTTCGCGCAAGCGCCGCAGCTCGCGGCGATCGGTCTTGAGTTCGTCCTTGTAGCTCCGGGTCCACGTATGGTGGATTTCCGGTCCCATTTCGTCGAGCGCCTCGTTGATGAGTTCCAGGAGGCGATCGCGCTGCGCGGCATCGATCTCGAGATGCATGACATGTCTCCGGAACGAGAAGTGCTTCCACATGAATCATAGCCCCCCAGCGGTCGGCCGGAGCAGGGATTCTCGGCCCCCCGCCTTGGATCCGGCTTTGCCGGCGCCGACGGGGCCGGTATCGTGAGTGGTGCGGCATGGACGCCGCCATGGAAAGGACCCTGCATGGACAGCGCAGCCCCGATCGGCGAGAAACAGCAGCGGCGCCACGGCAGCCGGGTCATGGCGACCGTGCGGGCGCTGGTGAAGACGCGCATCACCGCCGGCTTACTCACGATATTGCCGATCGTCATCACCGTATGGGTGGTGCGGGTCGTGTTCGGCTGGTTGCGCGATGCGTCGTTCTGGGTGGTGCACGCGTTTCTGCTCAGCTCGTGGGGCAAGGACGCCCTGACGCGCTGGGGCGTGCAGCGCGAAGCCCTGGATCAGCAGGGGATGGACGCCCTGCCGCGCGAAATGCGCTGGGGTATCGCGATCTTCTCCGTCCTGCTCACCTTTTTCCTGCTGTATGTGATCGGGATGTTTACGGCGAACACGATCGGCCGCCGGCTGCTCGACGTACTCGAGGTGGTCGTCGATCGCGTCCCGTTCGTGAAGACGATCTACCGTACGCTGAAGCAGGTGCTCGGCCTGTTTGGACCCGACCAGCAGCAGAGCTTCCAGCGCGTGGCGCTCGTCCCGTTTCCCAACGAGCTGACGCGAACGGTCGCGTTCATCACGAACACCTTCCGCGATTCGGCGACTGGGGAGGAACTGTGTGCGGCGTTCATCGCGACCACTCCGAATCCCACGACCGGCTTTGTGTTCGTTCTGCGCCGCCGCGACGTCGTCGAGGTGAACTGGAGCGTGGAGGACGCGGTCAAGATGGCCATGTCGGGCGGGATTCTCTCGCCGGCTTACGTGACGATGAACGGGTTGGCGAGCCCGCCCGGCATGCCGGGAACGGCGCCGCCCG
>CAZVRR010000317.1:3876-4647 GCA_964629745.1 uncultured Planctomycetales bacterium | reverse complement strand
TTCAGCATCGCCAACGATATCTCCAAGTATTTCGCGATCATCCCGGCTGCGTTCGTTGGAACGTATCCGGCGCTCGGCGCGCTAAACATCATGCGGCTCGCCACGCCGCAGAGCGCGATTCTGTCAGCAGTGATCTTCAACGCGCTGATCATCGTGTTCCTGATCCCGCTGGCGCTGCGCGGCGTTCGCTATCGGCCGGCGAATGCCGGGCGGCTGCTGTCGCGCAACCTGCTCATCTACGGTCTTGGCGGGCTGATCGTTCCGTTCATCGGCATCAAACTGATCGACCTGTTCTTGGTCGGACTGGGGCTTGCATGAACACGAGTGAGCGCGTGAGAACGGAGCAAGTATCACTGGTGCGTGAAATGCGGACCGCGGTCACGGCGATCATCATCTTCACACTGCTGACCGGCGTGACCTACCCGCTCGCGATCACAGGGGTCACGCAGTTGTGCTTCCCGCACCGGGCCAACGGCAGCCTCATCGTGGACAACGGCACGCCGGCCGGCTCGGAGCTAATCGGCCAGCCCTTCGACGACCCGCGCTACTTCTGGTGCCGTCCGTCCGCGACGAGCCCGTTTCCCTATAACGCCGCCTCGTCATCGGGCAGCAACCTGGCCGTCAGCAATCCGGCTCGGTGCGTGGCGATCCGCGAACGCATTGCCCGGCTCCGGGCGGCCGAACCCGGCAACACGTTGCCGATCCCTGCCGACCTCGTAACGGCTTCCGCCAGCGGGCTCGACCCGCATATCAGCCCGGCCGCGGCCGAGT
>CAZVRR010000317.1:0-3866 GCA_964629745.1 uncultured Planctomycetales bacterium | reverse complement strand
AGGCCGCGCGCGTCGCCCGCCTGCGCGGGCTGCCGAGCGAGCGCGTTCGCGCGCTGATTGCGGCGGCCACCGAGCCACGACAATTCGGCCTGCTGGGCGAGCCGCGCGTAAGCGTGTTGATTCTCAACCGAGCGATGGATGACGCGACCGGTCAACAGGGGGACAATAAGCACTGAATGACAGTGGATGCGAAGTGACCGCAGCCGACCAACGCCCTGACCCCGACGCTCTCCTCGCCCGCCTGCGGGCAGACGAGGGCAGTGCGCACCGCGGCCGGCTGAAGCTCTTCTTCGGCATGTGCGCCGGCGTGGGCAAGACCTACGCCATGCTGACCGAGGCGCACGAGAAGCGCCGGGCTGGCGTCGATGTCGCAGTCGGCTACGTTGAGACGCACGGCCGAGCCGAGACGGATGCGCTGCTGAACGGCCTGGAGGTGCTGCCGCCCCGATGGGTCGAGTATCGCGGCGTGCGGCAACGCGAGTTCGACCTTGACGCTGCGCTGGCGCGCAGGCCGGCCTTGGTTCTTGTCGATGAGCTGGCCCACTCGAACGCCACGAGCCTGCGGCACGCCAAGCGCTGGCAGGATGTGGCCGAACTGCTGGACGCCGGCATCAATGTGTACACGACCGTCAACGTCCAGCACATCGAGTCGCTCAACGACGTGGTCGCGCGGATCGTTGGCGTCGTCGTGCGTGAAACGGTGCCTGATTCGATCGTCGAACGGGCCGACGAGATCGAGCTGGTGGATCTTCCGCCCGATGATCTGCTCCGGCGGCTGAGCGAGGGCAAGGTCTACATCGCCGACCAGGCCCGCCGGGCGGTGGATCAGTTCTTCCGCCGCGAGAATCTCGTCGCGCTGCGCGAACTCGCGCTTCGCCAGATGGCGGAGCGCGTCGGGGCACAGGTGCAGGTAGAGCGCGCCGGCCGCGGCGACGCGCGCCCGTGGGCGACGAACGAGCGTCTCCTCGTCTGCGTCGGCCCCAGCCCGCTGTCGGCTCGCGTCGTCCGCACGGCGCGCCGCATGGCCGCTGCGGCTCAGGCCGACTGGATCGCGATCAGCGTCGAATCGCCCGGGCTGAGCGAGCAGGCCACGGCCCAGATCCGCCGCAATCTCAAGCTCGCCGAACGTCTCGGCGCCGAAACGACGATCCTCAGCGGCGAGCGCTTCGCCGATGAGGTGCTGACGTTCGCGGTGCAGCGCAACATCACGAAGATCGTGATTGGCAAGCCCGATCGGCCGCGCTGGATCGAGTGGCTGCGCGGTTCGCCCGTGGACGCGCGGAGCCGCCGCAGCGGCGAGAGCGATGTTCTCATCGTCAAGGGCGAGGGGGAGCAGTCCGCGCCCGCTCAGCGGGCGTTGCCTACGCGGCGGACGCGGTGGCCCGGTTACGTCTCCGCCCTCGGCGTTCTGGCCGGCTGCACGCTGGTCGGATTTCCGCTGGCCGAAGTGCTCTCGCCGGTCAACCTGACGATGCTCTATCTGGCCGGCGTCGTGTTCGTCGCGACGCGCTACGGCCGTGGGCCGTCGGTCGTGTCCGCCATCCTAGCGCCACTGTTGTTCAATTTCTTCTTCACGCAGCCCCACTACACGCTTGCGATCCACGATCCGCAATACGTGATCACGTTTGTCGTCCTGCTCATCACGGCCATCGTGATCAGCAGCCTGACGCAGCGCGTCCGCCAGCAGAGCGAGGCCGCCCGGGCGCGCTACCTCCGCACTGCGGCGCTCTATTACATGAGCCGGCAACTCGCCGCGGCGGCCGACGCGCTCAGCCTCGCGCGCGGCGTCGTGCGGCACGTCGCCGACGTGTTCCAGGGGGCGGCGGCGGTGCTGCTGCCCGGTGGCAACGATGCGTTGACCGTCGCGGGCAAGCACGGCGAGTTTCCCGAGCACGAGCCCAACGAATCGGCGGCGGCGCGCTGGGTGTTCGACCATCAGAAATGGGCCGGCTGGAGCACCGACACGCTGCCGTCTGTGCAGGCGATCTATCTGCCTTTGGTCGCATCCGGCCGCTCGCTCGGCGTGCTGGGGCTGCGGCCGCACGATCGCTCGCGTGCGCTGGAACCCGACCAGCGCCACATGCTGGAGACCTTCGCGACGCAGCTCGCGATCGCGCTTGAACGGGCGGCGTTCGCTGCACAAGCCGAGTCGGCTACGCGCCAAGCCGAGACCGAGCAGGTCCGCAGCGCACTGCTGAGTTGCGTCTCGCACGATCTGCGCACCCCGCTGGCGACGATCGCAGGTGCGGCCAGCACGCTGCTAGAAGACGCCGGTGGCCTGAAGGCCGACACCCGGCGCGAGCTGCTCCAGTCCGTCGCTGACGAAGCCGGCCGACTGAACCAGCTTGTCGGCAAGCTCTTGGAAATGACGCGGCTGGAATCTTCCGGCTTCCAGCTTCAGCGCGACTGGTATCCGCTCGACGAACTCGTTGGCTCGGCGCTGGGGCGTCTCGGTTCGATGCTGGTGGAGCACCGCGTGGAGACGGCCATCCCGGATGACTTGCCGCTGGTCCGCGTGGACGGCGTGCTGCTTGACGAGGTGCTGACGAATCTGCTGGAGAATGCCGCCCGCTACACGCCCCGCGGCTCCGAGATCACGCTGCGCGGCTCGGCTGCGAGCGAACACATGCTGGTCGAAGTGCTCGATCGCGGGCCGGGCATCGAGCCCGGCAGCGAGGCGGATATCTTCCGCCGCTTCGTTCGCCGCCGGCCAGCGACCGACCGCGCCGGCACAGGGCTGGGGCTCGCCATCTGCGCCGCCGTCGTGCGGTTGCACGGTGGGCAGATTGGCGTGGAGAATCGCGAGGGCGGCGGGGCGCGGTTCTGGTTCACGATACCGCTCAGCTCGCCGCCGGCGATGCCGACCGAAAACGCGCCAGAATCGGCAGCGGCGACGGCGCCCGCAGGCGTTGAGAAGCGAGAGGAGGCCGCACGATGAGCATGGCCCCCGCCACGATCTTGGTCGTGGAAGACGAGTTGCCGATTCGCCGGTTCCTGCGGCCGGCGATGGAAGCCGCGGGGTGGAAGCTGGTCGAAGCGGAAACCGCCGCCGGGGGTATTCTCGAAGCGACGCAGTCCCGGCCCGACGTGATCGTTCTCGATCTCGGCCTGCCCGACACCGACGGTATCGAGGTCGTCCGTCGCGTGCGTGAGTGGTCGGCCCTGCCGATCATCATCCTGTCGGCCCGCGGCCAGGAGGCGGACAAGATCGCCGCGCTCGACGCCGGCGCCGACGATTACGTGCAGAAGCCGTTCAACGTGGCCGAGCTGATGGCCCGCATCCGCGTCGCGCTCCGCCACGCCGCGAGCCTCGCCCGGCCCAGCACCGACAGCACGATCGTCGCCGGCGAGATCATGATCGACCTGGCCCGTCGCATCGTGACGCGCGGCGGTGCTGAAGTGCATCTCACGCCCATCGAATACAAGCTGCTCACCACCCTCGCCCGCCACACCGGCCTGGTCATGACGCACCGCCAGCTTCTCAAAGAGGTCTGGGGGCCAGGGCATGCGGAAGATTCAGCCTATCTACGCATGTTCGTGCGGCAACTCCGCCAGAAATTGGAGGGCAATCCGACGCAGCCTCGGCACATCTGCACCGAAGTCGGCGTTGGCTATCGATTCGTGCTCGACGCGTGAAGGAGTGGCGTAAGCCCAGTGTGATCTCCCCCGCGCGGCCGTCCAAGGGTGACGTGGATAGAAACGTCCACCCTCTGAAGAACTGAGGACGATATTGTCCCGCGTCAGCACGTCAAGTTGCCGTCCCACTCGTGATAACCAGCGCATCGAGGCCGACGCCATGGCGCGGGCTTGCGTTCCGGGCCGTCATACCTAGATGATATAGGTATCGACCGCGGCGGACAAGGGGT
>CAZVRR010000316.1:0-4647 GCA_964629745.1 uncultured Planctomycetales bacterium | reverse complement strand
CTACCGCCCCGAACCGTACGTCAATTTCGCCGAACGCGAGCCGCGCGAGAAAATGCTCGCCGCCCTGGCCCTGGTCCGCAGCCAGCTCGGCCGGACCTATCCCCTGCGCATCGGCGACCGCAAAATTGAAACCGACAAAAAGATCGCGTCGGTCATGCCGGCCCACTCGCAGACCGTGGTGGGCCACGTCGCCAAGGCCAGCCGCGACCATGCGGAGCAGGCGATCCGCGTGGCGGCCGAGACGTTCAAGACCTGGCGCCGCGTCGAGCCCGACGCCCGCGCCCGGATCCTGCTGAAGGCGGGGGCGATCATGCGCCGGCGCGTGTACGAGCTGGCGGCGTGGATGTGCTTCGAGGAATCCAAGAGCTGGATCGAAGCGTACGCGGACACCTGCGAAGCCATCGATTTTCTCGAGTTTTACGGCCGCGAGATGATGCGGCTGGGCGGCCCGCAGCCCGTGACGCCGTATGCCGGCGAGGAAAACGAGCTCCGTTACATTCCGCTCGGCGTGGGCGTGGTGATTCCGCCGTGGAACTTCCCGCTGGCGATCTGCTGCGGCATGACGAGCGCGTCGCTGGTCACCGGCAATACGGTGGTGCTCAAGCCGGCCAGCACGGCCCCGGTGATCGCGTCGGTGATGGCGGAGATCTTTGAAGAGGCGGGGCTGCCGCCGGGCGTGCTGAACTTCTGCCCCGGCTCGGGCGGCGAGATCGGTGACTTCCTGGTCGAGCACCCGCAGACGCGCTTCGTGGCGTTCACCGGTTCGAAGGACGTGGGCCTGCGCATCTTCGAGAAGTGCGGACAGGTGGCCAAGGGCCAGACCTGGCTGAAGCGCGCGATCCTGGAGATGGGCGGAAAGGACTGCATCGTCGTGGACGAGACGGCCGACGTGGACGCGGCCGCCGAGGGGATTGTCGCCGCGGCGTTCGGTTTCCAGGGGCAGAAGTGCTCGGCCTGCTCGCGCGCGATCCTGCACCGCGACGTGTACGACGACGTGCTGGCACGCGTGGTCGAGCGCAGCCGCAAGCTGACCGTGGGCGACACGACGACCGAAGAGAACCTCTACATGGGCGCGGTGATTGACGAGCACGCGCACAAGAGCATCAGCGATTACATCGGGATCGGCCGCAAGGAAGGCCGGCCGGTGCTGATCGACCAGCCGGTGCCGAAGGGCGGCTACTTCATTCCGCCGACGATCATCGCCGACCTCGACCGCCATGCCCGGATCGCCCAGGAGGAGATCTTCGGCCCGGTGCTGGCGGTTATGAAGGCGAAGGACTTCCAGGATGGCCTCGACATCGCCAACGGCACGCCCTACGGATTGACGGGCGCGCTGTACTCGCGTGATCGCGCGCGGCTCGAGCACGCGCGGCACGAGTTCCACGTGGGCAACCTGTACTTCAATCGCAAGTGCACGGGCGCGCTGGTGGACGTGCAGCCGTTCGGCGGCTTCAACATGTCGGGCACCGACAGCAAGGCCGGCGGCCGCGACTATCTGCTGCTGTTCATGCAGGGCAAGAGCATTTGCGAGCGGTTCTGATCGGCGCAAGGTTTCGAGGCGCGCGTGAACTGAATTCTCACTGCACCGGCCTGCCACGGCGACGTGGGCAGGCCGGTTGTGCTTTCCGCGCTGCACGGGTACGCAACTGTTCCCGTGCCACTGCCGTGTCGGCAGTGCCACATCGTAATGTCTTCGCGTACCGCTCCTCCGGACCCTGCCCGTGCCACTGCCGTGTCGGCAGTGTCTTCTTGTGCCCACGCCGCGGACCCCCGCGCACTGCCGAGACGGCAGTGGCACAGGCCGGCGCAGGTTTCGGGAGCGGATCGTTCAGGACTTCGGCCCCGGGGGCCCGGAGCTGTACGGCGCCGGATCGGCAAGGCCCAGCTCGGCGAACGCCGCCAGGCGCAGCCGGCAACTGTCGCAATGCCCGCAGCCGCGGCCGGCGGGGTCGGGATCGTAGCAACTACGCGTCAGGCCGTAATCGACCCGCAGTTCCAGCCCGCGCCGGATGATCTCGGCCTTGCGCCAATGCAGGAGCGGGGCGTGCAGCCGGGGCGGCGTGCCCTCGATCGCCGCGCGCGTGGCCAGGCCCGCCAGCCGCTCGAACGCGGCCAGGTACTCGGGCCGGCAATCCGGGTAGCCGCTGTAGTCCACCGCATTCACCCCGATGAAGATGTCGCGCGCCGCCCGCACCTCAGCAAATGCCAGCGCATACGCAAGGAAAATGGTGTTGCGGGCCGGCACGTAGGTGATGGGGATCGCAGCGTCAGCCAGGTCGCGATCTTTCGGGACCGGCACATCGGCCGTCAGTGCCGAACCCCCGAGTGCGCGCAGGTCGAGTTCCACCACCCGGTGCTCCGCCGCAGCGGCCGCCGCAGCAATCCGCCGGGCCGCGTCGAGTTCGCACGCGTGCCGCTGGCCGTACTGGAAGCTCAGTGCCAGGGCCTCGAATCCGCTGGCCTGCGCCAGTGCCAGGGTGGTGGCGCTGTCCAGCCCGCCCGACAGGAGCACAATTGCGCGACGACTGGCCATGAAATCTCGTTCGCGGGAAGCACGCTGATTCTAACGCCCGTGCCGCGCAAGACGCGAGCCGCCCGGGCCGGGCAGCACACCTTGGCGGTGTGCTTCCTGGCACGTGCGGCTCGCGGGTCGAGGCGCGCCGGTCAGCGCGGCTCGCAGGCCAGCAGGCCGTTTCAGCCGGCCAGCAGCGCGACGAACGGGTCGATATCGAACGCGTTCACCGCGCCGTCGCCGTTGATGTCTCCGTTGTTGATGTCACAGCTCGGGTACTGCGCCGCGTACGCTTCGGGATCGGTCGTGGCCAGGACGAACGCATCCACGTCAAACACGTTTACGGCGCCGTCGCAGTTCATGTCGCCGCTGCCGCCGCCGCCCGCCTGGCCGCAGGAGACGTCGTAGATCTTCAGCGCGTCCACGCCGGCCTCGGTCACCGAGTTGTTGGGCGTGTCCTGCACGACGAAGCGGAGCTGGACCTGGGCGGTCGCCGTCACGTAGTTGGTCAGGTGCACTTCCTGCGCCACCCACTCCTCCGCGCTGCTGAGCTGCGCGATCTGCGTCCAGGTGGCACCGCCGTCGTTGGACACGTCCACCACCATGTAGTCCTGCGCGGGGCCCACGGAGTCGTCGCAGCGGAACCAGGTCGCGAACCGGCAGACCACGTCGGTGTAGTTCGCCATGTCGAACACCGGGCTGAGCAGGATGGTCGGCCCCTCGTCCACGTCGAAGTTGCCCGTGCGATTGTCCGTGACGTAGCACTGGCCCGACCCGTCGAAATCGTTCTCCGGATCGCCATCCAGGCCGCTGTCCGCGGGCACGCCCCGCTCCCAGCCGCCCGTCGCCAGGCTGGGGTCGTTCACCACGGTCCAGCCCAGGTCGGACTCGAAGTTGTCATCGAGCGCCCAGGTGACCGTCGCGACTACCGACGTGAACGGCGCCGCCTCACCTTCCTCAGGGTAGTACACCGTCGAGCCTTCGTCGCCCAGCGCGCTGAAGAAGTACTCGGGGCTGTCGCCGCAGCTCGGCGCCGGAAGCACCGCCTCGAACAGCAGGCCGCCCAGCGAGTTGAGCGGGGCGGTGTGCCAGTCCCCGCCGTCGTAGCGGTAGTGCAGCGTGGCGGAATCCGCCACGTAGATCTCGCTGCCGTCCTTGACCTCCAGCACCAGGTTCGTCGGCTGGTCCGGCGGGATGTAGCGGGGCGCCTCAGTGGTGAGGGTCATCCGCACGGCCGAGCAGAGATCCAGCGACATCAGCACCGCTTCGTAAGCATCGACCATGCCCCACCCGTACTGGTTGTCCTGGCCCTCGGCGCCCAGGTCTACGGCCGTGTCGTAGAGGATCTGCTTGATCACGTCGACCGGGTGCTCCGGGCAGGCCTGACGCATGAGCGCGACGACGCCGTTCACGTGCGGCGACGCCATCGAGGTCCCGTCGGACCAGCTGTACCCGCCGCCGGGCACCGACGAAATCACGGACACGCCGGGGGCCGCGATGTCCGGCTTGATCGCCGTCGCGCCCGTCGGCGTGCAGGTGGTCGGACCCTGCGACGAGAAGGACGCGAGCGGCCAGCCGAGGGTGCCGCCGTCAACCGCGGCCACGGCGCAGGCGTTGTAGTCGGTCGTGGCGCGATCGCCCGGCCGGCGCAGGCCGCCGGTGCTTTCGTTGCCTGCCGAGAACAGCAGCACGATTCCGGCCGCTTCGCAGGCGTCGAGGTAGCTCCAGAGCGTCGGGTCACAGGGAGCGTAGCCGTGGCCGGTGGTCACGCCCCAGGAGTTCGAGCACACCGCCGGCACGTCCCAGTTCGTCGCGGGGTCCTCGTCCGGGTCGATCAGCCACTGGAAGGCCAGGATTGCATCCGCGACGGTCTGCTCGATGCTGACGCGGTCGATCACGGCCGCGTGAATCCACTGCGCCCCGGGCGCCACGCCGACCTCGTTGCCGGGCGCGCCGCCGCAGACGGTGCCCATCGTGTGCGTTCCATGCCAGCCGCTGTCGAACGGCTGGGTCTGCGACGACACCGGGTCAAAGAAGGCCCATTCGCCGTGACCCGCGTACTCCGGATTGTTGCCGCGCCAGCGGCTGGCGAGGGCGGGGTGGCTGCCATCCACCCCCGTGTCGAGCGTCGACAC
>CAZVRR010000315.1:0-4672 GCA_964629745.1 uncultured Planctomycetales bacterium | reverse complement strand
GTTCGCGCTCGATCCTTGACGGGAGGAGATGGCGATGAGGGCACGGGGCGCGTGCGGGCACAGGTACGGCCACCACTCCGTCTGGCAGATGGGGACCGCGTCGCGCGCGCCGAAGAATGCTCCCCTGATGCCGTGGCGCGAGGCGCGACGGTCGTGCTGGGGCAGGACGTCGCGCCGCGGTCCGACGTCCTGGTCATCAACGTGCCGGACGTGCGGCTGGCGCTGGCCCGGGTTGCCGCGCGCTGGCATGGGCTCGAGCCCGGCGGCGCCGCGGCCCTGACCTGCCTGGGCGTGACCGGCACGAACGGCAAGACCACGACGGCAATGATGGCCCGCGCGATCATCCAGGCTGCGGGCGAGCGTTGTGGGCTGCTCGGCACGGTGCGCTACGACCTGTGTGGCCGCAGCGTCACCGCCCGCGTGACGACCCCCGGCGCGCTGCAGCTTTCCGGGTACCTGCGGGAGTGCGCGGACGCCGGCGCGCGCTACGCGGTGATGGAAGTCTCCAGTCATGCGCTGGATCAGCACCGGGCCGCCGGCGTGCACTTCACGGCCGCGGCGTTTACGAATCTGACGGGCGACCACCTGGACTACCACGGCACGTTCGAGAACTACCGGGCGGCGAAGGCACGACTGTTCGCTGGTCTCGACGAGGCGGCGGTCGCGGTGCTGAATCGGGACGACCCGAATTCGGCAGAGATGGTGCGGGCCTGCCGGGCGCGCCTCGTGTGGTATTCGCTGAACGGTCCGGCCGACCTGTCGGCGACGATCTCCCGCGACACCGTGCGCGGCACGTATTACCGCATGCATCTTGAAGGCTGTGATCTCGTGCTGGAGAACGCCATCGTCGGCCGGCACAACGTGTACAACGCGCTGGCGGCGGCGGGGCTGGCCCGGGCGGTCGGCATGCCGCTCGAGGCGATCGAGGCCGGGCTGGGCGCGGTGCGCAACATTCCGGGCCGCCTGCAGCGCGTGCCGTGCGTGAGCGGCGCCGACGTATTCGTCGACTACGCCCACACGGACGATGCCCTGCGCAACGTGCTGTCGGTCCTGCGACCGCTGGCGCGCCGCCGGCTGATCCTGGTATTCGGCTGCGGCGGCGACCGCGATCGTACGAAGCGTCCGCGGATGGCGCGTGCCGCGGCCGAGTTCGCCGATCGCATTCTCGTGACCAGCGACAACCCGCGTTCCGAGGATCCGCAGGCGATCATCGGCGAGATCCTGGCGGGCTTCGACGCCGGCGCGCGGGACAAGGTGATCGTGGAAGCGGACCGGGCGGCGGCGATCAAGGCGGCGCTGGAAATGGCGGAAGGGCAGGATGTCGTGCTGATCGCGGGCAAGGGACACGAGGACTACCAGATTCTCGGCGCGCGGCGCGTGCACTTCGACGACGTGGAAGTGGCGATCCAGGCCGCCGCCGAGCTTTCCGCGGTACGCACAGGAGGCCGCTAGGGCGTGATTACGTTGATGCTGAACGAGGTCGTCGCGGCGCTGCGCGGTCAGCCGGGCGGGGAATTGCCGACCGCCAGCGTGCGGGGCGTCTCGACCGACTCGCGGACGGTGGGTGAAGGCGACCTGTTTTTCGCCATCCGCGGGCCGCGTTTTGACGGGCACGACTATGTGCTCGACGCGCTGGCCGGGGGGGCCGTGGCGGCCGTCGTGGCGGCGCCGCAGCTCGAGGAACTGCAGCGCCGGCTCCGGTCGCAGCGGCCGGCGACGGCGCCCGGCGTGCTGATCGGGGTGCCGGATCCGGTCGTCGCGCTCGGAGCTCTCGCGGCGCACCACCGCCGGCTCCTCCCGGCGCGCGTGATCGCGGTGGTCGGCAGCAACGGCAAAACGACCACCAAGGCGATGATTCACCACATCCTGGCGGGACGCTGGGCGGGACGCTGCTCACCGAAGAGCTTCAATAACGAGATCGGCGTGCCGCTGACGCTGCTGTCCGCCGAGGCACGCGACGAGTACATCGTCGTGGAGGTGGGCACCAACGCCCCCGGCGAAGTCGCCGCGCTCGGCGAGATGATCCGCCCCGAACTGGCGGTCCTCACCTGCCTGGCCGAGGAGCACCTCGAGCGGCTGAAGGACCTGGACGGCGTGGCCGCCGAGGAATGTTCGATCTTCCAGAAAATCGAGCCCGGCGGGTTCGCGGCCGTGAACGTGGATCAGCCCGCGGTGCGCCGGCATCCCCCGCCGGCGGGCGTCGCGCTGGCGACCTTCGGCTGGCACGGCGACGCCGACGTGCGGCTGACGGATGCGCGCTACGAGGAGCCGTGGCTGCGTTTCACGCTGAACGGACGCTTCCGCTACCGGCTGGCCCTGGCCGGGCTGCACAACGCGGTCAACGCCGCCGGCGCGATCACACTGGCGCGCCGGCTCGGGCTGGAGCACGCGGAGATCGCCGCCCGGCTGGAGTCGTTCACGCTGCCGCCCATGCGCAACGAAATGGTGCAGTGCGGCGGCGTGACCGTCCTGAACGATGCCTACAACGCGAATCCCGGCAGCGCGGCGGCGGCCTTCGAGACGCTGGCGTCGCTGGCGTGCCGCGGCCGGCGGATCGTGGTGTTCGGCGAAATGCGCGAGCTCGGCGCCGCGGCGCCGGCGATGCACCGCCAGATGGCCGAGCGCCTGGTGGCGGCCCGCTTTGACCGGGTGTACCTGATCGGCCGTGCCGCGGAGCTGATGGGCGAAGTCTTCGAGCAAGGAGGCCTGTTCGGACCACGCGTCGAGTGTTTCCCCGATGTGGAGACGTGCCGGGACCGGTTGCTGGCGGAACTGCGGGATGGTGACGTCGTGCTGCTGAAGGCGTCACGCGCGGTCGGGCTGGAACGCCTGGTCGCGCCGCTCCAGAAGCACCTGGCCGCGGCCCTGGTTAGTTAGCTCATGCTCTACCTGTTCTTCCGCTGGCTGACCGGCGGCAAGCCGTACGCCTACGAGAGCTCGCTGTTCCGGGCAACGTTGGCGGTGCTGCTGGCGTTCTTCGTCGTGTGGCTGCTCGGGCCGCCGGTGATCCGTACGCTGCGGCGGCTGAAGATCGGCGACCGGCCGGAGTTTGACCATGCTGACGTGAATCGGCTGATGGCGGAGAAGCGCGACACGCCCACGATGGGGGGGATCCTGATCGTGATCGCGATCTTCGTGGTCGTGCTGCTGCTGGCCGACTTGTCGAACTTCTATGTGCGGATGGGGCTGTTTTGCCTGTCCTGGCTGGCGCTGGTCGGAGCGGTCGACGACGGGCTGAAGCTCGCGGCGGGACGCCGTGCCGGGACGCGTGACGGCTTGCGGCTGTGGGAAAAGCTCGTGTTCCAGGTGGCGCTGGGGGCGCTGCTGGCGATGTTCATCCTGCGGGCGGGGGAGACGAATGCCGAACTGGCCCGCTACACCGATCCCGACATGAGCTACGGCCACTTTTTCAACCTGCTGCACATCCCGTTCTACAAGAACAGCATTATGCGGCTGCCGACCCTGGCGTTCGTGCTGATTGCGATCATCGTGATCGCCGGCACGTCCAACGCGGTCAATCTCACCGACGGGATGGACGGGCTGGCCAGCGGCTGCATGGCGCTGACCGCCTTCGTGTTCATGCTCCTGGCGTACGTGATCGCGCATCCCGACCTGGCGCGCTTCTTCTATTTCGCACCCATTCCGGGCGCGGGGGAGCTGTCGGTCATCTGCGGGGCCGCCGTCGGGGCGTGCCTGGGCTTCCTGTGGTACAACGCCTACCCGGCGCAGGTGTTCATGGGGGATACCGGCTCGCTGCCGCTGGGTGGGTTGATGGGCTACGTCGCGATCGTGACGCGGCTGGAGCTGTGGCTGCTGATCGTCGGCGGGGTGTTCGTGGTGGAAGGCGTCTCGGTGCTGATCCAGATTTTCTACTACCGGTCCACCGGCGGAAAACGCTTCTTCCGCTGCGCCCCGCTGCACCACCATTTTCACCTGGGTGGCTGGTCCGAGACACAGGTCGTCATGCGCTTCTGGCTGGTGGCAGCCCTGTTCGCCGCCTTCTCGCTGGCGACGCTGAAGCTGAGATAGCCGATGCCCGCACCCGCGCCTCATCCGTTGCCCCGTGCCGCCCCGAGCGCCCCCGGGCTGGCGCTGTCCCAGCCGTCCTACGACAGTCCCATCATCCTGATCGCCGGCGTGCTGATGACGTTCGGCGTGGCGATGGTGTACTCGGCGTCGGTCACCGTGCGCGGGGCGGAACTGGATTGGCGGCAATGGTGGTCGACGCCGCTGCGGCAGTGCGTCTTCGCCGTCCCGGGCTTCATCGGCATGTTGTTCGCGGCCCATTGTGACTATCGCTGGCTGGCGTGGGATACGCCGCGCGACGCCTGGCGCAGCGGCGCGCTCTATCTCCTGGCGCTCTCGGCGCTGGTGGCGGTCCTGCTGGTCGGCCACGAGGCCATGGGCGCGCAGCGCGCGCTCGTCGTGCTCAGCAGCCCGTTCACGCTCAGCTTTCAGCCGGCGGAACTGGGCAAAGTGATCATGGTGATCTGGCTGGCCGCCATGCTGGGCGGCTGGCACGCGCGCGACGAAGCCCAGGCGCGCCATGCGCCGCGGCTCGCCGCCGGCGCGGGCCGGCCCCCCAAGCGGCGCATTCAGAGCCTGCGGCGCGGCTTCGGCCCCGCGGTGCTCTCGGCGGGCCGGCTGATCGCCCTGACGGGCATCGAGGATT
>CAZVRR010000314.1:0-4681 GCA_964629745.1 uncultured Planctomycetales bacterium | reverse complement strand
GGCGACGGCTTGCGCAGCGCGGGCTTCTGCTGTGCGGCCCGCTGGCGGGCCGCTTCGGCCAGTTGCGGCACGGGCGCGGCCGCGGCGGCGGCGGCCGGCCCGGCGAGCGCATCCACCCGTTGTGCCTGGGCCCGCACGGTGGAATACTCGAACAGTTCGACGATCGTCAGCCGCGCGCCCAGCCGCGCGACGAGCTTGCTGTGCAATTGCGCGAGCAGCAGCGAGTGACCCCCCAGATCGAAGAAGTTGTCGTCGCGGCCGATGCGCTCGACCTTCAGCACCTCCTGCCACAGCGCCGCGACCGCCCGTTCCGTGTCGTTCTGCGGCGGGGCGAACGCGGATTGTGCGGTGCGCTGCTCCGGCGGGGCCGGCAGCGCCTGGCGGTCGATTTTGCCGTTGGGCGTCAACGGCATTTCCGGCAGGAGGATATACGCGGCCGGGTACAGGGCCTGGGGCAGCTTGCGCGCCAGAGACGTCCGCAGGTCCGCCGGGCTCGGCGCCGGCCCGTCCGCGACCAGGTAGGCGATGAGCCGTTTGTCGCCGGGCGTGTCCTCGCGGACGGCGGCGACGACTTGCCGCAGGCCGGGGTATTCGCTCAGCAGCGCCTCGATCTCGCCGAGCTCGACGCGCACGCCGCGGATCTTGACCTGCTGATCCATGCGGCCGAGCAGCTCGATGTTGCCGTCGGGCAGGAAGCGACCCAGGTCGCCGGTGCGGTACAGCCGCGCGCCCGGCTCGCTGCACAGCGGGTGCGGAATGAACTTCTCCGCCGTCAGCTCGGGGCGATTCCAGTAGCCGCGCGCCAGTCCCGGGCCGCCGACGCAGATTTCGCCCGCTACGCCGACCGGCACCGGCTGCGGTGTGCCGTGCCGCGTATCGAGCACGTACACCTGCGAATTCGCGAACGGCCGGCCGATCGGCACCATGCGATCGGCGGCCAAGTCGGCGCCGGCGTCCTCGAACCAGGTGCTGTCGATTGTGGCCTCGGTCAGGCCGTACGAGTTGATCACGCGCGTACGCGGTCCGCACAGGCGTTGCACGTTGCGGTATTCGCTGACGTACCAGGCGTCGGAGCCCGCCACCAGCATGCGCAGGAAGTTCAGGCGCTGGCCGCTCTGCTCCAGGTATACCAGCAGGTGCCGCAGGACGGCGGGCACGAACTCCGCCGCATCAACGCCCTCGGCGCGCATGAGCTCGTAGAGTTGTGCCGCGTCGAAGAGCAGTTCCTGCGGCGCAATCACCAGCCTCCCGCCCGAGCACAGGGCCCGCACGAAGTCGCCGGAGAACACGTCGAACGCGAAGCTGGCCATTTGCAGGTGCGCGCGGACGTCGGTCCGCAGGCGATATGTGCTTTCCCACGCGAAGTACGCGTTGGCCAGGCTGGCGTGCGTGACCATTACGCCCTTCGGGCGGCCGGTCGAGCCCGAGGTGAATATCACGTAGGCCAGGTTGTCCGGACGCGCCGCATCGCCCAGGTTCTCGTCGTGATCCGCCTCCCCCGGCTCCGGCGCGTCCAGCAGGACTACTTGCGCCGCCAGGCCGGCCAGCCGCGGCGCCAGGTGCTGCTGCGTGAGCAGCACCGGCATGCACGTATCCGCGACGACGAAAGCGAGACGGTCCGCCGGGTACGCGGGATCGAGCGGCACGTAGGCGCCGCCCGCCTTCAGCACGGCCAGCGCCCCCACGACCATGTCCAGCCAGCGTTCCACGAAGACGCCGACGAGCACGTCCGGCCCCACGCCGGACGCGCGCAGCCGGTGCGCCAGCCGGTTGGCCCGGCGATTCAGCTCGCCGTAGGAGAGGTGGGCGCCGCGGCATGTCACGGCCACCGCGTCCGGCGTACGAGTCGCCTCCGCCTCGACCAGGCGGTGCACGCAGACGCTCGGGAACTCGGCCCGCGTATCGTTCCACGACACGAGCACGCGCTGCCGCTCGGCGGGCGTGAGCAGCGGCAGATCGTGAATGCGCCGCGTCGGGTCCGCGACAGCCGCGGCGAGGAAGGTCCGCAAGTGTCCCGGCATTCCGGCCAGCGTGCCGTGGTATTCCGCCGCGTATTCCCAACTGCCGATGATCGCCGGCCCGGCCTCGAACAGCTCGAGGGAGACCGGGTACGTCAGTTCGGGCGTTTCCACGCAGCGCTCGATGGACGCGAGCGTCTGTTCGTCGTCGAGCACCTGGAGCTGATCGACGGAGGGGAACAGCGGCCCGACGGCCAGGCCCGGCAGTTGCGGTCCGCGCAGCGAGAAGCTCTGCAACAGGAACATCGCCTGGAACAGCGGCGCGGTATGCAGGTCGCGCTGCGGCTGAAGAGTGCGAACGAGCGCGTCGAACGGCATCTCCTGGTGCGCGAAGCACCCCAGCGCCGCCTCGCGCACGCGTCGCAGCAGCTCGCGAAACGTGGGCTGGCCGGAGAGATCGATGCGCAGCGGCAGCGGATTCATCAGGCAGCCGATCAGGTCTTCCGTTTCCACGCGCGTGCGATTGGCCAGCGGCGAGCCGATCACGACGTCGTCCTGACCGCCGTAGCGGCCCAGCAACACTGCCAGCGAGGCCAGCAGCGTCATGAACAGCGTGCACTCCTCGGACCGGCTCAGCTCGCGCACGGCCTGGCTGAGCCCGCGCGGCAGCACCACCAGCGAGCGCATGCCGCGGGCGCCGGTTCCGGCGCGGGCGTCGCGCGGCAGTTGCAGCGTCGGCGCCCCGGCCAGTTGCGGGCGCCAGTACGACAGTTGCTGTTCCAGGCCAGTTCCGGCCAGCCGGTCGCGCTGCCACACGGCGTAGTCGGCGTATTGAATCGGCAGCTCACGCAACGGGGACGGTGCGCCCCGTGCAAACGCCCCGTACAGCGCGACCAGTTCCCGCGCGAAAACGCCCTTCGACCAGCCGTCGGAGACGATGTGGTGGATCGCCAGCAGGAGCACGTGCTCGGCCTCGCCGGTGCGCAGCAGCCGCGCGCGGATCAGCGGTCCGGATTCCAGGTTCCAGCCTTCGTGCAGTTGTTCCGCCGCGCTGCGCCGCACGTGCCGCTCACGATCGGCCTCGGGCAGATGGCGCACGTCTTCGACGGGCAAAGCCAGCAGCAGTTGCGGCGCGATCCGCTGGACCGGCTGGCCGTCCACCTCGCCGAACGTCGTGCGCAACGTTTCATGCCGGCGGATCAGCTCGTTCAGCGCCCGTTCCAGCGCGGCGACTTCCAGCGGCCCCCGCAGCCGGCTGGACTCCGCCACGTTGAACGCCGCGCCCAGCGCGCCCACGCGGTGCCGGCACCACCGCCGCTGCGGCGCAAAGGAGAGCGGGACCGGGTGACCGGGGCGCGGCTGGCGCGGAATCGCCGACCCGCCCAGCGTTTGCCGGGCGCGGCGCACTCGGTCGGACAGCAGGCTGCGCTGCGTTTCGTTCAGGCCCGACAGACGAGCGTGGCTGGTCGAATTCACGCCTGGCTCCCGAGTGCGCTGTCCAGGGCCGCGACGCGCGCGTGCCCATTTCCGTTGCCGCTTTCGCCGGCCACCGCGACCGCTTCCTCCGTCGCGGCGTCGGTATCCGCCAGGAGCTTGTCCGTGATGACCTCCGCCAGTTGCGCGACGGTCGGCGCGCGAAACAGCGTGTCGAGGCTCAGCTCGATTTGCAGCGCTTCGCGCAGGCGGGCCGTGAGCTGCGTCGCGAGCAGGGAATGGCCGCCCAGGTCGAAGAAGTTGTCTGCCACGCCGACCCGTTCCAGCCCGAACAGCTCCGCCCAGGCCTCGGCCACGAACTCTTCAATTTCGCCGCGCGGCGCGACGTAGCTGCTCGCCAGTTCGGGCCGGGCATGCCGGCTCGCGCCGCCGAAGTCGGCCGCCATGTCGCCCGACTCCTGCGCTTCCGCGGCGGCGGCGCGGGGTCGCGGCGTCTCCGGCGCAAGTCCGAACACCGCCTCGGGCGTGATGACGACCTGCGGCTCGACCCGCCAGTGCAGGATGCGGCGCAGGGCCTCCACCCCCTCGGCATTCGAAAGGCCCACTTTCCGCAGGTGTGCCATCAGCCGCGCCTTGATGTCCCCCGGCGCCGGCGTGTTCACGGCCATGCCGACCTCGCGCCACGGGCCCCAGTTGAGCGCGACGGTGAACGTGCCGGTGCGTGCCTGGTACCCGCTGGCGAACGCATCCAGGAACGCGTTCGCGGCGCAGTAATCCACCTGTCCCACGCCACCGGTCACCGCGGTGATCGACGAGGTGAGCGCGAGGAAGTCGAGCGGCACCCCCGTCAACGCCCGTTCCAGCACACGCGCGCCGGAGACCTTGGGCGCCAGCACGGCGGCCGCCGCCTCGGTCGTCTTCAACGCGATCAACCCGCCGCCCGCGACGCCGGCCGCATGAATCACTCCGTGCAGCCCGCCAAACTGGCGCTGCGCCGCTTCCACCGCGGCCCGCAGCGCCCCCTCGTCCGTCGCCGCGGCCCGCAGGACCAGGACCTCCGCGCCAGACGCTTCCAGCGCCGCGACCGCCTGGATGCGCTGCCGCACCGCGCCGTCGGCGCCCTGCAACAGCTCCGGCCATTGTTCCCGCGCCGGCAATCCGGCACGGCCGGTCAACACCAGTCGCGCGTGCACACTCTCCGCGAGGTACTGCGCGATGACCTGCCCGATGCCGCCCAGCCCGCCGGTGATCAGGTACACGCCGCGCTCGCGCAGGAGCGCCGGCGCGCC
>CAZVRR010000313.1:0-4783 GCA_964629745.1 uncultured Planctomycetales bacterium | reverse complement strand
AGCCGGATGATTACACCACCTGGGTGCGGCTGGCCCAGGCGCACGACCAGCTCGGCGACACGCAGGGAGCGTTGCAGGCGTACCAGCGCTGTGAAGAGCTGTTGCCGGACGATCGCCTGACCCAGGCCACGCACTACACGAACTTCGGGCGCTTCCTGCTCTTCGACCTGGATCGCGCGGACGTGGCGCGGCCCAGGTTGCGGCGCGCGGTTCAACTGGCCGAGGAACTGGCGCCCGGCGTCCGGCGCCGGCTGATCCTGGCGCGAATCGGCCTGGCACGCTGCGAGATCCGCGTGGGACAGGGTTCGGACGGCTACGCACTGATCATGGGCGTGCTGGACGCGCAACCGGACAACGCGCTGGCCGGACTCGTGCTGGCCGAATATCACCTGCGCAGCGCGCACTGGGAGGCGGCGGCCGCGACCTACGGGGCGATCGCCGACGCCTACCGCGTCGCCTATTCCGAATTCGCGTGGTTCTACGAGGCGCTGCGCGGATTCGATTCGGCCTGCGGACAACTGGCGCGGTGGAGCGACGCCGCCCGACGCTGGGGAGCGGCGGCGGACCTGGAGCCACGACGCGAGTTGCGCTCGTTTTACGTCTGGGCTGCGGCATGTGCGGCGGAGCCCGAGGCCCAAGCGGCTGCCGCGCAGTTGCTGGCAGAAGACCCGGACAACCCGTTGGCCTGCCTGGCCCGCATGGTTGTGCTGTTGCGAGAGGGCCGCGTGCGCGACGCGTTGGACTGGGTGGCGGCAGCGAACCGCGGCACGCCGGTACCGCGTGCGCGGCAGTTCGAGCGTGCGGCCGCCGCACTAAAGCTGTTGCGCAGCCAAGGCTCGGTCGGGCCGGCGAGCCTGCTGGCCGAGGGCGCGATCTATGCGGTCGCTGCGCAATACAGCGCAGCCCGCTCGGCCCTCGAAACTTTTATGTCGGATAACAGAGATCCTGAATTATTTGAACTGGCTGATCAGATGCGCGCTTCGCTGCCCGAGAACGCTCCCGAAACAGCCCCCGCCGCCGCCCCAACCGGATCCGACGGCGGGTAATCGGAATTTAACGTACATGGTGACAGAATCTTGTTGAATCTGGACTGGAGCTTGGTATACTTTAGATGCAATAAGAATCGCGTAATGCGTGCGAAGCCCTCGGAAGATCGTAACTGCTTCGCACAAAAAAAGTTGCTTCCACTCGCTGCGGCACCCTCAGACCGCGCCAATACCCACCGGGGTGCCGCACGCCTTTTTTTAAGCAAAAATGAAATTTCAGTTGTGCGGGTGACGCCGGCGGCTAGATGGTGGATCCCACTGTCCGTTGGGATTCGAGTCGTCCGACCAGGTCAGCGATGGTGCGCGTCCGCAAGAAGTTGCGGACCAGCCCGGCCAGATCGCCGAATACCACGTCCAGGGTTTGCAGGCTTTCGGTTGCGGATGTCAGTCCGTCAACCGTATCCACCGCCGCGTCAATCGGCCCGTCCACGGCTTCCACGATTTCCAGCAGATCCACCGTCTCGGGGGGGCGCATCAACCGGAATCCGCCGCGGGGGCCACGGTCGGAGTGCAGGATGTTGGCGCGCGCCAACTGTGTGAGAACCTTCGCCGCGTACGCAGCGGGCAGGTTCAGTTGCCGTGCGATCTCACCGGCCTGCACGCCGGCCGAATCGCCACGCTGGCGCATGGCGATTTCGATCGTTGCCAGTAAGCCGTACATGGATGCTTTGGTTCTGAACATGTCCGGTCCCCATGGCCCGGCCGTGGGACAAAGGTGTGAGGCCGACCGGCGCACCACCACCCGGGCAGACATGCCTCTTCTTTAGGGTAGTATGAGGTGGGAAATGACCAAATGCAAATCGCCAACCGCTTTTGCCGCGGGGGAGGTGCGGCGGCACCGCGCGCCGCGCCCGCAGCACGAGTGGCTGTACGCCCTTCCAGGTGCGGCACTGCCCGCGCAGGTCCTCTGTGAAGGCTGTCGCTACGAGTGGGTCGAAACGTTCAAGCACGATTTTTTTGCGGCGACAGGGCGTTACGACGGACCGGGCGGGCCCGCCGTCCTCAAGCTGGGCCGTGAGACTGACCTGCTGTCGTTCCCGATGCGCTGGGCGGGTCAGTGGCTGGAATCACGCGAACTGCGGCTGCTCCGGCAGCTCCAGGGCGTGCCCGGGATCCCGCGCCTGATCGGAACGGTGGGACCGAACGGATTGCTGCGCGAGTACATACCGGGTCGCCCGCTCGGGCGACGCGACGCAGTGTCGGACCGTTTCTTCGACCAGCTGGTGGAGCTGGTGGGGGCCCTCCACGCGCGGGACATGGCTTATGTCGACCTCAACAAGCGCCAGAACATCCTCGTGGGGACAGACGGTCGGCCGTACCTGATCGATTTCCAGATCTCCCTGTACCTGCCGCCAGCCTGGCAGCGCGTTCCGGGCGCACGCTGGTTGCTGAGACGATTTCAACAGGCTGACCTCTATCATTGCCTGAAGCACAAGCGGCGGCTGCGGTCCGATCTTCTCACGCCTGCGGAACGTGCTCGTGTGGAGCGCGTGAGCATCTGGATCCGTGCGCATCGGGTGCTGACGCGCCCGCTCACGTATCTCCGCCGCCGCACGCTGGCGCGCCTCGGCCGCAGTGAAACCGTCCACGTGAGCGGCGCGGACGCGAAGTAGCGCCGCCGTTTTTCGGCCGGCCTTGCTGGCCCGGCGTCGGGGCCGAAGCTACACTTCACCCCTGGTGCGGCCCGTCCGAGGGACCGGACGGTGCGAAAAAGAAGAGGAGATACGGAAGTGGGTACTGTGAACCGAATACTGGTTGGATTGTGGGGCCTGGGCACTCTGGTGGGATTGGCCGGCTGCGCCACGAACGCGACCGTCGCGCGCGGGTCGGAACGCGTCGGGACCTACTTCGGCGACCTGGGAATTACCGGCAACGGCAACAACGTGACGGTGCTGGGGGATTCGCGGCTGCGGAAAGTCTCGTTTATCGGCGACAACAACGTCGTAAACGTGGCCGATCGCGCCACCATCGCGCACATCGAGTTCTTCGGCAAGAACAACACCATCACGATCCCCGCCAGCCTGATGGTACGCATGACCGAATGGGGACGCGGTAACACCGTCGTCCGCCGGCCGGAAGTCTGGGACGACACGATCCAGGAAGAAACGGTATTCATTCCGCGCAGCGCCGAGCCGCCGGCCGGCATGTCCGAATCAATGTCGCCGAGCGTCACGACGATCCCCGACACCAGCTACTCTGCGTCGCCGGGCGCCGCGCAGCCGCCGCCGACCCGGGAGACGAGCCCCCCGGTGCAGTCCACGCCGGGTGTCGAAGAATTTTGAGCCTTTCGGAACGAACTCCCGACAGAACGTCTCCGATCGCGGCCCCCACGGGATGACGGCGCCGAGCCGGCGTCGGACAGAGAGCCCGACCCTTGAGGACACGATGAGTTCTGCGGAGTGGTACTACGCCGATCAAGGCCAGACGCGCGGGCCTTTCACGCGCGAGGAACTGCTCGCCCGGCTGAAGCAGGCCCAGGGCGCGGACACGCTCGTGTATGGCCCGAACATGAGTTCGTGGACCGCCGCACGCCATGTGCATGCGCTGGAACTCGAGCCGCGCCTGCCGGGCGCGACGCCGCCGGCGCCGCGCGGACGCCGGGCGGACGACGTCGAGTATCGGATCGTCGGTGACGACATGCAGTTCGTCGAGATCGAACTCGATCCGAACGAAACGATCGTCGCCGAGGCCGGCGCCATGATGTACATGACCACCGGCGTGAAGATGGAGACCCGCTTCGGCGACCCGAGTCAGAACCAGGGGCTGCTCGGCAAGGTGCTCTCCGCGGGCAAACGTGTTCTGACGGGCGAGTCGCTGTTCATGACGACCTTCACCGGGCAGGGGCCCGGCAAGGAGCGGATCGCGTTCGCCGCGCCCTACCCCGGCAAGATCCTGTCGATGGATCTCGCGCAGCTCGGCGGCGAACTGCTCTGCCAGAAAGACTCGTTTCTCTGTGCGGTGCGCGGCGTCACAATCGGCATCGCGTTCACGAAGCGCATCGGCGCCGGCCTGTTCGGCGGCGAGGGGTTCATTCTGCAGCGGCTGAACGGCGACGGGCTCGTGTTCGTACACGCGGGCGGTACGCTGGCGCACCACCGGCTGGGGCCCGGCGAACGCCTGCGCGTCGATACCGGCTGCCTGGTCGCGTTCGAGCCTTCCGTCGAGTACGACATCCAGTTCGTGGGCGGGATCAAGAACACGTTGTTCGGCGGCGAAGGACTGTTCTTCGCGGCCCTGACGGGCCCGGGCAACGTGTGGCTGCAATCGCTGCCGTTTGCGCGCCTGGCTGATCGCATTCATGCCACCGGCGGCGTCGGCGGAAAGCGGCGCGAGGAGGGCAGCATCCTCGGGTCGCTCGGGGGCATCCTGGACGGCGACAACGGGTAACGTCGTGGTCCCCGCCTCTTCGGAAGCGCACGAGCAGATCAAGCGCCGCGCACGAACCCAGTTCGACCGCTGGGCCGCCTCGTACGACCGCTCCTGGTTGGCGGAACTCGTCTTTCATCCGTGCATTCGGGCCTGCCAGCAGGAAATCGCCGGGTGGCAGCGCGCGCGGGGGGCGCAGCCGTATCGCCTCCTCGACGTCGGCTGCGGCACGGGAAACCTGCTGGTCACGCTGGCCCGCGACCCGCTCGCGGCCGAACTCGTCGGTCTCGACTACTCGCAGGCGATGGTGAGCAGTCTCACTGACAAGATCGCCGCGCTGCCCGGCGGCGCACCGCTGCGCGCCGTCCATG
>CAZVRR010000312.1:0-4793 GCA_964629745.1 uncultured Planctomycetales bacterium | reverse complement strand
CGTGCCCGCCACGATGACGACCAGCACGCGCGGCAGACCCGGCCTGGTCCACGCCGCCAGCGCCGCCAGCGTCAGCACGCCCAGACCCAGGTGCAGCAGCTGGCACGGCAGGGCGGCTGCGTGCGCGTCGTTCTTCAACACCATCAGCAGCAGGTAGAGGGCCTCGACACCCTGTGGAAACGAGGCATACACGTTGTGCGGAAGGAATTGGATTCGGCCGGCCTCGAAATACTCGCGCGGCACCTGGAGGTGATATTCCAGTACGTCATACCCGAACGCCTCCCCCGACCACAGCACGCCCGGCGGGAGCGTCGCCACGAACAGCGCGATCGCCAGGGGCACGCCCAGCGGCAGTAGCAGACCAGCCCACAGCACCGTCCTGACCCGCCCCGCGCGAGACGGTTGCATGGGTGCTGCCGGTATGCCGCGCCGTGCCGAACGGAGCACTTGGCCCAGGCCGAGCGCCATGCCCACGCCGAGGAGGCACCAGGCTGCGGCCCGGGAGAGTGCTCCCATGACGCCGAGTCCGAGGATCAGCGTCGTCAGCACGCCCAGGCCCAGGGCGGCCGACAGGCAGATCCGCTGGCCAGCGGTCGCATTCCGGTCCAGCCATGCCGCCGGCCACGCTCCCCAGCCCGCCGCGGCGGCGAATACGGCCAGGACGGTCAAACCTTCGGCGGGCAGCACGAGCGCCGTTGCCGGCGACCACGCGATCACGATCGCCGCGGCCAGCGCAAGCGGTGCGAGCCAGGCCAGCCCGGGGCCGGCCGGCGGTTCGAGCTCAACTGCGCGTTGGACTTCCCGGTCGACGGGGTTCATTGCCCCAGACGTTCGGGCACGTCGGGTACGCCGTCAAGCGCACCGGCGGACATGGCCGCGGGCAGGGCGGTCGGGGCCGGTTCCGCGCCGGAGGTGGCGCGTGGTCGGGGAGTGATCGTCAGCGGCACGAGTTCGGGGCCCGTCGCGACGTCCGTCTGCGCCTCGCGCAGGTCGAGCGCGTTGGCGTAGCACTCCGCCGGGCCGACTTGCTCGGGCCAATGGCCGTGGTCGAACAGGAACTGCCGCACGTGTGTGCAGAGATGGCACTTGTTCGCGTACCCCTCGGCAAGCTCCCGGTAACCCAGCGTCTGCGCCCGCCGCATCAACTCGTAACTTCCGCCCTGAACGACGGCGCCGACGACCGGGTGGTCCCGCCAGCCGGCGGCGAGTTTTTGCCATACACCCTCGACGCCATGCTGGACGGCATTGCCGAGGATGATCCCGCTGCACACGCCGGGAAAGACGTTGCCGTAGCCGTCGATGTGCACGTGCCGGCTCTTCAGCACGGGCTCGATGCAGTTCTCGCCCCGGAAGTGTTCCGCCGGCCGGCGCGCGAAGTACTGGGCGAGGCGCAGCGCGGCCCGGCCGGTCAGGCGGTCCTTGTGGCGGGTCAGGGCGGCATGGAATTCGCGCTGGCGCGCCTCACGCGATGCCCGGCGGATATCGATCGGCTGCTGGTAGAAGTCCCACCAGCGCACGCGCACGCGCTTTGGTCCGAGCACCTGCCGCGCCAGTTCGACGCAGCGACGGACGCGGTCGAACGGCACAAACTGCTGGTGGTAGACGTCGGCGCTGATCACGAGCAGTTGCATGCCCAGCCCGTCCAGTGCGCGCAGCCGCGCCCGCGTCAGCTCATCCTCCGTCGCCCAGTACGCGTTTGTCTCGACCTTTTCGAGCGGGGTGAGCCCGGCCTGCCGGGCCGAGGCGATCACATCGAGCAGTTTCGGCCAGTCGCCGAACGGCTCTCCACCGGCCAGGTGCACGCGCATGGCCTTCCCGTGCCGGGCGGCGTGCTCGTCGAGCCCGCGCCACAGGGCCAGTGCCGTCTCGCGGCTCATTTCGCCGGCGCGGTCGGGCCCGCTGTGGACGTAGCAAAAAGCGCAGCGTGCGCTGCACCAGTAGGTGAGCAGCAGGCCGGCGAATTCCCAGGTGGCCGGTGCGGACGGCGCGGCGCCGGGCGGGGGAGCGGGATGGGCGGCGGGCGCGGACACGGTACCGTGATCATAGTGGCGACCTGCCCGGAGCGGCCAACGCGCACTCGGCCGGAGCGGGGCATCCCTTTATCGGGCGAGCCGGGCCGGGGCGGCGCTGGCCGCGACGTGCGAACGCGCGAGCTTCAAGTGGCGCGATGGGGGCACCGATGCGCTCGTGGGCAATTTTGTACCTACGGAGCAGTCGCGCATCATGAGCGCGGACGAACCACAGGACGCAAGTCACGGGTCCGGTGTCGCAACACGCGTGCGGCGCTTATCGGACGAGGTGCTGCCCGAAGCACTCGGGCTGTGCTTCGTCGCCATCATTTTCGGCGGCTTCGCCGCGGCGTGGCTCGTCGCCGAACGCGTCTGGGACCGCCAGACCGGACAATTGCAGGCCGCCCAGGCTCACTCCGTCGCGCAGGTCCTGGCGACGAGTGCGGGTCAGGAGCCGGCCGACGAGCGGGAGGCGGTGCAGCGCGTCCTGGCGCTGAGCAAGTCCGCCAACCTGCGCGCGATGCGCTGGACCGACGCGAACGGCCAGTTGCGCCTGGCCTGGCCGCCCGGTGCGAACCTTGCACCGTCCAACGAGGCGCTGGTCGCGCGCGCTGACGTTCGAACGCCCGCCGGTGTGCCGGCGGGAACCGTGGAAATTCAACTGGCCCCGACGGCGGACGACACGCTGCGCGGCACGTTGTTCTGTAACTGGGGGATCGCCACCTGTGCCACGCTGATCGTGTTTGCGCTCGTGTACCGGCGCCTGCGCCGGCACCTGCGCCCCCTGGCCGCGGTGCAGCGCAACCTGCAGAACTTCGCCGCCGGCGTGGAGAAGGACCTGCTGGCCCTCACGCTGAGCGATTCGCTCGGCAGCGTGGCGCAGGCCTGGAACCAGTTGCTCAGCCAGCTTGGCGAGGCCCAGCGGCACGTGCGGGCGACGGGCGGCGCCGAGCGCGCCCAGGAGGTGCTGACGCGGTTCGAAGGGGCCGTGTTCCGCCGGCTGGTCGAGCGGCTGCCCTTCGGCGTGCTCTCGCTCAACTCCGAGCGCAAGGTGCAGTACGCGAACCCGATCGCCGGCACGCTGCTCGGGCACCCCGACGGCCTGGTGGGGCGGCCGTTCGGCGAGGTCGTACCCGATCCGGCCGTCACGCAGGTGCTGGACGGGGCCCAGGCGCGCTCCGCGCTGGACCTGACGGTGGATACGACGCGTACCGAGGCGGGCGCGGAGGCCAGCCTGCGTCTGCGCGTGCTGCCGTTGCACGGCGGTGCGGGCGCGGGCGGATCGCTGCTCGTGACCGTCGAGGACATCGCGCCGCTGCGCGAGCAGGAGCGGGCGCGCGACAACTTCCTGTACCACGTCACCCACGAACTGCGTACGCCCCTGACCAGCATTCACGCCTACGCGGAAACGCTGACCAAGCCGGGTTTCGAGGACGAGCAGACCCGCAAGGAATGCTACAACGTGATCATCAGCGAGACGCGGCGGCTGTCCGGGCTGATCGAGGACATCCTGAGCCTCTCGCAACTCGAGGTCGGTACGGCCCGCCTGACGCTGGGCGAGGTCGATCTCGTGCGCCTGGTGCGCCAGATGGTGCAGGACAACCTGGGCACGGCGGACGAAAAGCAGATCGACCTGACGCTGACCCTGCCGCCGAAAGTACCCAAGATCCAGGGCGACAAGCAGCGCCTGAGCGTGCTGCTCATGAACCTGATCGGCAACGCGCTGAAGTACACGCCGCCGAAGGGAACCGTGCAGGTCACGGTGGGCGTGGGCGAACGCGCGGTGTCGGTCGCCGTGCGCGACTCGGGCATCGGCATTTCGCCGCAGGACCAGGCGCACGTCTTCGAGAAGTTCTACCGGGCGGAAGATGACCGCGTGCAGGCCGTCACGGGGACGGGCCTGGGGTTGGCGATCGCGCGCGAGGTTGCGCGGCTGCACGGCGGGGACATCGCGCTCGTAAGTGAGCCGGGGGCCGGCTCGACCTTCACGCTCGAACTGCCGCTCCAGGCCTCGGAGCCGGCGGAGGTGGGCGTCCGATGAGCCGCATCGTCGTTGCCGAAGATGATCCGCACATTCTGCGTTTGATCAGCATGTGGTTGCGCCGCCAGGGCAATGAAGTGCTCGAGGCGCGCAACGGGCTGGCGGCCTGCGAACTGATGCAGCAGGAGCCGGTCGACGTCCTGATCTCGGACGTGAACATGCCCGGGATGGACGGCGTGCGCCTGATCGAGTCCGTGCTGCCGGCCGGCCGCGTGCGCCGGGGCGTGATCGTCCTGACGAATCGCTGGGACCACGCGCTGATCCGCGAGCAACTCGGCCGCCACGGCGTACACGTGCTGCCCAAGCCATTCAGCCCGAGCCGGCTGGCCGAGCTCGTGCAGCAGCTGACGCAGGACGCCGTCGTCACACCTGTGCCGGACTCCGCCGCGGGAGAGCAGGCATGACGCTGGCGACCCTCGCGACGTTCGGACTGCTGGGGCTGGGCGCCTTGATGGCGCTCGGCGCCCTCACGCTGGCGCAAGTCGCGCGCCAGCGGCGGCAGGGCGTGCTCGAGCCGCCGCCCGTGTCCCCCGTCCCGGCGCCGCTGCCGGGCCTCGTGCCGGTCGCCGGCCGCACCGACGCCGGCCTGGGCGAGATGGTCACGGCGCTGCTCGAGTGGCTGGCCGAGCAGGAGGCCCCCGAGCAGATGTGGGCCGGTTTCGACCAGTTGTTGCGCGAACACGTGCACGCCCAGCTCGGCGGACGGGTGCGCTGTTACCACGTGCGTCCCGGCGGGGAGTTCC
>CAZVRR010000311.1:0-4833 GCA_964629745.1 uncultured Planctomycetales bacterium | reverse complement strand
ACGAGCAGCACGGCAAGTTTCCCTCGGCTGGCCGGATTCTATGGGCAGGACGGTACTCCTGCGAATTCGCCGCCTGGTGGCAGGGGTCTCAGGGCGCCGGGGGCGGCGCGGGCTGGGGAATGCGCAGCGTCACGGTCGTTCCAGCGCCGAGCCGGCTGTGCAGTCGGACGGTGCCGCCCATCGCCGCAACGGCCTGCCGGACGATGGACAGGCCGAGCCCCGTGCCGCGCAGCGGGGAAGCGGCGCGCGCGCGTTCGACCTGGTAGAAGCGTTCGAAGACGCGCGACTGGTCCTCCTCCGGGATTCCGCAGCCGGTATCGGTGACCTCGAACTCCACGCCGCCCGCGGTGCGCCGCGCGCACAGGCAGACGCGCCCGCCTGGCTCGGTGAACTTGATCGCGTTCTCGACCAGGTTTTCCAGGGCCAGGTCCAGCAGTTGCGGCTGGAGGATGAACGTGTCGTGCGGCGGCAGCTCCGTCTCGACCGCCCAGTGCAGTTCCCGCGCCGCCAGTTGCGTCGCGAAACGGTCTTCCAGGTGGCGGCGGATCTGGCCCAGCGACACCGGCTGCGGCTGGTAGACCGCGCCGGAATCGAGGCGAGCCAGGCTGAGCAGGTCGGAGACGAGTGCCGACAAGCGGGTCGCCTGCCGCTCGATGATGTGCAGGCAATCGAGCACGCCGGGATCTTCCGGCGGCGGTTCGTTCGACAGCAGCGTCTCTACGGCGGCGCGGATGGTTGAAAGGGGAGTGCGAAGCTCGTGCGACGCGTTCGCCACGAAGTCGATCTGCATCTGCAATGCGCGGCTGAGTTCCGTGATGTCGGTGATCACCAGCAGCCAGCCCGCGGCCTCGGCGCCCACGGTATCCGGATCGGGCAGCACGAGTTCCGAGATGCGGGCCAGGAGGTGAACCGGTCCGTCGGGCGTTTCGACCTGCACACGCGCCTCGCGGGGCTCCGGCCGGCCGTTGACCGGGTCGGGCTGCGCGCCGCCCCGGCGCAGGCGCGCCTGGTGCACGAGCTCCTGGAGCCCGTGCTGCGGCAGGCATTCCTCGACCGTCAGGCCGATCAACCCGGCCGCCCCGCGGCCGGACGGACCCAGGTTCAGCAGCCGCATCGCCGCCGGGTTGACCCGGGCCACGCGTCCGTCAGCCCGCACGACGATGACGCCCTCGCCGACCTGCGTGAGCAACGCGTGCAGCGTTTCGCGCTGGCGTTCCAGGACGGTCGCGTCGTGGATCATCCGGCGGCGGATCTCGCTGAGCGCCTGCTCCAGGCCGGTCCACGGGTGGGTGGTGCTCAAACCATCGGGCGGGGCAAAGTCGCCCTCCGCCAGTCGGCGCGCCGCGGACGTGAATCGCCGCACCCCGCGCGCCCAGCGCCATCGCGAAATGAGCAGCAGCGCGAGCCCGCACACCGCCAGCAGGAGGATGCCGAGGAACAGATGCCCGGTGTGACCCGCCATGCCTGCCTTGCTTTCAGCCGGCGTGCGCCTCCGCACTGGGAGCACGGAACGAGTAGCCCACGCCGCGAATCGTGTGAATCCAGCCCGCGGCCGCGCCGAGCTTGCGGCGCAGGGCGGCGACGTGCACGTCGATGGTGCGGTGGGTGACCGCCACGCCGATGCCCAGCACGGCGTCGATGAGCTGCTCGCGGCTCAGGACCCGGCCGCGACTGGCCATCAGCGCGCTCAGCAGCCGAAATTCCGTGGCGGTGGCCGTCACCGGTTCGCCGGAGACGGTGATTTCGTGCCGCGCGCGATCCAGGATGACGGGGCCGATGGCCAGCACCTCGGCCGTTTCGGCCGCCGCCTCGTGCCGGCGCAGCACGGCGGCGATCCGCGCGACGAGCAGTTTCATGGAGAATGGCTTCTGGATGTAGTCATCCGCCCCCAGCGCGAAGCCGACGAGCTGGTCCATCTCGTCGGTCTTGGCGGTCAGCATGACGATGGGGATTTTCGCGCTGCGGGTATCGGACCTGAGCCGCATGGCCACGTCGTCGCCGCTCATCTTCGGCAGCATGCGGTCGAGCAGGATGATGTCCGGCGGGCGCCGTTGGACCTCGCTGAGCGCCGCCGCCCCGTCGGTGACGACCCGGCACTGGTATCCCTCGCGCTGCAACTGCCTGGAAAGCAGAGTCGCCAGGTCCACTTCGTCCTCGACGACCAGGATTGACTTAGCGTCGGACATTTCATCGCCTGTGGGGTCACGGCCGATCACGGGGAGCGTCGCGGGGCCTGTCCGGCGCCGCGCCGGGCCCGCCTCCGTGCGCATTCCATGTGGTTCATGTTAAACCGACGTCGGCGGTACGTTAAGAATCGACAAAGAGCGACCAGGGCCCCGGCCGTCGGCACGCGGCGCCGGCCGGCCGGCACACGTATAATCCCCTGCGGGTCATGGTTCTACGAGAGTCTTGCGCGGTGCACGGCCCGGCGGAGCTCGTCCCGTCGGCCCGCACCAGGAGCCAGCATGCATACTTCACCGCGCCTGCGGCTGACGGTCTGGTCGGTCGCGCTGCTGCTCGTCACGTGGATCGGATTCGGCGACCGACTGCTGACGCACTGGGCATTCGCGGTCGAACGCGGCAAGATCCAGGCAAACAACGAAGGTCTGGCCAGCCCGCCCGACGTCGCGTCGCTGGAAGCCTTGTCCAGTACGTTCCGGATGGTCGCAAAGGTCGCGACGCCCGGCGTGGTGCACATTGCCGTGGGTGGCGGGCGCAGCGAGGAAGCGAGTGCCGCGGAGCTGGAGCGTCTGCGCCAGCTTTTCGGAGACGAGCTGTCAGACGAGCAGCTCGAGGAGCTGTCGCGGCGCATGCGGCCGCCGACGGCCGGCAGCGGCATCATCTTCGACAAGGCGGGGCACATCCTCACGAACAATCACGTCGTCGACGGCCGGACCGAATTCGCGGTGTCCCTGTATGACGAACGCGTCTACTCCGCCGAACTGGTGGGCACCGATGCGAAGAGCGATCTGGCCGTGCTGAAGATCGACGCCCCGGATCTGCATCCCCTGACGTTCGTCGCAGCGCACAACGTGGAAGTGGGCGATTGGGTGATCGCGGTTGGGGCGCCTTTCGGACTGACGCAGACGGTCACGCACGGCATTATCAGCGCGACGGGACGTCGGCGCGTACCCGGGATCGACATCCTGTACCAGGACTTCATCCAGACGGACGCGGCCATCAATCCCGGCAATTCCGGGGGGCCGCTGCTGAACCTGCGCGGCGAGGTGGTGGGCATCAATACGGCGATTGCCACGCAGGGCGAGGCGAACGCCGGCGTGGCGTTCACGATACCGGCGTACATGGCGGTCCGGGTCGCGCGCCAATTGATCGAAACCGGAACCGTCGCCCGCGGCTGGCTCGGCGTCAGCATGCGCATCGAGCCGCTGACGGACGAACTGGTCGAGATCTTCAAACTGCCCGGGCGGCGCGGGGTGCTCGTGGAGCACGTCCTGGCGGACTCGCCGGCGCAAGCGGCCGGCGTGGAAGTCGAGGACGTCATCGTGGGCCTGAACGGGACGGAGATCGAGGGCGCCGATCACCTGCGCGCCTTGATCGCCGACCTCGAGCCTGAGCACAAGGCCCAGTTCACCATCATTCGTGACGGGAAGAAGCAGGAATGCGCGGTCAAGCTCGGGTTGCAGCCCAGGGAGCTCCGCCCGCGAGCCACCGATAACAGCACGGAGACGCGGCGTGTTCCCGAACTGGGTCTGCTCGCGCTTTCCCTCCGCCCCGGGCTCCGGGAGGCGCGCAACGTCGAGGAACGCGGGGTGGTGGTGCGCGGGTTCGAGACCTTTGAGGCGGGAAGCGCGAGCAAGCTCAACATCGGCGAGATCATCCTGCGCGTCGAGGGTCAGCCCGTCACGAACGTGGGCGAACTGCGCGCAGCGCTGCAGCGCGTGGGTGACCGGAAAGACGTGCGCCTGGATGTGTTACAGCCGGACGGCGACCAGCGGATCAATATCGAGGTGCCGCTGCGTCCGCGCCGCTGATGACGCACCCGGCTGGTTCGCTCAGTTGACGCCGTCCGCCGGCGACGTGGTCGGAGCGACTTCGGCTGTCTTGTTGACGATTCGGACACACGTCGCGATCAGCTCGTCCGTGGGCGCCTCGTAGCCGCCGATCTGGAGCGGGGCCAGCGCATCGGGGTGCCGGGCCTGGACGTTGAGGAAGAACTCCCGCACCTGCTCGAGCGTGTGCGCATCCACCTTCGGCGAGGCGATGACCAGTCGGTCCGGCACCGGGTCGGTTTGCGCGAGCACGCGCAGCTTCTGTTGATCCGGCTCGTCGGACGCATCCGCGGCCGCGGGGAATTCCTCCCACTCCTCGAGATCCACGAAGGCGGCCGCCGAACTGCCGCTCAGAACGCTCTGCGCCGCGCCGCGTCCGCTTGGCATATGCTTGAGCGAGCCGGGCAAGGGGAGCACCTCGAGTTCCAGGTCGCTCTTCCGCAGACCGTGGCGCGCGAGCAGGTCGAGGGCTGCGTAGTGCGTGCGGATGTCGCGCGCCGGACCGAACGCGATGACCTCGCGCCGCAGGTCCTCCACCGACGCGAACGGCGCGCCGGCCGGCACAAGCAGGACCGCCGGCCGGGCGGCGCGGCCCGCCTCATCCCGGGCCACCGCGACTACCGTCATGCGTTCGGGATGCGCGAGCTGGGCGTAATGCACCGGCGAAACGAAGGCCAGGTGGAAGATGCCGGTATCCAGGAACGGCTGTAGCTGCACCGGCAGGCACATATCCGCGCCGACCGATCGCCCCAGGTCCTTCCGCATGGTCGCCTGCAATTTGCCGTACGGCTCGAACGGGTTCAGGGCCTCGATCGGGTTGTGT
>CAZVRR010000310.1:0-4842 GCA_964629745.1 uncultured Planctomycetales bacterium | reverse complement strand
AAGTCGGCGCGTTCGGCGGCGCGGGCGTGGGCAAGACGGTGGTCATCATGGAATTGATCAACAACATCGCCAAGCAGCACGGCGGCTACTCGGTGTTCGCCGGCGTCGGCGAGCGCACGCGCGAGGGCAACGACCTGTGGCTGGAAATGCAGCACGCCAAGATCGGCACGACCGGCAAGTCGGTCATCGATCAGACGGCGATGGTGTTCGGCCAGATGAACGAGCCGCCGGGCTCGCGTCTCCGCGCGGCGCTGTCGGCCCTGACGATGGCCGAGTATTTCCGCGACCAGACCGGCGCCGACACGCTGCTGTTCATCGACAACATCTTCCGCTTCTCGCAGGCGGGCTCGGAGGTCTCGGCGCTGCTGGGCCGCATGCCCTCGGCCGTCGGCTACCAGCCGACGCTGGGCACGGAAATGGGCGAGTTGCAGGAGCGGATCACGTCGACGCGCAACGGCGCCGTGACGAGCGTGCAGGCCGTGTACGTGCCGGCGGACGACCTGACCGACCCCGCCCCCGCCACCACGTTCACGCATCTCGACGCGTTCATCGTGCTCGAGCGCTCGATTTCCGAGAAGGGCATCTACCCGGCCATCGATCCGCTCGCCTCGAGCAGCCGCATTCTCGACCCGGGCGTCGTGGGCGAGGAGCACTACGCGGTCGCGCGGCGCGTGCAGGAAATCCTGCAGCGCTACCGCAGCCTCCAGGACATCATCGCCATTCTGGGCGTCGAGGAGCTTTCCGAGGAGGACAAGCAGGTCGTCTCTCGCGCCCGCAAGATCGAGCGGTTCTTCTCGCAGCCGTTCTTCGTCGCCGAGCAGTTCACCGGCTTCGCCGGCAATTACACGTCGCGGGCCGACACGATCCGCAGCTTCCGCGAGCTGACGGAAGGCAAGTGGGATCATCTGCCGGAGCAGGCCTTCATGTACGTTGGCGCCATCGAGATGGCCGCCGAAAAGGCCGAGAAACTGAAAAGCGAGTAATCCCGCGACCCGTGCCGCCGCGCAGCCCGGCGCGGCGCGGGGCACCCTCTTAGAATTGCGTGGCCGCCGACAACCCGGTGGTCCAGGAGGCCGGCCACGTGGATGATCGCGCACGCACACCCGATGCGCGGCAGATCGGGTACCCGCGCCCGCTGCTGCGGCGCTCCGAGTGGACTCCCCTCAACGGGGCCTGGGACTTCGCCCTCGACCCGCAGGCCGAATGGTCGCTCCCCGACCAGGTCCACTGGGACAGCCGCATCATCGTCCCGTTCGCGCCGGAAGCGCCGGCCAGCCAGGTCGGATACCGCGGCTACTTCCTGGCCTGCTGGTACCGCCGGCAGTTCGAGCGCCCGCCGCTGGCGGACGGCCAGCGGCTCCTGCTGCATTTCGGGGCGGTGGACGACGCCGCGACGGTCTGGGTGAACGGGGCGAGCGCGGCGCGGCACACCGGCGGCTACACGCCGTTCTGGGCCGACATCACGAACCTGCTCACGGCCGAGGGCCCGCAGACGATCGTCGTGCGCGCCGAGGACGACCCGCACGACCTGGCGAAGCCGCGCGGCAAGCAGGACTGGCAGCTCAAGCCGCACTCGATCTGGTACCCGCGCACCAGCGGCATCTGGCAGACGGTGTGGCTGGAGGTCGTCCCGGAGACGTTCGTGCGCTTCCTGCGCTGGACGCCTTCGCTGGAGGACTGGGAGATCGGACTGGAACTGCGCGTCGCGGGCCGGCATCGGGACGACCTCAGCGCAAAGGTCCGGCTCGAGACGCGCGGACAACTGCTGGCGGACGATCGGTACGCCGTGATCTCCGGCGAGGTGCATCGCGGCATCGCGCTCTCCGATCCGGGCATCGACGATTACCGCAACGAGCTGCTGTGGAGCCCGCAGCGCCCGACGCTGATCGACGCGACGATCGAGCTCGTCGACCGCCGCGGCCGCTGTGTCGATATCGTGCACAGCTACACCGCCATCCGCTCGATCAGCGTGCAGGGCAACCGCTTCGTCCTGAACGGCCGGCCGTTTCCGCTGCGGATGGTGCTGGACCAGGGCTACTGGCCCGAGAGCGGCCTCACGCCGCCGGACGACGCCGCCGCCCGGCGCGACGTCGAGCTGGCCAAGGCGATGGGCTTCAACGGCGTGCGGGCGCACCAGCGGATCCCCGATCCGCGCTACCTGGCCTGGGCCGATCGCCTGGGCCTGGTGCTCTGGGAGGAGATGCCCAGCGCCTACCGCTTCAACAAGCGGGCGATCAGCCGGACCGTGCGCGAGTGGACCGAGGCGATCGAGCGCGACGTGAGCCACCCCTGCATCGTGGCCTGGGTGCCGCTAAACGAGTCGTGGGGCGTGCCCGACCTGCCCGACAATCCCGCCCAGCGCCACTACGTGCGGGCCCTCTACCACCTGACCAGGACGCTCGATCCGACGCGGCCCGTCGTCGGCAACGACGGCTGGGAGAGCATCGCCACCGACATCATCGGCATCCACGACTACGACGACCAGCCGCGCCGGCTGCTGGAGCGCTACGGCGGGCCCGATTTCTCGATCGTGCGGCTCAGCGAGCGCGAGCGGCCCGGCGGGCGCATGCTGGTGCTCGAACCCGACACCCACGGCACCAAGCCGGTGATGCTGACGGAGTTCGGCGGAATCGCGCACGCGCCGGGCACGCCCAACACGTGGGGCTACTCGCGGGCGCGCACGCCCGACGAACTGGCCGACCGCTACGCGGCCCTGATGGTGGCCATGCGCGCCCTGCACCTGGTCGCGGGATTCTGCTATACGCAATTCGCCGACACATACCAGGAGGCGAATGGGCTGCTCTTCCCCGACCGCACGCCCAAGTTCCCGCTCGACGAAATCGCGCTCTTTACGGCCGGCGACGAGCGCGGCGTGCTGCACGAGCCCAAGTGGCGCGAGCGGCTCATGCAGATTCAGCGCGACTACCAGTTGCTCGGCGACGTGACCAGTCGCCCGTGACGCGCGTGTCATCCCTTTGACAGACCGAATTCAGGGCCCTCACAGTGGATGCTGCGCACTGCGCGGAACTATGCGGTATGCCTGGATTCCCGCGAAAAACAGGGCCTCGCCCGTTCTGGCGAACATGATGCATTACTCCTCTATGGCGCGCCGCGCGGGCTGACGCCCGCGTAAGTTGTCGGCCCGCGCTGTTCGCCTAGACTCAAGACAAGAGTTCGGCTCAGACGTCCTGCAGTGTGACATCGGCGACCTCCAGCACGCGCTTTCGGGCGCGAAGGAGTACCTCTATGGAATTCGGCATGCCGATTGTGGTCTTCTCGCACCTCCGCTGGGAATGGGTCTGGCAGCGGCCGCAACATCTGCTGACCCGCCTGGCGCGCCACGCACGCGTGCTGTTCGTCGAGGAGCCGCTGCACGATCCGGCAGCCGAAGCGCCGCGCTGGGAACTGCGCGACACCGGGGAGAATGTGCTGGTGTGCCGCGCCCATACGCCCCTGGCGGAGCCCGGCTTTTCGCCGCGCCAGACGCGGCAACTGCGGCCCCTCCTGCGCAGCCTGCTCGAGGAGCAGGGACTGCGCGACTACGTTGCGTGGTTCTACACGCCGATGGCGCTCGATCTGCTCGCCGGCCTCACGCCGCGCGCCGTCGTCTACGACTGCATGGACGAACTCTCGGCCTTCCAGGGCGCGCCCGCCGGACTCCTCCAGCGCGAGGAAGCGCTGTTCCGCGCCGCGGACGTGGTGTTCACCGGCGGGCCGAGCCTCTATCAGTCCAAGAAGGCACGCCATCCGCACGTCCACTGCTTTCCGAGCAGCGTCGATGCGGCGCACTTCGCGCAGGCCCGCGGCGGCGCCGACGAACCGCGCGAGCAGGCCGACCTGTCCCGGCCGCGCCTGGGCTTCTTCGGCGTGATCGACGAGCGCCTCGACCTCGAGCTGCTCGCGTACCTGGCCAGCGCCCGGCCGCAGTGGCAGTTCGTCCTCGTCGGTCCGGTCGCCAAGGTCGATCCGCAGCGCCTGCCGCGCCGCGCCAACGTCCACTACTTTGGCCAACGTCCCTACGCCGCGCTGCCAGGCTACCTGAAGGGCTGGGATGTCTGCCTGCTGCCGTTCGCCCGCAACGAGGCGACGCGCTACATCAGCCCGACCAAGACGCTGGAATACATGGCGGCGGAAAAGCCGATCGTCAGCACGCCGATTCAGGACGTCGCGGAGCCCTACGGGCACATCGTGCGGCTGGGCGATACGCCGGAAGCTTTCCTGAATGCCTGCGAGCAGGCGCTGACCGCGCCGCCGGCGGAGCACGCCGGTCGCGTGAACGACATGCGCAGCGTGCTGGCGCGCACTTCGTGGGACCTGACGGCGGACCGCATGGCCCGGCTGATCACGGAAGCCGCCGCGCGCCGTGCGCGCGGCGCTCCCGCGGAAACGCTCCGCGCACCGCTGGCGAACGCCGCGCCACACCACGACGTGCTGATCATCGGGGCGGGTCCGACCGGCCTGAGCGCGGCCTACCATGCCGGGCCCGGTTCGCTCCTGCTGGAGCAGAACGACACCGTCGGCGGCTGGTGCCGTTCGCTGGAGGTGAATGGGTTCACCTTCGATTACGCCGGCCACATCATGTTCTCGAACGATCCCTACGTGCACGAGCTCTACGGCAAGCTGCTGGGCGATAACGTGCACTGGCAGGACCGCGAGGCGTGGGTCTACAGCAAGAACGTCTACACCCGCTACCCGTTCCAGGGCGCACTGTACGGCCTGCCCGCCGAGGTGATCCGCGAATGCCTGGTCGGCGCGATCGAGGCCCGCTTCGGTCCGCTGAAGGCCGCCGCGGCCGACGGCCCCGGCACGGCCGGGCCGGGCGCCAACGGCCACGCCCACGGT
>CAZVRR010000309.1:0-4843 GCA_964629745.1 uncultured Planctomycetales bacterium | reverse complement strand
GAAGTGAAGCTGCCGCTCCGGCAGCACGGCACCGGCCGGCTGTGCGGCGGCTATTCGAACAGGCCAGGCTGCTCAGGCGCCTTGGCCGGCGGCGGCACTCCGAGGTGGGCATAGGCCCCGGGGCGTGCGACGCGGCCGCGAGGGGTGCGGACAACGAAACCGATCTGCAGCAGGTACGGCTCCACCACGTCCTCGAGCGTGTCCCGCTCGTGCCCCATGCTGGCGGCGATCGCTTCGATGCCCGCCGGCCCGCCGTCGTAATGCTGGATCAGCGTCTTCACGTACGCGCGGTCGAGCACGTCCAGCCCCAGCGCGTCGATCTGAAGCATGTTCAGGGCCGCGTCGACCACGTCCGGCGTCAGCCGCCCGTCGCCGCGGACCTGGGCGTAGTCCCGCACGCGGCGCAGCAGGCGGTTCACGATGCGCGGCGTGCCGCGCGAACGCTCGGCCAGGCGCTCCAGCGCCTGCGGCGCGGCGTGCACCTTCAACAGCTCGGCGCTGCGGGCGACGATGCGCGTCAACTCGGCGGGCGTGTAGTACTGCAAGTGAAAGAACAGGCCGAAGCGGCTGTGCAGCGCGCCGGACAGCAGGCCCGCCCGAGTCGTGGCGCCGACCAGCGTGAAGCGCTTCAGCGCGAAGTTGACGGTCCGGCCGCCGATGCCGCTCTCGGTCGTGTAGTCGACGCGGAAGTCCTCCAGCGCGGGATAGAGGAACTCCTCGACCACCTTGCTGAGGCGATGGATCTCGTCGACGAACAGCACGTCGCCGGTGTCGAGCTGGGTCAGGAGCATCATCAGGTCGCCCTGGCGCGTGATGGCGGGGCCGCTGGTGACGTGCAGCCGCGCGTTCATCTCCTGCGCAATCACGTTGGCGAGCGTGGTCTTGCCCAGGCCGGGCGGGCCGTCGAGCAGCACGTGATCGAGCGGTTCGCGCCGGCCGGCGGCGGCCTGCAACGCGATGCGCAACTGCTCGCGCACGACTTCCTGGCCGATGCACTCGTCGAGCCGGCGCGGCCGCAGCGAGACCAGGTAGCTCTCTTCGTCGGGCGAGACCTGTCCGATGACGCGTTCAATGGGCATGTGTTCAGCGTACCACGCCGGCACCGCGCTGGCACGCGCAGCCGCCCGGCGTCAATGAAAGCGCCCGCTCAGCGCCCCGCCAGTGTCTTGAGCCGGTACGCGGTGCGGACGATCGCCTCCGGTTCCGTGAGTCCGGGTTCGGCCTCGACCGCCTCGCCAACCCAGCGGGCGGCGTCGGCCCGCCGATCGCCCCAGCGCACGAGAATGTCGACCGCCAGGCGCTGCGCTTCGGTCAGCTCGCTTGCGGGCCGCGGCATCGCCTCGGGCGTCGTGAAGCGGCCGACCTTGCCCCGCAGTTGCGCGATCATGTGCGCGGCGGTGGCTTTGCCGACCTGTGGCAGGGTCGCCAGCGTTCGCGCGTCGCCGTTTTCGATGGCCGCCGCAATCTGGCTGGCCGGCAGGCTCATCGCGCGTAGCGCCGTGCGCGGGCCCATGCCTTTGACCTTGGTCAGTTCGCCGAAAAAGTCGCGTTCGGCCTGGGAAAGAAAGCCGACCAGCCGGGGGACGAGGTGGCCGACGGCGGGATTGCCGTCGAGGTACTCGAGCGTGAAAAACGTGACGTCCTCGCCGGTCAGACGGGTCAGGTCGTCGGCGGTTGCGCGCGGCACGAGCACCTCGTAGCACAGGCAGCCGGCCTCCACGATGGCCGCCTCGTCCCCCACGCCGACCAGCCGTCCCCTGACGCGGCAAATCACGCCTGGACCTCCCGCGGTCGGCGGCGCGGCGGGGCCTCCGTCCGCTGCACGGGAGCGGTCAGTGCCGCGCCGCGCAACCGGACGCCGCAGAGCGCGATGGCGATGGCATCGGCGACGTCGTTCGGTTCGGGCAGCGCCGGCAGCCCGAGCGTGGCCGCGACGGCCCGCTGGATCTGCCGCTTGCTGGCGTGGCCGTGCCCCGTCAGGACCTTCTTCACCCGCGTCGCGCCGACCGCGAGCACATCCAGCCCGCAGCGCTGCGCCACGGCGAGGATGACGCCGCGCGCGTGGCCCATCAGGATGGCGGTCCGCGGGTGGCGATAGTGGGCGTAAAGCTCTTCGCAGACGAGCAGCGCGGGCCGGTGGGCTGTGATGAGCGCCGCGAGACTTTCCTCGAGGTGTGCCAGCCGGCGCGGCAGCGGCTGGCCGCGGACCAGGCGGATCAGCCCCGCCTCCCGGATTTCGACCTCTCGCGGGCCCGAACGTCCCCATAAGAGTGCATAGCCGGTCCGCTCGAGGCCGGGGTCGATACCCAATACCGGCCCGCCGGCGGTCGCCGCAAGCAGCGCCGCAGCCGAAGTGCCCCGCGCGACAGCATCCATCGGCATCATCATCCACGTTTTTTCGGCGCTGGCAACCGGCTGCGCCGGACCGCCGCGCCCGCTGGAGCAGCGTACGAACTTGTCAGATGAAACCGATGAAGGAAGGGAGCGTGGGCGGCGCGCGCCAGGGCCCTTATAATCGGCATCGGGCGAGGCGCATCCGCCGGCTCCCGCGTAGAGCCTGCGGTTGCCCGAGGGCCGCATGCGACGGGCGGCGTCGGGTCGCGTACTCGAGAGGATGTGTGCATGCATTCCACGTTGCTCCGCAAGTTCGTCATTCCGCTGCTACTGTTCGCCGGCCTGGCCCAGGTCCGGGCGGAGGAGGGGCTGGCCGGCGTCTACGCGGCGATCATGCGCGGCGATTACGAAGCCGGGCGTACCGCACTGGTGAAGCTGCGGGACAGCGGGGGCGTTTCGGGCAGCGAGCTGGCCGAGGTCGAGACGTGGCTCAAGGACTACGGGGCCGCCATCGACTCGCGCGACCAGATGAAGCACGAGACCGCCGACTGGAAAGTGACGCAGGCCCAAAAGGCCCTCGCGGAGGCGCAGCCCTACCTGGCCCTGAGCTTCGCGGCCGATGCGATTGCCTACGCGGAAAGCGAGCAGGAGTTCGAAGCGCAGCCCTGGGTGCGCGAACTGACCGAAACGTGCCTGGCCGAGGCGCAGCGTCTCGAAGCGGCGGGGCACTGGGCCAAGGCCCACGGCTACTACGCGGCGCTGAAGCGGATCCACGAGCAGGACAAGCGCTGGGAGGAGCTGCGCGAGCGCGCGGAACGGCGCGCCCGGCTCGAGCTGCTCTACAAGGACAAGGACGAGCTCGACCGCCGCATCAAGGGCGTCGACGACGACCTGCTGCGCTCGACGATTCGCCTGATCAACCGCACGTACTACCGCGAGCCGGATTTCACCCGGCTGGGCACGGGGGCCCTGGACAACCTGGTCTCGGTCGCCGAGACGAAGCAGCTCCAGGAATACCTGCACGGGCTGGGTAACCCGGTGACGCGCCAGGCGTTCATCGACGGCCTCAAGCAATTGCGCGACTGGGTAACGACGGAGGAGCGGTTCGGACACCGCGACCTGCTGAACCTGTACGACCGGCTGGCGGCCAAGAACAAGGAAACCGTCGAGATCCCGGACGGCCTGCTTGTCATGGAGTTCCTGGAGGGGGCCCTGAAGGAGCTGGACGAGTACACGTCGATGGTCTGGCCGGTCGATGCGCCCGACTTCGACAAGTTGATGATGGGCGGATTCGAGGGCGTCGGCATTCAACTGAGCGCCGACGAGCGCAGCGGCCGGCTCAAGGTGGTCACGCCGCTGGAAGATTCCCCCGCCCTCGAGGCCGGCGTTCAGCCCGGCGACCTGATCATCGAGGTCAACGGGGAAAGCACCAAGGGCTGGTCGACCGACGACGCGGTCCGCAACATCATGGGCCCGGCCGGCACGAGCGTCGAAATGACGCTGTTCCGCCCCAGCAGCGGCGAGCGCCTCAGCGTCCCGCTCAAGCGGCGCAATATCGTGCTGCGGACGGTGCGCGGCGTCACGCGGCTGCCCTACGACCCGCAGAGCTGGAGCTACATCCTCGACGAGGAGAGCGGGGTCGCGTACGTCCGCGTGAGCGGCTTCCACCCGGATACGCACGACGAACTGGTCAAGGCCCTCAAGTCGGCCGAACGGCAGGGCATGCGCGGGCTGATCCTCGACGTGCGCCACAACCCCGGCGGCCTGCTCGACGTGGCCGTGCGGACGGTGAGCACGTTCGTCCGCGACGGCGAAGTGGTATCCACCGGCGGGCGGCGCGAGGCGCGGACGAGTTTGCGCGCCACGGAAGAGCCGTACATGATCGACGTGCCGATCGTGGTGCTGGTGAATGAAGGCAGCGCCAGCGCGTCGGAAATTCTGGCCGGGGCCCTCCAGGACCATGAGCGCGCGGTCGTGCTGGGCGAACGCACGTTCGGCAAGGGCAGCGTGCAGCGCGTGCTCTCGCTGGGCAACGAAGCGCGGCTCAAGCTCACGACCGCCCTGTACTACCTGCCCAGCGGCCGTTCGCCGCACAAGGCCCCGGATGCGGAGACGTGGGGCGTCGGCCCGGACATCGACGTGAAGCTGACGCCCAAGGAGTTCCGGCAGGTCCTGAAACGCGAGAACGATTCGCTGATCATTCACAATGAGGGCACTTCGCAGGCCGCGACGAGCGAAGAGGACCGGGAGAAGGCGCTTGCCGAGCTCAAGGGCGAGGAAGAGGATCCGGACGAGGAGCCCCCGCTCCTGACCGAAGAGCAGATCAAGCTGCTGGATTCGGATCCGGTCGCGGTGGAAGACAAGGATCCGCAACTCGAGACGGCGCTGCTGCTGTTGCGCGTGAAGCTGGCGGCGAACATGCCCTGGCCGCGCACGTTCGCAGCCAAGCCGCCCGGCTCGAGCGCCACGCCCGCGCAGCCGTAAGCGCCCAGCGTGGTGGGCGGGCAGG
>CAZVRR010000308.1:0-4870 GCA_964629745.1 uncultured Planctomycetales bacterium | reverse complement strand
AGGACGACCTGCAGCGGCGGGGTGCCCTGCGTCGTGCTGGTCGCGATCCTGGCTGTCACCGCCGACTCGTCCGTAACGGGGCAGCCGGCCAGGACTGACAGGGGCAGCACGCAGGCGAACCAACAGCGTCTCATTGGTGACTCCGTGACATCCGGCGCACCACCGTGCCACAGCCCGGGCAGGCCGCACGCCGGCAGAACGGGGCATTATACGAGCCTCCAGGCGTCCCGCGACAGCGCCGGACCAGGCCGTGGGCCGGCCGCGGATTGACGCCGTCGGCGCCCGCCGGATAATCGAGCACCACCGCGGGGCCATTCGACCCGCGGCACCAGCGCAAGGAGCCCAGCATGAACCGCACGATCCGGCGGCCCGGCCGACTGGCCGTCCCTGGCGTGGTCATGGTTTGCGCCGCGGCCTGGTCGCCGGCGCAGCCGACGGCCGCGCCGACGACGGTCCCCGCGACAGCGCCTGCCCCCACGCTCGTGGCGCGCGTGCTGGAGGTGCGCGGCGACGCGGAGCACGCGGCCCAGGACAGCGGGCCATGGGAGCCCTGTCGCGTCGATGACGCGTATCCCGCCCAGACGCTGCTGCGCACCGGCATCCGCTCGTCGCTCAAGCTGCAGCTCGGCGACAGCGAGCCCTACACGGCCGTGGTCATCGACGCCGCCAGCAAGACGGTGCTGTCGGAGCTGGCGGAAACGCCGGAGCTGAAGCGCGTTCGCATCGGCCTGGGCTATGGCCGCTTGCGCGCCGGCGTCGCGGAGGGCGGGCGGCAGAGCAGCTTTACCGTCGACAGTCCCGTGGCGACCCTCAGCAAGCGCGGCACCTGGAATTTCGGGATGTTCTACGAGCGCGGCACCGACCGCTTCCAGGTCTTCCTGCTCGACCGCGGCCTGGTCGAAGCGCTCGACGAGGTCACGCGCGAGCGGCGCACGCTGCGGCCCCAGCAACTGGTCACGGAGGCGATGCGGCGCTGGGCCGACCAGGCCGGAATCCTGCGCAACGTGCCAATCTCGGATGTGCTCGGGCAGAGCGACGTGGAGCTCGCGTTCAACACGCTCCAGAACGACGGGCTGGGAGTGCTGGATCCCGGCGGCGGGCGCAACGTCCTGATCGACCTGTCCAACAGCTCGGCGCGCCAGGAGTTCGCAAACCTGCTCCAGTCACGCGGCGTCCGGTTGTCGCCCATCGACGGCGGTGGCGGCCAGGGCTCCGTCCTGCGCCCGGAGGGTCTGTTCGGGACGGGGCGCGGGGACGAGCTGATCCCGGTGATGATCGACTCCGGCTCGGATCTCGTGACGAAAGGATACGCCCGGCCCGGACGGTATTCGTTCCGCCGTGCGGCGTTGGAAAACTGGCTGCGCGACAACGCGCGGCGCTAGTCGGGACGGGGGCCGGTTCCAGGATGTCGCAGCCCAGCGCGCTCGCCGAAAAGATCTATGTCGCGAGCGAGACGCGCGCGCTGAGCATGCTCGACCTGCTCAAGCTGTTTCAACGCCAGGGCACGGCCCGCGTGACGGACATGCATCTCAAGGTGGGTCGCCCGCCCTGCTACCGCGTGGACGGCCAGCTCAAAATGACGGCCGGCCATGCGCTGGACGATGCGACGGTGCTGCGGCTGGCGCGCACGCTGCTGGATGACGTGCAGCTTGAGACATTGCGGCTCAAACGCAGCGTGAATGCGTCGCGCGTGATCGAGGGGCTGCGCTACCGGGTGAACGTCTTTATCGACCACCGTGGTCACGCCATGGCCATCCGCGGCCTGGATACGAGCACGCCCACGGTGGAGTTCATCGGGTTCCCGAACCGCGTCTGGCAGGACATCGTGAACCTGGGCCAGGGGCTGGTGCTCGTGACGGGCACGACCGGCGTCGGCAAATCGACGACGATCGCCGCCCTGGTGAACCACATCGTGCACCATCGCCCGTGCCACGTGATCACGCTGGAGGACCCGATCGAGTACGAGTTCGAGAGCGAGATCGCGATGATCTCCCAGCGCGCCGTCGGGCGCGACGTGCCGAACTACGAGCGCGGCCTGCGCGACTGCCTGCGTGAAGACCCCGACGTGATCTTCGTCGGCGAGATGACCGACCAGGAATCCGCCAGCTGGACGCTGACGGCCGCGGAAACCGGTCACCTGGTCTTCTCGGGCATCCACACGCGCGATGCCACCGGCACGATCACGCGGCTGCTCGACATGTACCCGCCCAATCGCACCGCCGAGGTCGCCCAGCAACTGGCCCTCGGACTGCGTTACATCATTTCGCAGAAGCTGATCCAGCGCGAAGACGGCCGCGGCCGCATTGCCGGCATGGAAATCCTGAACAATACGCCGGCCGTGGCCAACCTGATCCGCCAGGTCAAGCCCGAACACCTGTATTCGCTGATGCAGATCAATACGCGCGACGAAACCGGCCAGCGCATGACGACCATGGAACGCTCACTGGCCCAATTGCTGCGCGACGGCCGGATCGCCCGGATCGAAGCCGAGCGCGCCGCGAACAACCTGGTCGCCTTCGAAGACGAAATGAAGCGCACCTGACACCAGCCTGGCCGCCCTTGTGCCCGTCGGCAAACGCCGCTATCGTGTGCCGCGGCCGACTGAAATTGGCCATTCGCAGCGGGTTGGGGTCATTCATGTTCACGCGGACGCGCCAGACTGCATCGGCTCCGGTTGATCTCGACGACCACGTCGTCGCCGACTTGCGCTGCATTCGCTGCGGGATGAGTATCCAGGGCCTGTCCGTCGGCGGCCCCTGCACGCATTGCGGGCATCCCTGCTCTGACTCGGTCTACGGTGACTACCTCATCTATTCCGACCGGGCCGAGGTTGAGCGGCTCGAAGAGGCCGCGCGCCTGGTGCAGTATGGCGGCATGGTCGCTGGACTGATCATGGTCGCGGCCGTGGTGGGCATGGTCGTGCGCGCGGGCGACGCGGTGGAGGCCATCCGCGGCGCCTGGGACGGCGTCTACGCCGGCGTGATGGTCTTTCCATTGATCGGCACCATGGGCATGGTGCTGCTGACACGGCGCTACTCGGTCGCGTATTACGAGGCGAAGTATTTTCACCAGCGCGTTCTGATCCGCGCCGGGCTCGTCGTGGGCCTGGTCCTCGTGGCGCTGGGCGTCGCCGCGTATTACCTGCCGCGCACGTTGCAGGTGGTCCTGCTGTGCGCCTGGGCCACGCTGCCGGTTGTCGCGTTCCTGCGGGGCGTGGTGCGCCTGATGCGCCGCGTGCCGAACCTGGCGCTGGCGGGACGGGCGGGCGCGCTCGGCGCCGCCGTGTGGGCCGCAGGCCTGTTGATGCTCCTGAGCGAAGTGCTCCGGCCACACTGCCCGCAGAACGCCGACTGGGAGGCCGCGTTGATCGCGTTGCAGGCCTTCCTGGCAGCCGGCTGGATCGCGCTGGGCGCAGGCATCTACCACCTGCTGGTCGTCATCCGCCGGGGCTTCCGGCAGATCAACCGCTGAAGCGCGTGCCCGCGCTCAGCCGACGCGGTCGCGCTCCGGGGGGCCCGCGCGGAACAGCGACGGCTGGAACGCGGCGATGTAGCCCTTCTGCTGGAAGAACTCCAGCGCCGCCTGGACCGACGGGAACACGCGCGTGGCCGTTTCCGTGATGAAGGGCGAGGGTTCAACGCGCGGCTGCCAGACCACGTAGACCTCCTTGGTCGTTTCCCAGGCGTGCTGGAGTTCGCGCTCGACGCCGCTGGAGATGCCCGGTTTCCCGGTGGGCAGCTCGGGGATGAAGCTGATGATCATGTCCGACTGGTCGATGAGCTTGAAGTCGCGGGCGTAGATCTGGGCATCGATGTCGCGCGCCACGCTCGTCACGTCGGAGACGTTGAACTCGATGGCGCGGCCGTGCACGGGAATCGTGAAGCTCGTCTCGCCGCGCTGCGTCGCCGCTCCGGCTTCGAAGAGCAGCCGCTTTTCATCGAGGTCGCCCGGATCGAACGTGATGAAGTGCTCGTTCAGCACGGCGCGGAAGCCGTCAATCTCGGCCAGCGTATCGGGCAGGTCCATCACGTGCGTCATCGGGAACGACGGGTAGACGCGTTTGATGCCCGGCCGGAAGATCAGGCGGTAGAGCGATTGCAGCGCCGCATCGTCCACCCCCCGCGCCACGACATAGAAGTGCCCGTGTCCGCGCACCGCGCTGGCCAGCACCTCCGTCGCCAGGATCTCCTCCTCGCGCCAGACCAGGATGTCCTTGAGCGTGTGCGGCAGGTCGTGCTCGCGCCGCAGCCGCTCGTGCACGGCGTCGACGTTGTCGACGAGCGTGACGTACAGGTCGGCATCCAGGGCGAGCATCTGGTCGTGGTCGAAGGCCGGAAACAGCCCGTGCTTCCAGCGGAACGACGCGTGCGTGTTGACGATCACGGTCGCCGGCGTGTCGACCTGGGCGAGCACGTCCTTGAACACGCTGCGGCGCAGGGCGTCGAGCCGGGCCCGCGGCAGGTCGAGGATGCGGCCGCGGCGCACGTCGGACGCCTCGGCGTACATCATGTCGCCGACGTGGAAGAGCCGGACGGCGTCACCGCGTGCCTCGGCCAGGCGGGCGACGCGCTCGAGAAACGGCTTCTTGTCGACACCGACCTGGCCGGTCACGACGACGCGGCGTTTCGCCTGTCGCGGCTGGAACAGGTCGCCACCGGAGTTGCGCGTCATGCAGGAGGTCTTTCCACGACCACGGGGGCCGGCGGAGCCGCGCGGCGGGCGACGGCCCGTGCGGCCGCCTTGACGACCCGTGGGATTGCCGTATCATGAGGATCTTGCCAGGTTTTGACAACCGGGCGGGTCCGGCCACGCGGCTGTGGCGGAATTGGCAGACGCGCAAGGTTCAGGTCCTTGTGGGCGATAAGCCCGT
>CAZVRR010000307.1:0-4887 GCA_964629745.1 uncultured Planctomycetales bacterium | reverse complement strand
CCCTCCGGCAGCACTACCGTGCGCGCCTGTGCCGGGCGGTCGGTTTGCCCATCGGAACGGATGAGCCGACACTGTGTGCGGCGCTCGCCGGGCGCGGCAGTGCGGCACGCGTCGCCGCGCTGGCGCCCGCCGCAAAACGGCCGCGGGTGACCGAACTGCTAAGGGCCTGCGAGCAACTGGAACGCGAACTGGAGCGACTGGAGCATGGCCGGTGAACCGCTGACGTCCCCGTCCGACACGAACGAACTGCTGGCGCGCGCTGCCCACGTTGCGCACGACCTCCGGGCTGCCGCCGCGCACGTCGTCGTCGGGCAGTCCGCCGTGCTCGACGAGGCGCTGGTCGCGGTGCTGAGCGGCGGACATGTGCTCCTGGAGGGCCCGCCGGGCACGGCCAAGACGCTGCTGGTCCGGGCGCTGGCCCTGGCGGTGCGCGGCGAGTTCCGGCGGGTGCAGTTCACGCCGGACATCATGCCCGCCGATATCGTCGGCGTGAACGTCTTTCGCAGCGACGCGAACACCTTTGCCTTCCGGCCGGGCCCGATTTTCTGCGACCTGCTCCTGGCGGACGAAATCAACCGCGCCCCGGCCAAGACGCAGTCCGCCCTGCTCGAGGCGATGCAGGAACGCCAGGTCTCGGTCGACGGCGATACCCGGCCGCTCAGCCCGGTCTTCACCGCGTTCGCCACGCAGAACCCGATCGAATACGAGGGCACCTATCCGCTCCCCGAAGCGCAGCTCGACCGCTTCATGTTCAAAACGCTGGTCGGGTATCCCGAGGCGGCCCAGGAACAGGAAATCCTGGAGCGCCACCAGCGCGGGTTCGACGCGGCCCGCGCTGAAACGTTCGGCGTGAGCCCCGTCACGGACACGGCTGAACTGGGCCGGGCCCGCGAGGCCATCGCCGCCGTGCAGGTGGCGCCCGATGTGATGGGCTACGTCACCGCGATCGTGCGGGCCACGCGCGGCTTCCCGGCGATCGCCCTGGGCGCCAGCCCGCGCGCCGCGGTGATGCTCTTCCAGGGCAGCAAGGCGCTGGCCGTGCTGCGCGGCCGCGATTTTGCGACGCCGGATGACGTCCGCGACCTGGCGGCCCCGGCGCTGCGGCACCGGATCGTGCTGAACCCGGAAGCCGAGATCGAAGGCCTGACCGCTGACGCGTGCATCCGCCAGGTCCTCGAGCGCGTGGACGTTCCGCGCTGAGGGCCGGCGCTCGAGCGGCACACGATGTTCCTGCCAACCCGCAAGCTGCTGTTGCTCCTGGTGCTGCCCGCGGCGGTCATGCTGCTGTGGCGCGGCGCCGGCGGGCTGGCTGTCGGCCTGTCGCTGGACCTCGCGCTGCTGGCGCTGGTTGCGTTCGACGCGCTGCTGACGCCGCACCCGCACCAGCTACAGGTCGAGCGCGTGCTGCCGGCGTTTCTTTCCCTGGGTGGGCGCAACCTGGTCGGCTGGGACGTGCGGAACAACAGTCGCACGACTGTGCGGCTCACGCTCGCCGACGATGTCCCGGCGTCAATCGTGCGCGAACCGGCCCGCGTGACCGGCGTGCTCGGGCCGCGCACGCACGCCGAGTTGCGCTACCACGTGCGTCCGACCCGCCGTGGGCACCACGAATTCCTCGATACCTGGCTGCGCTACGAATCGCCGCTGGGGCTGCTGCTGCGCCAGCACCGCATCCACGTCCGCAGCCACGTGAAGGTCTACCCCAACGTGGCGAACCTGGGGCGCTACGAGCTGGCACTGCGGCGGAACCGCGCGGCGGAACTCGGGCTGCGTGCTGCCCAGCAGCGCGGGCGCGGCCGCCAGTTCGCCAGTCTCCGCGAATACGTCGTCGGCGATGACTGGAGTGACATTGCCTGGAAGGCCACGGCGCGGCGCGGACGCCTGGTCACCCGCGATTACGAAGTGGAGCGCAACCAGAACATCCTGGTGCTGCTCGACTGTGGCCGGCTGATGACCACCGAGGTGGACGGCGTGGCGCGCCTCGACTACGCGATCAACGCCACCCTGCTGCTCACCTACGTGGCGATGAAGCAGGGTGATGCGATCGGACTGCTGGCCTTTGATGAACGGATCCAGTCGTACGTGCCGCCCGCGCGCGGCCGCGGCGCGCTGCGGCGCCTGAACGAGGCCCTCTACCGCCTGGAGCCCACGCTGACCGAACCGGACTACGACCGCGCCTGCCGCTTCCTGGCACTGCGCTATCGCAAGCGATCGTTGATCGTCATCTTTACCGACGTGATCGATCGCGCTGCCTCGGCGGCGCTGCTGGCACACACCGCCCGCTTCGCGCGCCAGCACCTGCCGCTGTGCGTCGTGTTCCGCAACCTTGAGGTCGAGGCCCTGGCCCGGGCTCGCGTGCATGAGGCGGCGGACTGCTTCACCAAGACGGTCGCCTGCGAATCGCTCGAGCGACGCGCCGCCGCCCTGGCGCACATGCGCCGCCACGGGGTCGATGTGCTCGAATGCGCACCCCGCCTGCTCACGCCGAGCGTGATCAACCACTATCTCCGGCTCAAGCAGGATCGGCGCCTGTGACGCGGCCGCGCCGTCAGGGGCGTGCCGGGCCGGCGGACGGGTCGGTGGCCGTGTGGGCACGCCCCCCAAGCAGCAGGTACAGCCAGAACACCAGGGCGACGAACACGCCGAGCCCCGCTTTCAGACCGGGGGGCAGCTCCGCGCTGGGCGTGACAAACCCCTCGAAGAAGCCCGCCACCAGGAACGCCGGAATCAGCCCCAGCACCAGTTGCACGGCTTCGGCTGCGGCTTCGCGCAGGGCCCGGCGGCGCGTGCGCTGCCCGGGGCACCAGAGCGCATGGCCCAGCATCAGCCCGGCCCCGCCGGCGATGACGATCGCGCTGAGCTCGAGCGCGCCGTGCGGGAGAATCGTCAGCCAGAACTCGGCGGCCGCTCCGCTGCGCGCATAGGCCCCGGCAAACCCGCCGACCATGCTGCCGTTGACGATCAGCACGTATACCGTGCCCACCCCGAACGTCAGGCCCAGGGCGAACGCGTTCAGCGCGACGACGATGTTGTTCGTCGTGACGACGCTCGACAGCACGGGGGCCGCCACTTGCTGGAATCGCGCGCTGAACTCCGCGCCGGTCTTGGTGCCGCGGAACTCGGTCGGCGGGCCGCCGAGAATGTCAGCCACCACGTCCGGATGCTGCTGCACGGTGAAGAACCCCATCGCCGCAAACGCGGTCGTGATGGCGAGGCTCACCAGCGAGTACCGGGCCGTGCGGCGAAACAGACGCGGGTACTGCACGCGGAAGAAGGTCCGCAGCCCGGTCTGCGGCCGCTCGCGGCCCTGGTAGATCTGCGCGTGCGCACGGGTGATCGTGCGGTTCACTTCGCGCACGAGGTCCGGGTCGGCCCCCAGCACGCGCAGCCGTGCCAGATCGGCGCAGGCATCGCGGTAGAGATGAAGCATCTCGTTCAGCTCGGCACCTTTCGTCCGCCGCGCGCCGTGGCGATAGACGTGCTCCACCAGCCGGCCCAGCCGCTGCCACGCCGGACGTCGCTCACCGACGAGATGTTCAAGACTCGAAATGGCGACTCTCCGCCAGGCGCAACAGGTAGTCTTCGCCGTCCTCGTAGCGGCCGCCATGCTTCTCGTGCAGACGGCGGCCGAGTTCCGCAGCGAGGTGCGCCCGCGCTTCCGGAAGCAGCTCGGACCGGCGTGCGAGGAAGCCGCGGATCAGCCGCAGTTCCTCCGCGCTCAGTACCGGGTTCGTGATCTCGACGGGCCGGGCCGCCGCCACGGACTTCGCGTCGGCCTTGGCCCGGTAGTCCAGCTCGCCCTCCTTGACGACGATCGTGCCGGCCGCGAGATCTCCCAGCCGCTTGTGCTGCCGATGCAGCAGAGAGGCGAGTCCGCCGACGGCGTAACAGCCCGGCAGGATGTCGACGAGCCGCACGAAGTTCCGAATGGCCAGGTCGCGCGGGGTGGCCGGCGTGCCGTCGTCGCGCAGCACGCGCAGCTTCAGGCTGCGCTTGCCCGGGGTCTGCCCGTGCATCAGCATCTCGAAACAGAACCAGTAGCCGAACACCACGAGCGCGACCAGGCCCACCATGACCGCGTTGAGCCAGTCCAGCCACTCGCTCTGCGGCTCCTCTTCCTCCCCCGGCAGCAGCTCGAAAAGACCGACGCTGCACCCCACCAGGTACAGCGCCAGCAAAATGAGCCAGAGCATGAGCCAATCGATGAGCACGGCGCAGAAGCGCGACCCCGGCCCCGCCAGCTCGAAGCTCAGCTCGACGTTCTCCGGCGTTTCGAGGAGATAAGTTCCCTCATCCGGCATGCGTGATCCCGCCACAGAGCACACGGCACCCCTCGAGTGCGCACGTGGCGTATCCTACCCGGGGCGTCCGGCGATTCCCAGTTCCCCCCGCGCTGCGCTGCTAGCGCTGGGCGGGACCCGCTCCGGCCGCGACCGTCAACGCGGCGGGGACCGCGTCCAGAATCTCGCGCACCTTTTGCAGCAGGCGCCGCCGGCTGTAGGGCTTTTCGAGAAAATTCACGTCCGCGTCCAGCACGCCGTGGTGGGCGATCGCCTCCGACGGGTAGCCGGACACGAACAGCGTCGCGAGTTCCGGGTGCACCTGGGTCAGCGCCTTGCACACTTGCCGGCCGTTCATCCCCGGCATGATCACGTCGGTGATGAGGAGCTGGATGGGGCCGGCGTGCTCGGCAGCGAGCCGCAGCGCGTGCGGGCCGTCCTCCGCCACGAGCACGGTGTATCCCCCCTGCTTCAGGATCTCCGCCGTCAGGACTCGCACCGGCGGATCGTCTTCACAGACGATCACGGTCTCCGAGCCGGATGCGGCGGCCTCGACCGGCGCGACCGAACGGGCCGCCCGCGCGTCCGGCACGGAAGGCAGGTACAC
>CAZVRR010000306.1:0-4887 GCA_964629745.1 uncultured Planctomycetales bacterium | reverse complement strand
ACCGGGCCGGCGACCCCGTGCTCGCCGCCCCGCCGGGGACCGCCTACCGCGTGCGCAAGTTCGTCAGCCGGCACCGCGTGGGCGTGGCGAGTGCGGCGGTCGTGCTGCTCGCGCTGGTTGTGGGACTGGGTGCGGCACTGGTCGGCCTGCGTTCGGCGGTGCTGGCGCGCGATGCCGAGGCCCAGGCCAAGCGGGTCGCCGAGCAGGCGCGCCAGGAAGCCGAGTCGAGCGAGCGGAAGGCGCGTGACGAGGGGGCCAAATCGCAGGCCACGCTCCAGTTCGTCTCCGACATGTTCGGCGCGATCGATCCGGCGCTCGCCCGCGGGCATGACGTGACGGTGGCCGAGATGCTCGATCCGGCGGCGGATAAGGCGCGTCAGGCCCTGGCGGATCGGCCGGACGTCGAGGCCGCCGTCCGCGCCGTGCTGGGGCAGGCGTATACGCAGGTGGCGCGGTACCCGCAGGCCGTCCGCGAGCTGGAGCGCGCCTGGGAGCTGCGCCGTTCGCTGGGCACGGCGGACGATGCCGATGCCCTGACCGTGCTGCACAACTACGGCGTCGCCGTCCTGCAGGCCAGGGAGCTGCAGCGCGGCCAGGCGCTGCTCCGCGAAGCTTTCCAGAAGCGCGCCGCACTTCTCGGCCCGGCGCATCGCGACACGCTGTCCACGCAGAGCGTGCTGGCGCTGGCCCGCCAGCTCGAAGGCGATGAAGAGGGAGCTGTGGCCGACATCCGGCTCGTCCTGGCGGCACAGCACCTCTCACTCGGCCCGACGCACCCCGATACGCTCGAGTCGCTGTGCAGCCTGGCGGACATGCTGGAGAGCATGGGGCAGCTCGACGAGTCGCTGGCGGCGGCTCACGACGCGGCCCAGCGCGCGGAGAGCGCGCATGGCGCGACAAGTTCGATCGCGCTGATGGCGCGCAGCATCGAAGCGGAAACGCTCGACACGCTCGGCCGCTACGACGAAGCCGCCGCACTGCTGCGCCAGGTCATCGCCGGCAAGGAAACCCTCTACGGGGAGGGCCATCCCGATACCCTGCTGTCACTGGACCTGCTGGCGGGCGTGCTCGCGAGTCTCCGGCAGGAAGAGGAGTCTCTCGCGCTGCACCGCACCGTCGTGGAGCGTGCCACGCAGGCTTTGGGCGAGCGCAACCCCGTCACGCTCAGCTACCAGAACAACCTGGCCCAGGCCCTGCGCCGCATGGGCCGGCTGGATGAAGCCGAGCCGATTTACCGCAGGGTGCTGGCGCTGCGGCGCGAGATCAACGGCGAGCAGCACCAGGACACGCTGATCGTGATGAGCAACCTGGGCCTGCTGCTCCTGCAACGCGGCGCGCCGGCGGAGGCGCAGCCGCTGCTGCGCGACGCGCTGGACGGATTCCGCCGCGATCTGCCGGCGGGTCACTGGATGCTCGCCGTCGCCCAGCTCAACCTGGGCCGGTGCGAGACCGCGCTGGGGGAATATGACGCGGCGGAGCGCTCGTTGTCGCAGGCGCACGCGGAGCTTGTCGCAGCGCTGGGCCCGTCCCACACGCGCACTCTCACGGCGCGCACCGCGCTGGCGGAGCTGTACGAAGCCTGGGGCAAGCCCGAGCAGGGCCAGGCGTGGCGCGCGCCGCCCTAGTCGGCGTCGCTCGCTCCGCGGCGCTGCCGCTTTCGACGCCGGCGGTGTTCTACACGAGGTACGTCCGGCGGCCAGGATGGGAAGCGCGGGGGCGGCACGCGAGGCGAGGTCAGGGACGGAGCTCGCTCCGACTGGCCATCCGTCCCTAACCTGAGCCCGGCAGGTCAAGCCGCAACTTGCCCCACCAGCTCGGCCAGACTCGAGGCGGTTTGGATGAATCAACGTGCTGGCCGATTGCGTGCAGGGTAGCGGCGAGTGGGGACAAAGTCAACCTGTTTATGCGTTTTATTCCCCGTGGGCTGCCCGTCTCCGCGTCAGCGCATCCACGAACGGATCGATATCGAAAACGTTGATCGTGCCGTCGGCATTCAAGTCGGCCAGTCTGATGTCGCAATCGGGATACGCCACTGCGTATGCCGCGGGGTCGGTCAGGGCCAGCACGAATGCATCAATGTCAAACGCATTGACCGCGCCGTCACAATTCAGATCGCCGGCCGCGAAACTTGTTGCCGGCACGCCCCAGATCTCCACGTCATCGATGTTCCACCCGCAGAATACGATCTCGGGATTGGTCGGACCCATCGTCCAGCGGACCTGCACCCCCGGCTGCCCGTCGGCCAGGTCGCTGATGTCGAACTCTTCGTGCACCCATACGTGGTCGCCGATGTGTTCCGCGGGATTCTGCCAGATCGTGTGCCAGATGCTTCCATCGGAGCTGACCGCCACGGCCGCCCGGTCGTTCGGGGCCGCCTGCACGCCCAGCCAGCGCCAATACCGCAGTGAGACGTCGGTCAGCTCACTGCAGTCGATTGGCGTCGTGGTCAGGTTCCGCGGCGGCATCTGGTTCGTGTAGTTGCCGGCCTGGTTGTAACCCAGCACGTTCTCGCCCGTGTGGCCGGCGATCGGATCTTCCCAGCCCCATGGACCGCCGCCGCCGGCCGGCACGCCGAAGAACCACAGCCCCTCGCGCGCCCATCCCGGATCGGCCTCGAGATCCCACCGGTACCTGCGCCGCGGGCCGCCCACGTAGAGGACCACGTCCCGCGTCGTGTCGCCCCAGTGATCGGTCGTGTTGGTGAACGTCAGCGCGTCGACGAACGCGCCCGCGGGCAGCTCTGCCGCCGCCGCGGTCAAATCCGCCACGACGTCGACCGTATCGCCTGCGCCCAGGCTGCCTGCCGCCGGCACCGGCGCCAGCCAGGCTTGCGTCGCGGTCACCGCGAAATCAATCGCGGTCGGACCGACGTTTGTCACGGCGAAGGTCACGCTGTCGGGCAAGAACGGCCCGCCGACCGGTCCGAACCAGTCCTGCGGCTCGGCCGGCGTGACCCGCAGGCCCACTTCCAGCGGCGGCGCGGGCATGTTGTGCAGGCCGAAACCGGTGTCGATTTCCACGTAGTGCGGCGTGCCGTTGAGGATATCGCTGTCGTCGTCATCGAGCGTGAGGAAGTCGATCGTGATCGCGGGCGTGATGTCGCCCGAGCCGTGCAGCAGGACGGAGTTGATCGTCAGGTCGCGGATGATCTGGTGGTAGCCCTCCGGCTCTGATTGCTTGAGCAGCTCGCGCGTTTCCCAGATGCAGCCCGAGAGGAGCTGGGCGCATTCGTGCGGATCCCAGGAGCATGGGTACGGCAGGTCGTTCTCGGCATCCCGCGGCGCGGTGATGCAGTCGAATACGCCGATGCCGAACGTCGAAAGCCCGGTCACGAGTACGGCCAGGCAATCGGCCATGCCTTCGGAGTATTGCGGACCGCTGGCCCCGCCCATCGCCACGAGGTGATGACCGTACTCGTGATGCACAAACTGCCCGAACGCCGTATTGTTGCACCCTGTCACCGCGGCGCAGAAGCCGATGGTGTCGCCGCCGTAGCCGGCATCACAGCCGCAGTCGTGGTTGACCTCGATCCGGTACCCGGTCTGCGAGTGGATCGTCGGGTACAGTGGGTTGGCGGCGAGGATCGTCTCGCGCGCGAGGTTCGCCTGGATGTAGGCGTTCACTTCGGCACTCGTGTACTGCCCGCCCGCCTGGTTGTGAATGAACGTGACCGGGCCAGGCGGCGTGACGACCTGCGTCAGCACCGAGTCGGGGGTCGCCATGTTGTCCACGTCAAACCACTGGCCACGCACCTCCGAGCTCACCGCGACCGGATCGCTGCTGGCGACGTGCAGGACAAAGTTGCCGCTCGCGTCGGCGTCGGCCGTGGCCGCACCGGCCGTCACGCGCGCGTAGGACATCGGAACGAGAATCTCGAAATCGCACGGCTCGGCGTGGAAGTTGGCGGTGGCGCGGGCCTTCACGCTGCCCGTGATGTCCGCACGCAGGATGAGGTCCTCATCGTGGAGGATCGTGCCGGAGATTGCATCCACCAGGAAGAGCCGTTTTTCGCGCCCGTTCATCAGGCGCCCGCCGTTGTCGGCGACCACCTGCACCGCGAGAGCCGGCGGTGCCGCTTCCATTCCCGCACCTGCCCAGATGACGTACTCCGCGGGCTCGAAATTCACCAGCCCAGGCGCCACCCGCCGCACCGCCGCGCAGGCCAGCTCGGCGGCCGGCGCACCGGGCGCGCAGTCGGGCAGTTCAGACGCGCCGAGATTTCGCAGCGTGGAGGAGGCCAGGACGAGCGGATAACCCGGCTCGTTTCGCACAAGCAGGCGCAGCTCGGAGCGAAAGACCGGGATGCCCCGGTGGTGCTGGCGGTAGTAGAAGAGCTGGAAGCGATAGCCCTGGGTTTCTGGCTCGTAGAGCACGGGCTGGTTGAGCACGTCGTTGAACGAATTGCCAGGCCGTAGCTCGTCGGGTGCGACGCCGAGCAGGGGGGCGAACTCCTGGACGAACTTCCCAGCGGTCGCTTCCGGGGACATTCCGCCGCCGAAGGCCGATCCGTAGATTCGCAGAACTCTCTTATCGACCTGGTACAACCGGGTGCGCGGGTAACGGCGCTGAAACGCTGCCGTGGCCGTCTCGCTATCGGCCGCCGCCCACGCGGTACTCGCGAAGAGCAGCGCGAACAGGACACGGCATCCAAGGAACCCCGGTGAAATCTCCGCCCGATCGTGCACGCTGGTATGCGGGCATCGCGCCAGTTGGAAGGCGACCCGGAATGCGCGGATGGACGTCCCCACTGGCGTGGACGGTCTCTTCGTTACGGAGTGCATGGTTACTCCTCGCGACGGCGCGGCGGACGAGCGTTCCCGGTGCATTTTGCCAGAAAGAGAATGTCTCGCGAAGTGAATTTCGCGCGGCACCGAGGGCCAGAGCGGC
>CAZVRR010000305.1:0-4888 GCA_964629745.1 uncultured Planctomycetales bacterium | reverse complement strand
ACGGCGCGTTCGCAGGGAATGCGCATTGACTTCTGACTTCAGATAGGTGGCACCCGACGCGAGCGACCGCAGACCGTGGCACACTGCGCGAGCCGCCAGCGCCGCTGGTACACTGCAACCTGCGACACCGCCGCAGGACCAGCCGTGATGCCCGACGACGTCTTGAACCGTATCCGCACGCTGCTCCAGGGGGCAGGGATCGCGTTCCGCGAAGTGCAGCATGCGCCGACGCGGACGTCGGAGGAGTCGGCCGCCGCACGCCGGGAGGACCTGGCCGTCGGCGGCAAGGCCCTCGTGCTCAAGATTGACGAGGACTTCCGGCTGTTCGTTCTCAGCGCGGCACGCCAGCTCGACTCGGCGGCCATCAAGCGCCACTTCGGCACCAGGCGCCTGCGCTTCGCGACGCCGCAGGAGCTGCTCGAACGCACCGGCCTGCCCCCCGGCGCGGTGCCGCCGTTCGGACAACCCATCCTGCCGTTCGACCTCTACGTCGATCCCTCGAGCCTCGAGAATGAACGGATCGCCTTCAATGCCGGCTCTCTGACAGACTCCATCGTCATGAGCACGCGCGACTACCGCCTGGTGGCGCAGCCGACCGTCTTCACGTTCAGCCGCTGACGCCCGTGACGTGCCGCGCCCCGCTCACAAAAACAGCAGTGTCACGACTACGTAGAGCGGCAGCAGCACGGCCGCGGCGTAGAGCATATAGCCGAAGAAGCCCGGCACCGGTACACCGCGCTGCTCGGCGATGGCCTTGACCATGAAGTTCGGCCCGTTGCCGATGTAGGTGTTCGCCCCCATGAACACCGCGCCCAGCGACACGGCGACGAGCAGATCCTGCCGGATGAAGCTCCCGTCGAGGAGTTGCACGATGCCCGGACCCGGCGCGTGGGTCAGGGCGTTGGCGGTCTGGAAGAACACCGCGTACGTCGGGGCATTGTCCAGGAAGCCCGACAACCCGCCGGTGGCCCAGAAGAACTGCCAGGGCTGCGAGAGTCCCAGCTCGGCGCCGCGCACGCTGAGGATCTCCAGCGGGACCTGCATCGTGATGAAGATGCCGATGAACAGGGCGGCGACTTCGGCGATCGCATGGAAATTGAAGCGGTTTGCGGCGCGGAGTCCCGCTGGCGTCGTCAGGAACGACAGCGCCACCAGTGCCAGCAGGATCGCCTCGCGCAGGAACAAGGGCGGAATCCACGACGTACCCAGGAAGCCCGATCCCGGCGCGAGCGTCGCCACGGCCGCCACGACCAGCGCCAGCCAGGCGAAGTTCACGACCCCGCGCACGTGCAGGCCGCGCACCATGGCCTCATCGCGCGCAACGTCGCGCGGGGCCTCGCGCCGATACGCCCGCAGATCCCACACGTAATACACGACCAGCAGCACCACCAGCGCAAATGCCCACGGCTTCCACAGTTGCAGCGTCCAGAAGAACGGCACGCCCCGCAAATATCCCAGGAACAGCGGCGGATCGCCGATCGGCAGCAGGCAGCCGCCCACGTTACCCACGATGAAAATGAAGAACACCACCGTATGCGCGACGTGCCGGCGCTCGGAGTTGGTGTTCAGCAGCGGACGGATCAGCACCATCGACGCGCCCGTCGTGCCGATCAGGTTCGCCAGCACGCCGCCGATGGCCAGGATCGTGGTGTTGGTCGCCGGGTGTGCGGGAATATCGCCCGAAACTGCAATCCCGCCCGCGACGCAGTACAGCGCGAACAGCAGCACGATGAAGGGGATGTACTCGAACAGGGCGTTGCCGAGGGCGCCAGCCGTGGTCGCGGCCCCCGGCGCGGTGACCGCGTGGCCGTCGGGCTGGACCTCCACCGACAGCCCCAGCGCCTGGAGTAAGGCCGCCAGCGCCGGATCGTGCAGTACCACGCCCGAACCCCGTGCCTGGTAATACGCCAGCGTTACCCCGGCCAGCACCAGCGCCAGCAGAAGCTTGTTCCGATTGTGCTCCCACCAGTGCGCGAGGCGGGGCAGCAATGGAAAAATGGCTAATGCCAGCAGCAGCAGTCCGAACGGAACCGCGCCCGCCAGCGGTGGAGCCTGCGCCGCGGCTACGGTCATGACCCCACTCATGCGACGAATCCCCTGGCGTTTCGACGGATGGCGGCCCGACCACCCGGGATCCTGCGAGCGTCCGCACGCCCCGCACCCTTCCGAAGTCCGCGGCGGACAGTAGCGCGAATACCGGACCCTGTCAACGCACGTGCCCCGGGCGCCTTCGTTCGGACCGCGGGTTGACATTGCCCGCCGCGCGACTAGCCTGTTATCGCATGCGGCGACGGGCCTGTGCCATCCTGATGACTGTCTGGACCGTACTGGTCCTGCCGGTCCTCTGTGATGCGCGGCTGATCGAGCATGGCTGCGAATGCCCGACGCAAAGCTGTGCGCCGGAATCGGATTGCGCCAGCGACCCCTGCACCCAGGACCTCGTCATCCGGCTCAGTCGCAGCGACCAGGACGGCGCAGACCTCGCAACGCAGGATGAATTTCGCATGCCGCCCGCAGAGGTGCCCGCGGCCATCGTACCGCCGTCCGCTCCGCTGCGGGTCATGCGACCGGCGGACGAGTACGAACCGACCGCGCCGCCGCTCCCCATTTCTACTCCTCTTCTCATCTGAAAATCCTGCTTAGCCGCTCGGCAGTCGCGGTGCGCGCCGGCGCCGCTGGAATTCAACGGCCAGGGCAGGGAGTGAACTCTTGTACACACGATATGGATGCATTGCAGCCCTCGCGGGCTGCGCGGCCCTTGCGGGCTGTGCGCGGGTGAATCCGCAGCCCGACTACGACCGGTTGCAGCAGGAGGTCGCGCTGACCACGGGCCATGGCCGCCTGTGGCGACCGGACGATGCAGCGGCCGCCGCTGCGGCGATCGACGCGCTGCTGGCCGGCGGCCTCACGGCCGACGAGGCCGCGCAAATCGCGTTGCTGAACAACCCCCGTCTCCAATCGGACTTCTACGAGATCGGAATCGCCCGCGCCGACGTGGTCCAGGCGGGACTGCTGGCCAATCCGGCCCTGTTCGTCTCGCTCCGGCTGCCGGACGGCGGCGGGCTGACGAACCTCGAAGCCAGCCTCGCCCAGAACATCGCGGACCTGTGGCTGATCCCCGCGCGCCGGCGAGCGGCCGAGCGTGACCTCGACCGTACGATTCTGGATACGGCGCGCCGGGCGAGCGGCGTGGCGCTCGACGCGAAAGCCGCCTATGTGCGGGCCGTGCGGGCCGATCGGGCGGACGAGATCGCCCGGGAGAATCTCCAGATCACGCAGAATCTGCTCGAGCTGGCGCTCGCGCGGCAGCAGGCCGGCTCGGGCAGTGAGATCGACGTGAACCTTGCCCGCGCCCAGGTCCTGGAGCGTGAGCTCGCCTTGCGCCAGACGGACCTGGCGCGCAGCGAGGCCCGCAGCAACCTCGCGCGGCTCCTCGGTCTGGACGACCCTGGCCCGTCCCTCGTCCTGTCCGAGGCACTGCCGAACGTGCCGCTGACGGTCCCCGCCCTCGACGAGTTGCTGGAGGTGACGCGTGGGAGTCGTCTCGATCTTCGGGCCGCCGACCAGTCCATCGCCGCCGCGCGCGCCCGCTGGCAGCAGGAACGGCTGCGCTTCGTCGAGTCCGTGGAGGTCGGCGTCTCGCTCGAACGCGAGGAACGCCGGCCGCCGGAGTACCAGAACCTGCTGGCCGACACGCTGCGCGAATCGGTGCGGGCCGGGCAGCTCACGGCGCCAGAGATTGCGGGCCGGCCGGACCAGTCACAGGAGGTGATCGTCGGGCCGACCGTGAGCATGGAGCTGCCGATCTTCGATCAGAACCAGGCCCAGGTGGCCCGGGCGGAGTACCTGTGGCAGCAGGCGGAGCGCGAGCACGCCGCGCTGCTCCTCGAGCTGAAACTCGACGCCCAGCTCGCACGCGAGCGGGCCGAAACGGCCTGGGCGACGGCGCGGTTCTACGAGCAGGAATTGCTGCCGCTGGAGGAGCGAAGCCTGGAGCTTTCGCGCGAGTCCTACCGCGCGGGCCGCGCACCGATCCTCTCGGTCATGGAGGCGGAACGCGTGTTCCTGAGCGCCCGCGCGCTCTACGTCGGCGCACTGGAGGCCGGCGCGCTGGCCGGCATCGAGCTGGAACGGCTGGCCGGCCGACCGTTGCGCGAGCTGCTCCAGCCCAGCGCCCCCGAAACAGTGACGACGGCACCCGCCACCCCCGTTGAGACGAGCCGACAGCCGGAGGATCCCTCATGAGTTCACCCTGGCGCACCTGGCCCCTGCTCGCGGCCCTGCTGCTGATCGGGTGCGACCGCGCACCAGATACCGCCGCTTCCCAGGGCGCCGCCCGACCGGCGGCCAAGCCATCGCCCCCGGCCCATGACCACGGGGCGGAAGACCACGATCACTCGGGGGAAGGACCCGCGCCCGCGCACGATGCCGTCACGCCAGACGACCACGCCGATGAAGCGCCTGACGCGGACCACGAACATGCGCACGGAGACGACGACGAGCATGCCGCGGCCGACGAGCATGCCGGCCACGCCCACGGCGGCACCCCTATCGCCATTCCCCCGATCGTGCAGCGCAACCTGGGCATCACCTTCGCCCGCGTGGAGGAGCGCCCCGTCGCGCAGACCCTCCGGATTCCTGGTCGCTTCGAGCTGCTGCCCAACGCGCGCCGCGAGTACCGCACGATGCTCCCGGGGCGCGTCGAGCTGCTGGTTCACCAGCTCGACGCGGTGGAAGCCGGCACGCCGCTCTACCGGCTCGATTCGCCCGGCTGGCGCGAGTTGCAGGAGCGGCTCAGCGAGGCCGACGCGGCGATCACGACCGCCACGGCCCGCCTGGAAGCGTTCGGCCCCCTGCTCGCCGCACACGCGGAACACCATGAAAGCCT
>CAZVRR010000304.1:0-4902 GCA_964629745.1 uncultured Planctomycetales bacterium | reverse complement strand
CGAGAAGCTCGAAGCGCTCGAGCACATCGATGAACTGATCGCGCACACCGACGCGCTGCTGGTGGCGCGCGGCGACCTCGGCGTCGAAACGGAGCTCTGGCGCGTGCCGCTCATCCAGAAGGACCTGGTGCTGCGCTGCCAGCAAGCGGGTGTGCCGGTGATCGTCGCCACGCAGATGCTGCAGAGCATGGTGGACAGCCCCACGCCGACGCGCGCCGAGGTCAGCGACGTCGCGAACGCCGTCTTCGAGCGCGTCGACGCGGTCATGCTCTCGGCGGAGACGTCCGTCGGCCGCTTCCCCGTGGAAGCGGTCGACATGATGAATCGGATCGTGACGGCGGCGGGCGACTACATGAACCAGCAGCCGCCGGTGACGGAGAGCAGCCTGCTGGCGCCGCGCTACCGGCCGACCGGCGCCGTGGCGCACGCGGCGGTGCAGGCGGCGCGGGATCTCGGCGCGCGGGTCGTGGCGGTATGGACGGCCACCGGCGCGACCGTCCGCATGGTGGCCAAGCACCGTCTGCCGATGCCGGTGGTGGGCCTGACCTCCAGCGAACGCGTCTTCCGCCAGCTCAACCTGCTGTACGGCGTGCTGCCCGTGCGCGTCGAGCCGATGATTGACCCCAACATCATGGCCCAGCGGCTCGACGCGGAGTTGCTGGCCCGCCGGCTCGTCCTGCCGGGCGACCTGGTCGTGGTCGTCACTTCGCGGCAGCCGCAAACCCCCGGCGGGACGGACACGACGCTCGTGCATCGCGTGGCGGAACGGCCGCCCGAAGCGTGACTGCCCCGCCAGGCGCAACACCTTCCCCCGGGCGCATGAAAAGAGCGCAGCCGGCCGGCTGCGCTCGTTGATTTCGGCTGGTCACGCGCAGCTAGGCGCCGGCAGGCGCCGCCAGCACCGAGACGAAGCGTCCGCGGAACTCGACGACCCCGTCCGCGAGGGCGAACAAGGTATCGTCGCGTCCGCGTCCCACGTTGACGCCGGGCTTGAAGGGCGTGCCGCACTGCCGGACGATGATGCCGCCGGTGCGCACCTGTTGGCCCGCAAAGAGCTTGACGCCGCGGTACTGCGCGTTGCTGTCGCGCCCGTTGCGGCTGGAGCCCTGTCCTTTCTTATGTGCCATATCCGTATTCCTGAATACCTGGGTCGAGCCAAGTAGTCTACCGCATCACCCAGCGGCTGTCTACCCGCTGCGGCTCGACCACGGCCCGGGCCGCCGGCGAGCCCGGAAGCTGGTAACGGATCTCCAGCGTCTTGCGCAGCGTGAAATGCCGCGGGTTATCCGGACCGGCCTGGGGGTCAAAGCCCGGGTTCGGCACGGCCCGCGTTTCGCCGCTGAGCCCCGCCACGTAGATCGCGAAATTCGTGCTGTTCAGGTCGACGCCGCGCCAGATCGCGACCGACTCGCGCGCGTTGTCATCGCCCGTCAGCAGGTCGCCGATCGCCTTCGTCGGATGGACCAGGTCGGGGTAGGTCCGGCGATGGCGTTCCTTGATCGCATCGAAGACAAGGGGGTGGATGCCGGTATCGGTGTCCACGACGGTCAGGTCTTCCGTGACGAGCTGGAAAATGGGGAAGAACCGCACGGAGCGGTCGTTGCGGTTCGTCGCGGTGTACAGCAGGTACCAGTACACCTCCGGCTGCGCCTGCCCGGGCAGTTGCACCTGGATCCGCTGCGGATCGCGGAACTGGAAATCGATGTCCCAGGAGACCGGGGCGGGAGACGGCTCCGGCCCGGATCCGACCGGAATCGGCGCCGCGGCCGGGGCCCCCTGCCACAGCAGCCACACGCATGCGCCCAGCAGAACCATCATGCCCGGCTCCTAGCCACCGTACTGGTTTCGAATGATTTCGCTGCCCTTGTTGGCCGGCAGGTTCAGCGCGCCCAGCGCCTGGGAAGCGGCCGTCCGCAGCGCCATGTCGGGCTCCTTTTCGACGACCGCGATCAACTCGTCGACCCGCCCCGCCGGCAGGTGATTGCCGCACAGCTTGCCGGCCTCGGCGACAGCGCCGAACATCGCGATGCGCATTTCCGCGGGCGTCGCCGAATCCAGGGCGATCTGGGCCAGGGCCTCCTGGGCCGCTTCGCTGCACACGTGCGCGAGCACCGCCGCGACGGCCAGGCGCAGCTCGGGGTCCGCCGTCGTCAACGTACCGATGAGGGCCGGCTCGACGGACGCCGGCGGGAACAGCGGGTTGCGGGAGACGGCCAGCAATTGCAGCGTGCGGGCCGTTTCCAGCGCGAGCGCGGCACCGGTCTCGGGCGTGACGGCCGACACGCCCACCGCGTGCGACACGCGTTCGATCGCCCTGCGCAGCGCAGCGGCGCCCGCATCCGGCAGAATCTGCGTGACGCGGTGATCGGCGCCCACGAGTTCGCGGACCATCTCGCGCGTCCCGGGCTTGGCCACGATGACGACCGGGGTCGACGCGAAGCGGAACTCGGCTCGCATCTGCCGCAGCGCATCCGGCAGCGGCGCATCTGTCGAATTCGACGCCAGCACTACGAGGTCGAGCGACGGCATCGTCGTCCGCACTTTCTGCAGCCCGGCGAACAGGCTCGTGTCGGTCTGCACCTCGTAGCCGTCCTCCCGCAGCGTGGCGGCAAGTGCATTGGCCAGCGCCTGGTCAGCGTCGACCACGAGGGCCGTCCGCCCCCCGCCATGCAGTTGCAGGGCCTCGGCCAGCACCGGCGTCAGGTTCTGGTAGTTGAGGAACTGCTCGGTCGGCCGGGCGTTGCCCAGTGTCAGCGCCGCGCGGATGCGAACCATGCGATCCGGAAAGAGCAGCGCCTCGGCCAGCGGCAGGCGGCCCTCTTCGTCGGCCGTGATCGTCGCGGGCCCGCCGATGTTCCGCAGCGCCTCGATCACCCCCAGCGCCACCGCCGGGTCGTTATGGTCCAGCGCGCGGGACAGCGCCATCAGGCACACGTCGGGCCCCGCGGTCTGCGCAAAGTACGTCGGACTCGGATTATTCTCCGGCCGCGTGTCGTCGTCAGCGCCCTCGGGCAGTTGCGCGGCACGGCGGAAGTTCGCCGCGACCCACAGCGCCTGCGCCGGCTTCAGGTTCGGATCGGCCAGCAGCGCTTCTTCGCAGCACCGCATGCACATGATCTCGTTGAAGATCATGGTCGGCACGGCGATGTTCTGGAGGATCCCCTCGCGCCAGTACCACACGTTCGCCGTATCCAGCCGCGGATCGGCGGCCAGCGACGAGGCGTCCTCGTAGTACGCCTCCGCGAGCTGGAAGAATGCTTCGGCAGCCGTGGTGGCGGCCGTGAGCTCGCTCGACTGCTGCTGGACCGCGGCCAGCGCTTCCTGCACCGCGCTGCGGACCTCGACGGTCAGCCCCTCGCGCGCCTGGAGCTGCAGCAAATACGGGTAGGCCTGCGGATAGCCGATCTGCCCCAGCGCGGTGACGAGGTAGTCCAGCACGACGGGGTCTTCCACGCGCAGTGCATAGACCAGCGGGTTCAGCGCGGGGCGTCCGATCGCCGGCAGCGCCCGCAGGATGCCCTGCGTGAGGCTCTCCTTGGCGGGGTCGCGCAGGTACTGCACGATGAAGGGAACCGCGTACTCGCCGGATTCCTGGAGCAGCGCTACCGAGTTGTCGATCGCCCGCGGCGGCCCGTCGAGCGCTTCGAGACGATTCTTGATCCGCGTCGGGTCGGCGTTAACCAGCTCCTCGCCACGATCGAGCAGCTTCAGGACGCCGCGCGCGGCCTCCCCGACGACCTCGTGCGTCGCCAGTTGCGAAAGCACCTCGCGCCGCCGCGGCACCTGGTCGGTGAATTCGAGCAGCGCAATGGGATCCGGGTCGCTCGCCAGCAGCGCGTCGAAATTCGCCGCCGCCACGTCGAAGCGGCCGATCACGCTGAAGTACCAGGCGTCGTCGGCCTGGTTCATCTGTTCGCGGCCGGTCGCCAGCGCTTCGGCGATGCGCCGCCCGTTGGGCGCCAGCGCGTCGTTTTCATAGTCCTGTTCAAGCAGGAGGATTGCGCCCCCCAGCGGCGTGCGGGTCGTGGTGCGGTCCGCCAGCAGCGCCACGCGCAGCGGGGAGACCTGCAACTCGAGCAACTGACCAAACAGCTCCTCAGCCTTGTCGAGGTTGCGCTCGAGGATCGCCTGCATGGCCGGTTGCCACAACTGCCAGGCCGCGGCAGCCTTGCCGGTCGTAAAACCCTCTTCCAAAGGGGTTTGGGCCCACCCACTCCCGGCGCTTCCCAGCAGGCACAACAGGCCGGCCAGAATGCCGGCGCGGCGCGACAGCCCCGCGGGTCTGTACATAACAGCCTCCACGCAGCACAGCTCCGGCGGGGAGCTGGGCGCTTGTCGGTTTGACCAAAACCGGCGGCGATTATTGGCGCGGCGTCGTCGCGCTGTCAAACGCGCACGGCCAAGGCAGCGCACCAGCGCGGACCACGTTGACCAACGCCGCCCGGCCGTGCTAGCTTAGCCGGCGTGACCATCAATGCCGTCTCCCAAACGTCGGTTGTCGGCCTGTGGGTCCGACGCACCCGCCTGCTGGTCGCCGCTGCCATTGTATGGGCGGCCCTGCAAGTGGTCGTGACCTGGAATTTCCTGCCGCTCGGCCTGAACCGGCCCCTGGCGCTCGCCGCCGCGCCGCACCCGTGGCTCGCGGCGCGCGTGCTGCTCGTGGTGCTGCCGGTCGGTGCCGTGATTGCCGCGGCGCTGGTGGGCCCGCCCCGCCCGACGCGCAGCCTGGCGGCGCTGGGGCTGGCGCTGGCCGCGTGGCCGCTGGGACACGGCACCATGACCGATTGGCTGCTGGTCTCGTTATATGCCAGCCTGGGCAGCGCTCCGGTCGCCCAGCGCGCCTTTCTCCTGCAGCAGGCCGGCCAGACGCTCGATTTCGATCAATACGGCAGCACCCGCACC
>CAZVRR010000303.1:0-4907 GCA_964629745.1 uncultured Planctomycetales bacterium | reverse complement strand
GGGCCCATCACGCAGAGTACCGCCCCGATGATTTCCCAGTCATATACCAGCGAAATAAGCGCGCTGGCCGCGATACCGATCAAGGCGGCAAGCATCGCATGCCTCACGACAGCCGTCCGGAACAGGCACACGGCGCGCGCGAGCAACCGGCGCCAACTGGACCGCGCCAGGCCAGGTCGCGACGCTTCCCAGAGCCTCGTTCCGCACTCCGGACAGACGCCCGAGCGGTTGTGCCGCAGGTTGTATCCGCAGCGGGCGCAGTGCGGACCCTCCACCAGCTTCTTCGAACTGGCGCGCTCAAGCTCGCCGAACCATGCGATCAACTCGCCCCAACTGCCCAGATGTTCGCGTGGCGCGCGCCTGGCGGTTGCGGGCAACGAGGGGATCAGGGAGTTCAATACGAGACCCGGGTCGCCCGGCGCCGGGGCGAGGAGCGCATGCAGCGTGTCGGAAGCACGCAATTTGTCCGCGGGCAGCCGAAACCGGTCCGCAAGACAGCACCAGATGCGTGCGCCATCATCGGCCGACAGGCCAGCCGGCGATTCGCGCGTCAGCTCCGTCAGCGGGTCCAGGCTCGGCCGTTGCGCCAATCGCGCCAGAAGCGCAGCCCGCAGACGGTAACGCGGCAGCAGGTCCCACAGTATCAACGCCACGACGGCGACGGGCGGCACCAGCAAGACCAGTATCGGCTCCAAGCGCAACCTCCGGCGAATCCAACCGCGGAAGGCGCGTCGATGGTAGCGGCGCTCACGATCTCGGCGTACCCCCCTGCGGCGGCCAACCAAGCGCCGCAGTTGATTCGCCCCCTCAGACCCATGGCGCGGGCGCCTCGAGCATTCGCCCGATCCGGGCTTTCGCGCGGCGTCGCGGCGGTTTCTTTCGATTCCGCGCCGGGCAGAGCAGAATAGTGATAAGGTGAAAAGGTGATAAAGCGATAAGCGCCGCGGCCAGCGCCGTGCTCGAAATTTTCCGGCGTTCCGCCGGCGGTACGGGGGCGCATGGGCGGTCGCCGGCGGGGGGCTGTCGAGTCCGGGCCCCTTCTCACAGCTTTCGACGGAGCGGGGGCGAGGTTCGCGTTGTCGCGGCCCCCCGGTTGCCGGTACACTCGGCGACTCGGCGAGCCCGGCGACGGACCGGGGGAACGTGTGGGACCGGCGTGCGACCGGTCGATTCCGGAGGTACAGCATGAGACGACCGATCGCGGCACTGGGCCTGCTCCTCGGGCTGGCCCTGTCGGTGGCCGCGCGCGCGGCGGACGACGATATCCGCGCGAAAATCAAGTCCGCCGGCGACGCGGAGAAATGGAACGCGGACCTGGTCACGGTGTTCGACTACACCGACGTCCGCGTCATGCCCAACGGACTGGGCGTGGCGAACAAGCACCAGCTCACCAAGATCCTGCGTGACGGCGGGGCCCGCAGCCAGGCGGTGCAGCGCTTCACGTTCGATCCCCATACGAACCGCCTGGAGCTGCAGGTCATCCGCGTGCACCGCGCGGATGGGCAGGTCGAGGACGTGCCCGTCACGTCGCCGGTCAGGCAGCCGCAGCCGGCGGCCGGCATCTTCTGGCCGACCGAGCAGTTCGTGGTCGAGCTGCCGCGGCTGGCCGTGGGGGATGCGGTCGAGACGCAAACCGAGATGACCGGCTTCAACGTGGCCTACCTGGCCGCAGACGCCAACGCCGCCGCCGTCGCCGGCATGCCGCCCGGCTTCAACGACCACAACGCCCTGGGCGTGCCGCTCGAGCCGCCGGTGACGGGGCACTGGCACGACGAGGTGCACTTCTGGTCCGCCGTGCCGACGATCGAGAAGCGCTACACCGTGCGCGTGCCGAAAGACAAGCCGCTCCAGTACGAGGTCTACAACGGCGAGCTGCGCACCGGCGTGGTGCTCGACGGCAACGACATCTTTTACAGCTTCGAGAAGAAGGACATCCCGGCGTTCAAAGGCGAGCCGAACATGGAATCGCAGCCGAACGTCGGCTGCAAGCTCCTGTTGGCGACGTTGCCGTCCTGGGAAGACAAGTCGCGCTGGCTCCATGGCGTGAGCGAGCCGCAGTTCGCCTGGGACGACGCGATCGCCGCCAAGACGCGCGAGATCATCAAGGACTGCAAGACGGACGAGGAGAAGTACACCGCGCTGAACCACTGGGTCGCGGAGAACATCCGCTACGCCGGCACCAGCCGCGGCATGTGCGAGGGCTACACGATCCACCCGAGCATCGAGACGTTCCACGATCGCTGCGGCGTCTGCAAGGACAAGGCCGGCATGCTCGTGACGATGCTGCGGGTGGCCGGCTTCGAGTCGTACCTGACGATGACCATGGCGCGGCAGCGCGTCGACCGCGTGCCGGCCGACCAGTTCAACCACGCCGTCACGGTCGTTCGCGAGAAGGACGGCAACCTGCGCCTGCTCGACCCGACCTGGATGCCCAAGAGCCGCGACAACTGGTCCACGCTCGAGCCCGACCAGCACGTGGTGTACGGGATTCCCGAGGGGCACGGCCTGGCGACCTCGCCCTACTTCCCGCCGGAGACGTGCCTGGCGCAGTGGCGCGGCCAGACGAACCTGGCGGCGGACGGCGGGCTGAGCGGGTCGCTGGAATTCACCGCGACCGGTGCGCCGGAGGGACGCCTGCGCCGGGCGCTGGCAGGGCTGCACCCGGACGATCGGCATCAGCTGTTCGACAAGACGTTCCAGCGGGTCAGCTCGAACACGCAGCTGAAGCGCGTCGAGTGCATGGACCCGGTCGACTTCTCCGGGCCCATCCGCGTGCAGGCCGACTTCGCGGCGGGCGACTACGCCGTCGGCAACGGCAGCCGGCGCTACGTGAGGCTGCCTTTGATGCAGACCGTGTTCGGCGACCGCACGCTGGTCGACCTCTTCGGCAACACGACGCTCGAGAAGCGGCAGTACGGCATCAAGCTGTGGGCCACGCGCCTGTGCAAGTTCGAGGAGACCATCAAGCTGCCGGCCAACTGGAAGGCGACGGAGCTGCCCGAGCCCGTCGAGCTGGATGGCCCGGTCGCGGGCTTGAAGTTCAAGCTCGAATCCGAGCCCGGCCAGTTGCGCTACACGTGCGAGCTGACCATCAAGCGCTGGCAGATTCCGCCGGCCGATTACGCCAACTTCAAGCAGGTGATGGAGAAATTCGAGGAACTGACCGGCCCGGTGGTGGCCTGCGAAGTGGAGGGCGGACATGTGCAGCGCTAGACAACAGATCAAGAAATCGCGGGAGCTGCGGATCAAGGGGCTGGCGGTCCTCGCCGTCCTGCTGTTCGTCCTGCCGCCGGCGATCGCGGAACCGGCAGAGCCCGATGCGGTCATCGAGGTGTGGGAGCAGCACTGGACGCTCAACGATGACGGCTCGACGGAGTACTACGAGAAGCAGCACGTGCGGCTCAACAGCGATCGCACCTACGGCGAATTTGGCGATCCGCGGCTCACGTACAACGCCGATACCGATGAGCTGGAAATCATCACCGCACGCGTGAAACGGCCCGACGGCACGTACCGCGAGCTGGCGGACTATTCGCACGTGTTCGTGACGCCGGACATCACGCAGGGCTGGCCGGCGTTCGCGGCCATCCGGCAGCACCTGCTCGTCCTGGGCGGGATTGAGCCGGGCTGCGTGGCCGAGCTGGAATACCGCGTCAAGAGCAAGCCCGGCGCACGGCCGGGGCTGAATGCGGACGTCCGCCTGGATCACGAGTACCCGATCCAGACGCGCGTCGTGGGTCTCACGCTGCCGGCCAAGGCCACGGCGCTGGTGCACGTCGGCGGCGGGGCGGCGGGCCTGAAGCTCCCGCCGCTGAAAGAGGAGAACACCGCGCGCGGACACCGGCAGACGCTGACCCTCGCGAACGTCCCGGCCATGCCGCATGAGCCCAACGCCCCGCCATGGCAGGTGCACAGCCCGCGCTTCGCCTTCAGTACCGCCGACAGCGCGGACTACTGGTTGCGGCAGCTGACGTCGCAGATCGAACGGGCGGCGGACGACTCGGAATTGGCCGCGCGGCTGGCGCGCGAGTGGACCAAGGATGCGCCGGAGAGCAAACTGCGCGCGATCCAGGAGAAGTTCGCCGCCTCCTTCAACTTCGTGACCTTCGATCCCGACTGGCAGCGGGGTGACATCCGGCGGGCGTCGGACGTGCTGCGCTCGGCGTATGGTCTGCCCGAGGAAGCGGCGGCGACGCTGCTTTCGCTGGCGCGGGCGGCGGGCGTGCCCGCCCGGGCGGCGGTGCTCGTGGACGACGATGCATGGCTGGAGCGGGCACCGCACAAGTCGCAGGTCGCCGCGTACGTGGTCGTCGTTGATCGGGGCGGCGCGCCGGAGATCTGGGACCCGCAGCACGGGCGCATCGTGCGAACGGCGCGGTGGGCGGGCTGTTCGCTGATGACGATGGGCGATGAGAAGGCGCTGCGGACGCCGCTGCCCGCCTGGACCGACCCGAATGACAGCGTCTGCTCGGTCAGCGGGGCGCTCACCGTCAAGTCCGACGGTACGTACACCGGCACGCTTACGCTGATGACGACGGGCCTGTTCGTGGCGCCCGAGGGGCTGCGCAGCGCGGATGCGCAGAAGGGCCGCGTCAACGCGCTCGTCAGCCGCGTGCTGGCCGATGCAACGGTCGAGAGCTACACCGTTTCGACGCTGGCCGAAGGCGAATTCACGGCGGTCGCGAAGGTGAAATCGTCGAAGCCGCTGAAGAAGCTGGCGGGCGGGACGTGGCTGGTGCTGGCCCAGGATGGACCGGCGAGTGTCGACGTGCCGCTGCCGCTGAGCAGCGCGCGCCGCGCGACGCCGTTGCGACTGGCCGGCGCGTGCGACGAAAAGGTGCGGCTGACGGTGGAATGGCCGGCCGAGTGGGAACTCCAGGCCGAGCCGCGCGACGTGGCGAGTGTTT
>CAZVRR010000302.1:0-4918 GCA_964629745.1 uncultured Planctomycetales bacterium | reverse complement strand
ATGGGCTTTCCGCGGATCAGGTTGTCATCGGAAACGGCTCCAACGAACTCATCGAATCGGTCCTGAGGGCCATGCGGGACGACGGCCGCAAGCGCGTCGTCACTTCCGACCCCGCCTTCCCCTTCTACGCCATCGGGGCGGCCATCTACGGGTACGAGACGGTCAAGGTCCCGCTCAGGGGCATGCACGTCGACCTCCCCGCCCTGGCGGCACGCGCAGGGATCGGCCCATGAGCGCCAAGCGACTGTCCTACAAGCCTTCGGGGCGCAAGCGCCGCGGGGTGCGCTGGTCGATGGTCCTGCTGGTCGCGGGCGGCCTGGTCGTGCTGGCCGCCGTCGGCGCGGTGCTCGGCACGCTCGGCACCAAGGGCAAGCTGCGCGCGGCGTTGCGGCTGGGACAGCTGGCGGATCTCCCGCGCGCCGCATCCAACGTTCACTTTGACGGCCTCGTGCGCGACGGCCGGGCCCACTACTTCGTCACGTTCACCGCCTCCGCCGACGACATCGACCGGTTTCTGCGCACGTCACCCGGCCTGCGCACGGTGCTGGCGGAGCCGCTTGGACCGCAGCGCATGAGCGTGCCGCGCGGCACGGTGCTGCCAACTACTACGAGCAGTCCGGCGGCGCCCGGCGCACACGTGATCTACGATCCCGAGCCGCAGTTCCCGTGGTTCGCGCCCAACGTGCAGACCCAGGGCCGCCGATTCGTGATCACACCCGGCGACCTGACCGGGCGGGGCGAGATCATCGTGGACGACGAACGGCACATCGTGTACATCCGCGTCGCGGACGGCTGACGCCGAGCGACAGCGCCCGACATCGCATCGGACGCGGTGCACAAGGGTATAAATCGAGGTGTGACACGACAACCGGGCGGCAGGCCCCGCCCGGCGGAGCAATGCGCATGGTGCAAACTCGAGTGGTGGGACTTCTGGCACTGTTTGCAGCGGCGCCAGCGTGGGCACAGGTTCCGGCGGCCAGCCAGCCGGCCGCCCCGCCCGCCGGCGTCGCCGACATTTCCCGTGTCGGAGCGCCCGCTCCGCCGCTCCGCACCGGAACGTGGCTGAACGGCAAGCCGCTGGATCTACAGGGCCAGACCGAGCCGCGCGTGATCGTCCTGTTGTTCTGGGCAACCTGGTCCGGGCCCACCCGCATGGTCTTGCCCGAACTGGTGGAGCTGCATGAGCGATTCGTTCGCCAGGGGGTCGCGATCGCCGCAGTCACGGACGAACCGCTGGACGAGGTGCGCCGCTTCCTCGACGAGTTCAAGCCGGCGCTGCCGTTTCGCATCGCGCTCGACGAGGAAGGCGCGACGCAGGCAGCGTACTGCGCGGCGGCGGGTGTGAACTTCGTGCCGTACGCGTTCGTGATCGGGCCGGACCGGAGGATCGCCTGGCACGGCCACCCCGGTCAGCCGGAGCTGGTGCAGTTCATCGAGCAGTTGTTGCGGGGCACCTACGACGTCTCCGCCGCCCGCGAGGCGGTGCAGCGTGCACGCAGCGCCGAGCAACTGGAAGCCGTCTTTCGCGAGGCGTGCGACGAGGGGCAGTGGAACACCGCCCTGCTGGCGCTCGATGGATTGTTGCAGAACGGCGCCCCCGCGGACCGGATCCTGCGCTACAAGCTCACGATCCTGCTCGACGAGCTCGAGGACGTCGACGCGGCCCGGCGACTGGCCGATGAGGCGCTGCGCGAGCGGGCCAGCAACGTGCGCCTGCTCAATTCATTGGCCTGGGATATCGTGGGCGAACGACGGCTGTTCGAACGGGATCCGGAGCTGGGCCTGCGGCTGGCGCGGGCCGCGCACCATGCGGAGCCCCACGACTCCGCCGCGGCGGACACGTACGCCCGGGCTCTGTACCTGGTGGGGCGGCTCGACCTGGCGATCACGACGCAGGAAAAGGCAGTGAACGCCGCTCCGGTGACGCAGCGCGGCGAATTCCAGGGCCGCCTGGACTTTTACCGGCGCTGCCAGGCCCTTTCGCAGTCCGCAACGCTGCCCTGACGGCGGCCGCCGCTCGCTACGCGGTCGGCAGGACGGGCAGTTGCCGCAGGCCGGCCTCCGGGCGCGGCACGCCCACTCGCGCATACACGTCTTCGTAGCCGCGCTCGAGGAAGCCGCGCTTCAGGTGCTGACCGATGTGATCCCAGGGGAAGCGCTCGTCGAATGTCCGTTCGCGGTGGGCGTACCAGGCCGGGTCGACTCCACAGGCCGCGTACGCCTGCTGCCACAACTCGTCGCGGAAGGTCTCATCCCAGCCGTCAAAGCGCGCCCCGCGACGCCAGGCCTCGTGAATCACGGCGCCGAGTCGCCGATCGCCCCGCGCCATCACCGCTTCCAGAATCGAGCGCTGCGGATCATGGGTGGTGATGCGGACGTACTTCGGGCCGGCGGACGCCAGTGCCCGCAGTCGGCTCCGCACCGCGCGGAAGTACTCGACCCGCGGCTGCGCGGCCCATTGCAGCGGCGTAAACGGCTTGGGGACGAGCCAGCCGACGCTGGCCGTCACCTGGGCCGGAGGTTTGCCCAGCGCCAGCCGTTCCTTCGCGATGGCGCAGCTCAGCTCATGGATGCCGGCGATGTCCTCATCGCGTTCGCCGGGAAAGCCCGCCATGAAGTAGAGCTTCACCCGTTTCCAGCCGGCCTTGTAGACCTCGCGGATGCCGTCCATGAGGTTGCCGTCGGTGACCTTCTTGCGGATGGCGCGGCGCATGTCGTCGCGGGCGGCCTCGACCGCCATGGTGATCGCGCCTTTCCGTACGCTGTTCGCCATCCAGGGGATGTTGGCGAGCATGCGATCCACGCGGAGCGACGGAAAGCTCAGGCTGACATGCCGGCCGGCGAAGCGCTGGTTGAGCAGGTCGGCCAGTTCGCGCAGCTTCGGGTAGTCGGCGGTCGAGAGGGACAGGAGGCCGAGTTCGTCGTGCCCGGTGGCGCGCCAGGCGGTCTCCGCCATTTCGAGAATCCGCTGCGGCGAGCGGTAATGCAGCGGCCGCTTGGTGTAGCCGGCATGGCAGAACTTGCAGACCTGTGGGCAGCCACGCATGATTTCGAGGCTGATGCGGTCGTGGACGACCGGCGTCCACGGGACGAGCGGGCGCTCGGGGAACGTCACCGTTTCGAAATCGGGGGTCTGGCAGCGCTCGATGTGGGTCGGCAGCCCGCCGCGCCGGGGCACGAGGTCGGCCAGCGAGCCATCGCGGTGGTAAACGGGCTCGTACAGGCCGGGCGCGTAGACCCACGGAAAGCGCCGGGCCATGTGTTCGATCATGTCACGCCGTGCAACGCCGGCCGCCCGGAGTTCGCGGTACGCGTCCAGGAGCGCCGCCAGGCTGTGCTCGCCGTCGCCGATGACAACGAGGTCGAGGAACTCGGCCATCGGCTCGGGGTTATCCGCCTGCGGCCCACCGGCGATGACGAGCGGATGCTGGTCGGTCCGGTCGCACGCGTACAGCGGGATCCCGGCGAGATCGAGCAGATTCAGCACGCCGGTGAAGCAGCATTCGTACTGGAGCGAGAAGGCCAGGATGTCGGCACTCGCGACCGGCTGGCGCGTATCCCAAGTGAACAGCGGGAGTTGGCGCTCGCGGAGCACCTGTTCCGCGTCGATCCACGGACAATACACGCGCTCGGCGCAAACTCCCGGGGTGTGATTGGCCAGCCAGTACAGGATCTGGCAGCCCAGGTGCGACATGCCGATCGTGTACGCATCGGGAAACGCGATGGCGACGCGTACGGCGGCGCGCTGCCAGTCGCCCGGCCGGACAAGCTGGTTTACCTCGCCGCCGATGTACTGCGCAGGTTGGCGCACGCAGGGGAGGAGCTCGCCGCTCACACGCTCGTAAAGAGTCTGCGTCACGAATACGAACTCTCAGCCCGACGCGCTCGCCGCTCGTCCGGCGAGAGTATACCCGGCTGCCGCAGATTCCCGCAGAAAAGTTCTCGGACGCACCGTGGTGGCGGCAGCGGAATTGCCGGAGTTCCGAGAAAAGTCGGTTTGGCTGCGCCGCCCTCGTCGTTAGAGTACACGTGGCCTGCCCGCCGCGGCTGGTACCGCCGCCGGTGCAGGCGCGCGGGGGCCGACTGAGTTTCGAGCATTGCGCATCCGCGTTGGGTGCGTGGGAGTTTTCGTGGTGCGTTGCTCAGGAGAAACAGGATATGAAGACGGTATTAGGTTGTTGGGGCGTGCTGTTGGCGGCCGGTCTGGTCGCTTCGGGCGCCGAGCGCGTCGTGGTTTGCGAAGAGATCACGGCCACCTGGTGCAGCTTCTGTGCGGAGATGGGGCCCCTCTACGGTCAGTTGTACGATGCCTTCCCGGATACGTACGCCCTCGTGATGGTGCACGGTGACGACGGGGTGACGATCCCCTGGGGGACGGCGCGGGCGGGGTTCTACACGGATTTCGAGGGCTATCCGACGTCGTTCTGGGACGGGGGCGCCACCGTGATCGTCGGGGGTGGACACACGTACTCGCAGCTTTTGGCCACCTACAACGCGCGGCGGGCGGTACCGACGGACGTGACGATCTCGCTGGGCGGCAGCCCGATCAGCGGCTCGACCTTCGAGTTGCAGGCCGAGGTGTGCCTCGAGCCGACCGGCACCGGGAAGACGATGCGCATTTACATGGTGCAGGTGCTGGACGACTGGCCGACCAGCCCGAGTTGGGGGCGCAACTGCCTGATGGCGGCCCTGCCGACGGTCGATATCACGCTGGCGCCGGGCGAGTGCCAGCGCATTACCCACGAATTCGAGTTTGACGCGGCGAGCTGGGCGCACCAGGACGACATCCGCATCATGGCCTGGGCCCAGGAGCCTCAGGGCAGCAGCTCGCCGTCGGACCGCGCCCTGATCTCCCAGGGGGCGATCATGAACTGGCCGTTCCAGCCCCTGTACGAGCTGAAGATGACGCTGCCGGACG
>CAZVRR010000301.1:0-4934 GCA_964629745.1 uncultured Planctomycetales bacterium | reverse complement strand
CGCTCGGCGCACGAATTGCCTGCCGGTAAAATGCTCTCTTCGTTCCAAGCGTATCGGATCAGCCGACAGCGGCATTTTGAGGATCGCGACCATGAAAAAGTTCCGCCTGTTCACCCCCGGTCCGTGTGCAGTCCCCGAGGAAGTGCTCCTCGAGATGGCCCGGCCCTTCCACCATCACCGCACGGATTGGTTCAAGGGCTACATGAAGCAGGCCGCGGAGAAGCTCCAGCAGGTCCTGTGCACGAAGAACGACGTGATCATCATCACCGGTTCGGGCACGGCCGCCGCCGAGGCCGCAATCGTCGGCTGCAACCCGCCCGGCTCGAAAATGCTGACGATGGAAGGCGGGAAGTTCGGCGAGCGCTGGGGCGAAATTGCGCAGCAGCATGGGATCCCCGTGCAGCGCCAGGCCGTCGAGTGGGGCACCGCGCCGACGGCGGAGATGGTCGCCGACCTGCTGAAAAAGGATCCGGCCATTACGGCGGTCATGGTCGTGCACAGCGAGACGTCGACCGCGACCGCGTGCAACCTGCAGGCGATCGCGAAGGTCACGCGTGACGCGGGCAAGCTGCTGCTGGCCGACTGCATCACCTCCGCCGGCGCGTTGCCGCTCAAGCCGGACGACTGGGGCGTGGACGTGGTGATCACGGGCGCTCAGAAGTCCCTGATGCTGCCGCCGGGGCTGGGGTTCCTCTCCGTGGGGGAGCGGGCCTGGGCCAAGATCGAAGCGAACAAGAACCAGCACGCGTACTACCTGAACCTGAACAAGGCCCGCAAGATGGCCAAGGAGAACGACACCCCGTTCACCCCGGCCCACCTGCTGATCCGCGGCCTCGTCACCGCCCTGAACACGATCCTCGAAGACGGGATGGAGACGATGTGGAAGCGCGTCGCCGCCATGGCGGCGGCCACCCGCTCCGCGGGCGAGGCGATCGGGCTGAAGGTGTTCTCCAGGTCGCCCTCGGACTCGGTGACGGCGCTGTGCCCGCCCGCGGGCCTGGCGGTGAAGGACATTCGCAACGAGCTCGAGAAGCGCTACGGCATCGAGTCGGCGGGCGGGCAGGATCAGCTCAAGGGCAAGATCTTCCGCCTGGGCCACATGGGCTACGTCGACGAGATGGACACGATCCTCGCAATCGCCGCCCTGGAGCAGGTGCTGCACAAGATGGGGCACAAGTTCCAGCTCGGCGCCGGCCTGACCGCGGCCCAGAAAGTGTTCGCGGAGCGACTGCGCTAAGGCACGCGCCGCTTCGGCTTCTGCACGGATCCCACCTGCGGCTGTCCGGCCGCCGGTGGGATCTGCCCTATGGGGGGCTCATCCGCCGGCGGATGGCGGCAGCAGGTTGAGCGACTCGGCCAGGCATTCGGCGATGTGGCGGAACCGCAGTGGCAGACCGCGCCGGTGGGCCGCGCCCGCCATCTGGAGCGTACAGCCGCCCTCGTTGCAGATCACGAGTTTCGCGCCGGTTTGCTCGAGGAGCGCGAGCTTGTCGTTGACCATGGCGGTGCTGATGTCCGGGTATTCGACGGCGAACAGCCCGCCGAAGCCGCAGCAGCAGTCCGGGTAGCGCGGCACGCGCAGGTCGACCTCCCCGTCGCGCGTCAGCCAGCGTTGCAGGTCGTCGGCTCCGTAGATCCCGCGGGCGTGGCAGGGATAGTGGAACGTCACCGGCTCCGCGAAGCGCAGCAGCCCGGCCATGTCGACGTGCAGGCGATCCACCAGGAACGTGGCGAACTCGTGCGTCCGGCGCGCGAGACGATCGGCGGCCGCGGCGTGGCGGTCGGGCGGCGCGAAGAGCGCGGGAAAGTGCTGCCGGACCATCGCGGCGCAGGAGGCCGAGGGGCTGATGACGGTTTCGTAAGGTTCGAAGATCTCGATCATCCGGCGGGCCAGCGCGCGGGCCTCGTCATGGAAGCCGCTGTTGTAAGCGGGCTGGCCGCAACACGTTTGCGCGACGGGAAAGTGGACGCGACAGCCGAAGTGGCGCAGGACGCGGACAACGGCGTCACCGGCGCGCGGGAAGAATGTATCGGTGAGACAGGTGACGAAGAGGGCGACGTCCACGGAGCTTACCTCGCAGTGAGCCGGCATTATAGGGCGCGCGGGCGGCGAGGACTTTGCGGCGCCTAACGTTTGGCCGGGAGGAGAATCTTCGTTCATGGGACCGATGTCTGCTGACGGCCGATTTCGGTACAATCCCGGCCCGAAGGAACGAGAGCACGGCAGGGAGCCAGGCATGCCGCAAGCGGAAAATCGACCGGGTCGGACCACTCCGTTCGTTCCGGCGCCGCTCCCGACCCAGGACGGAACACTTCTGCCGGTCTGCACGCCCGCGGAATCCGGCAACGGTCAGCAGCACTCGGGTCAGCTCTTTCGACCGATTCACGAAATCCAGCGGACGGCGGTGCGCGCGGACACGGCGCGAACGGAACTCGAGCGCTACAAGCTGTCACTGCGGCGCTATGCACCGGTGCAGAAGGGGCTGGCGGGGCTGCCCTGGGTGGGGGAGTGGCAGTGCCAGCGTTGCGCGCAGACGGTCCCGGGCCGCCTGATTCATCAACCCGTCGGCGACCTGGTGTACCTGGAGTACGACTGCCCGCGCTGCGGCCATTATCGCGAGCGGCAGTTCGACGTGCTGTTCACGAGTTACGAACCGCCGGCGCACGTGCGTCAGCCGCGGCAGACGCATGGCGGCGGGCGGATCCGGCCGATCCTGGGCGAGCTGCCCAAGACGGTGGAGACGCTGTGTCCCGAGTGCGCGTGCCTGATCCTGGGCCGCTACTTCGAACGGGGCGGGGCGGTGTGGATCGAGAAGACCTGTCCCGAGCACGGGTACTTCCGGGACAAGGTGAATTCGAACGTGCGTCTCTGGCGGCGCGCGGCGCGCAACGGGTTCCAGGATGAGCGGGGCGTGCTGCGGCCGCAGGTCACGGACGCACAGGCCTGCCCCTCGGACTGCGGATTGTGCGAGCAGCACCACAGCACGTCGTGCCTGGCCCAGATCGATCTCAGCAACCGCTGCAACCTGACCTGCCCGGTGTGCTTTGCCAGCGCGAACCAGGCCGGCTACCTGGCCGAGCCGAGCTACGAGATGGTCGTGGAACTGCTGCGCGCGTTGCGCGAGCAGCACCCCGTCCCGGCGACCGCGATCCAGTTCACGGGCGGGGAGCCGACGCTGCACCCGGACTTCCTGCGGATCGTCCGCACGTCGAACGAAATGGGCTTTTCGCATGTGCAGATCGCGACGAACGGTGTGCGGATCGCGGAGCGCGCGTTCGCCGAGCAGGCGGCCGAGGCCGGATTGCACACGCTGTACCTGCAATTTGACGGCCTGCACGACGAGCAATACGCCAAGCTCCGCGGCCAGCCGCTGCTGGAGACGAAGCTCCGCGCCATCGACAACTGCCGGGCCACGGGCATGAAGGTCTGCCTCGTGCCGACCGTCGTGAAGAGCGTCAACGACGACCAGGTCGGACCGATCTTCCAGTTCGCGGTGCAGAATGCCGACGTGATCAGCGCGATCGCCTACCAGCCCGTGTCGTTCTCCGGCCGCATCAGCCGGCACGAGCTGGCGCAGAAGCGCTACACGCTCGGCGACCTGGCGCAGGACCTGGCCGCGGCGAGCGGGGCGGACCTGGAACGCGATTTCTTCCCCCTCAATCACATCGCGCCGCTCTCGCGCATTCTCCAGACCCTCGACGGCAAGCCGAAGATCCGCCCGAGCTGCCACAGTGATTGCGCGTTCGGCACGTATTACTTCGTGTCACCCGAGCGCGAGGCGATCGCGATCCCGCGGCTGTTCGACACGATGCGCCTGTTCGATGGGCTGAACGAGCTGGCGGCGCGGATCGAGCGCACGCGGCCCGACCACGTCGCCCGCGGCCTCGACAAGCTGGCGATCGCCATCACGTTCCTGCGCAGCTATCGCTGGCGCACCGGCGACCGGCGCGTGACGCCCTTCACGTTCATGCGGGCGCTGCGGGGCATGACCGACAAGCGGCACGGCCGCGGCGCGGCGGGTCAAAAGACCTACCGCACGCTGATGGCGGCCGGCATGCACTTCATGGATCGCTACAACTTCGATACGGAACGTGTGCGGCGCTGCGTCATCCAGTACAGCACGCCGGACGGGCTCTACCCGTTCTGCACGATCAATTGCGGGCCGACGTACCGGCCCTATCTCGAGCGCATGTACGCGCGGCCCCTGCCGTAGCCGCGGGCTCAGCCGGTGCTGGAGGCCGCGGGGCGCGGCCGGCGGCCGCCGAACTCCGGCGCGTCCTTGATGCAGGTCCCCAGGATGCCGAGCGACGTCGCGAAGGCCCGCCAGCCGGTGCGGTGCAGTTCGGCCGGCGCCGTGCCGACGTTCGGGTAGCCCTGCGCGTCGGCCGCCACGTGCTCCCAGTTCTGGAACAGCCGGCCCCACTCGCTGCCGAGCACCTCGGCCATCAGGCGCTTGGCGCGGACGGGATACCAGTAGCTGTCGTGATAGATCACGCTGGCAATGTACGCCCAGGGCGCCAGGATCGTCTTGAGCGACCACTCCACGGGCTTCTTCAGCGGGCCCCAGTAGATCTTGTGCTGCATGCGGCTGGCAAACGTCATGTGCTGGTAGGGGCCGGCGAAGCGCCAGTTTTCCGCGGCGGCCGAGGTGTCGCCGACGATTTCGATCTTGCGCGGGTCGCCGCAGCCCAGGCCGCGCTCGTGCGCCAGCCGGATGAACTTGATGGACAGCGGGTCGAAGCCCATCAGCTTCGCCGCGACCGCGTCGATCGCGACCTGGTCGGCGCTGGCCAGGATCACGTTTTTCACGTGCGGGAGCATGCAGCGCGGGCCCGGACCGTCGCCGGCGAATGTGCCGTCCATCACCGCGAACACGCCGCGGTGAATCTTCTTCTGGATCATGAGCAGGTCGACAAGCGTCTCGTGGATGACC
>CAZVRR010000300.1:0-4956 GCA_964629745.1 uncultured Planctomycetales bacterium | reverse complement strand
TGGGGTTTCCTTAACGGCAAAGTCCGGTGTCGGCATCGCGTCCCACGGCCTTGTAGGCGTAACGTACATAGATATGTAGGTCAAGATGACATTCTTTTTTGGACTTGCAATTGACACCCGATTAGGTTACCATATAGTTATGTACTTGGAGTCGGGGAAAGCTCGGCGCTCGTAAGAGTGGAGGCTCCCAGGGTAGTTCAGTAAAAACCGGGGGCACGTCATTCAGACGGCCTTGCCAGGTTCTCTCAGGTCGAGTCTACGTCCAGTCGGCGCAGCTTGGTGCCGGTAGGGAAGCCGGCGCGACTCCTGTAAGGAACAGATAGCAAATCTCTGCAGTTGCCGGCCGCAACTGCGACCAGTTGTAGTCTGCTTGAGCGGAAGCCCAAGTGACGGGGACGGAGTCTGCGCGCAGCCCGCGTTGTGAGCGGCCTTATCTCTGTGCGAAGCCCGTTGAGTAGTCTTGATGCCCGTGACGAGGCGCGGCGGGAGCACGCCGTAGTGCTGGGGTGGAATGCCGCGGCGCCGGACGGCGCGGCACGCGCCCTCGACGACCGTGCGCAGGCCCGCATGCGCCGGCGGATGCAGCGCATCGGCCTGTGGATCGTCAGTGATGATCCGGAAACTGTTCTCTTCCTGTCCCTCCGTGCCGCCGAAGTGCAGATCGCGGTGCGCTCGTTCAGCGACGCGCAGACGTTTCTGCGAGCGTTCCGGCCGCTGCATGCGGCGTGCGTCGTGATCGATGCCCGGCTGGATGGACACCGTGGCGTGGTGTTGGAGCACCACGTTGTCGGCTGCAAACGCGCCGTGCCGGTCATCATGATCACCGGCCAGAGTGATGTCGCGACCGCCGTCGACGCGATGCGCGGCGGCGCGTTCGACGTGCTGGAGCGGCCGCTCACGGCGGCGCGCGTGGTCGTGTGCCTGGAACGGGCCATCGCGGAGCGACACCGCTTGTACGAGGGGCAGTTGCGCCGCTACATCCTGGAACGGCGGCTGTCACGCCTCACGTCGCGCGAGCGCGACGTGCTGCAGCTCGTCATCTGCGGCCTGACCAGCCGCGATATCGGTGCTCAGCTCGGCGTGCAGGAAAAGACCATCGAGGTGTATCGCTCGCGAATCAACCAGAAGATGCACGCGCGCAACGTGGCGGATCTCGTCGGGATGCTGCACGGAGTGCGCGCCGGCGAGCTGCCGGCGCCGGGGCGGCCCGTGGAGAGTCCGGCACTGGGGCGCGTGTAAACGGAACCGCGATCGATGGATCAGGCTGCTGCATGAGAGACCCAGGTATGGCGCAGGGATCACCCGGTGCGGCGCGTGGACCGGCCGCGGATGCGCAGCTCGACGGCGTGCCGCGCGGTCCCTTCGGCGACCCGGCCGTCGCGGACGACTGGATCATCCAGGCCGCCGCCCCCTGGTGGGTGCTGCACGGCCAGGCCCGCAACGAGAAAGTGATCGCGCGGGAGCTGCTGGAGCACAACGCCTGCTTTTACCTTCCGCTGGTCGACGTGCGCCACACGTATGCCAAGTCGAAGGTGAGCTTCCGCGTTCCGCTGTTTCCGGGATACGTGTTCCTGAGCGGCGGGCCATCCGAGCTGGAGACGGCCCGGCGGACAAACCGGGTCGCCAATATTCTCGCGGTCGACGATCAGCCGCGCCTCAGGCAGGAGCTGACGCAGATCTACTGCGCCGTGCGCACCGGCAAGACGATCGAGCTGTACCCGAAGATCCAGGCAGGCGAGCTGTGCCGGATCACGCACGGACCCCTGATGGGGACGGAAGGTGTTGTGATCCGTAACGGTCACGGGTGCCGCATGTATCTCAGTGTGACCATGCTGGGCCAGTGCGCCGTGGTGGAAGTGGAGGCCAGCTGCCTCGAACGCGTGACCTGGTAGTCCGTGGAAGAACTGTGGCACCGGTTTTCAACCGGTGTCCGCATCGCTCGAAAAGCGGTGCCAAGAAGGCGGTTCCGTCCTTTCGCGTGTGCCACTGCTCTGTGAGCAGTGAGATCGTGCCAGACAAGGCACTGCTGACACAGCAGTGGCACGCCGAACTTATCTGAGACCGTTCCAGCCGCTTCACATCAGACTCTCAATTCTTGATACGGGGACCATCATGAGCATCGCTCAGTCGATTCCGGCGCGGCTGCGCGGACGAATGCCGCCGCGTCAACTGCCCGTGCTGAAATGGCCGGCGCCGCATCCCGCTGAGCTCGCGACGAGCACGCCGGAATGCCCGGCCGCCGTCCACTGCCAGCAGTGCCAGGCCCCGGCGCGGCTCCAGCTGCTCCAGGGGTATCAAGGCGGCGCGCCCGTGTACCGCCGGCTGTGCCTCGCGTGTGCACGCGCGGCGGCGCCGGTCGTGTACAAGCGGCGGCGAACGCCCGCCTGGTCGCTCCTGGCCCTGGCGGGCGCCGCGGTCCTCATCGTGGGGCTCTGCGGCGACTGGCTGATCCCCGACGGACACGCAGGTTTCGGTTTGCGGCAGCAGCTCGGCGGCGTGCTGGGCCTGGCCATCGGGCTGCTCGGGCTCCTGACGGGCGTCGAGTTCGTCGCGCTCGCCGGCGCGTTCCTGCTGGGGGCCGCGATCACCGCGGACTGGTTCGGATTCACACGTGGGCCCGGAATCGGCACGACGCAGCAGGCGGTCATCTGGGTGGGGCTGCTCTGCATGCTGAGCGCGGCGCTGTGGCGCTGGATTCCGCGGTTTCGCGACGCGGCGAAACGGCGGGACGCGGGTGACGGTCCGCAGCCGGCGGCGGACGTGGTGGCTGCATAACGCGAGCGATCCCGGAACCCATGACCGCCGCGATCATCCTGGCCGGCGCACACGTCTGGAGCAACGACGACCTGGGGGCGCTCGTTCCCCGGCTGCTGCTGCCGGTCGCGCACGTGCGCCTGGTCGACTATCTCCTCGACTGGCTGCGCGGATCGCCGGTCCGGCACGTCGTCTTCTGCATCAACAATGCCGACTCGCGACTCTGGGAGCACCTGGGCGCGGGGGCTTCCTCCGGGCTTCAGTTCTATTACTGCGTCGACCGCGAGCCGCGCGGTCCGGCGGGCTGCTGCCGTGATGCGACGCTGCTCGTCGCAGCCCAGCGCTACGTGGTTGTCGACGGTTCCGTGCTTCCGGACTTTCCTCTCTCGGCAGTCCTGGAGCAGCATGAGCAGGCGTCGGCGTGCGCCACGCTGGTCGTCGCCCGCGACGAGAGCGGGGAGGACGGGCGCGAGCCGCACCCGGTCGGGGTCTACATTTTCGAGGCGCGGGCCCTCGCCGGTGTCGCACCGGCGGGTTTCCACGACATCAAGGAAGGGCTGCTGCCGCAGCTGCACAAGGCCGGCGAGCTGGTGCAGACCTGCGTGGTTCATGGCGCGTCGCCGCGGCTGTTGGGACTCGAAGCGTACTTCGCCGTCCAGAACTGGCTGCTGAACCGGATGCAGGACGCGGGCAGCGCGCCGCCGGGATATGTCCGCCGGGACGGAGTTCTCCGGCACGAGACCGCGCAGTGGAGTCCGGCGGCCGAGAGCATCGGTCCGGTCCTGGTCGGCCCGCGCTCGCGTGTTGCTGCGGGCGCGACGCTGATCGGGCCGGTTGTACTCGGAAGCAGCAGTCTGATCGATGCGGATGCCTGCGTGCAGCGTTCCATTCTCTGGGATGAGTGCCTGGTCGCCAGGGAGGCACGTGTGGATCGGTGCCTGCTGATGTCGGGAAGCCGCGTGGCGCGCGGCAGCGCCGTCACGGGTGTGGTCTCGTGTGGCGAGCTGGTGCGGTGAACGTCTTCCCCACGGGGGGATTGAACAGGGAGCCTGGTCGCGACGACTGAACCGCAAAAGAACGAACTCGTGCCGGTCACCCCGGCCCATGCGCTGCGGACCGGCATCGAGGTTCACGGCGCGGGCTGGGCGGAACCCGGAACCGAGGGCGGCCAGTCGCCCGGCGGCCAGCGTCCGTTTTCGCCGGCCCTGTTGTGGCCCTACCGCTGGAGCATTCTCGCGTGCTTCGTGGTGTTCGCTGCGCTGGCCGTCTCCGGCATCCTGGTCTCGTTGGCGCCGCAGTACAAGGCCACCGCCAAGATCGAGATCTCGCCGGTCGTGCCGCAGCTGCTCCACGAGGGCAAGACGGACATGTACGCGCCCTACGAAAGCTACCGCATGAGCCAGGTGGACCACATCACGGGGATGGAGGTCCTCCAGGCCGTACTCGGGCGGGAGAAGCTGCGGGGCACGAACTGGTACCAGGCTGCACCCGGCACGGTGCTCGAGCGCTGGCTGGGGCTGCTGGGCGTGAGCGAGAAACGTCCGCCGCTGGATCGGCTGGCTGAGGATGTCAAGGCCGAGGCGCCCAAGGGCAAGCAGCACATCTACGTCTCGATGAGCACCGCCTGGCCGGGCGAGGCCACGCTGATCATCGATGCGGTGGTCGAGGAGTATGCGCGTTTCGCCAACCGCCGGGACAGCGATTCCGAGCTGGAGCGGATCACGGCCCTGCGCAACGAAATCCGCACGCGCGAAACAGACCTCAAGGCCGTCCAGGATCGCGCGGCCGAGCTGCGCCAGCGCCTCGGCACGGGTTCACCCGAAGGGCTGCTGGAGCAGCGCCTGCTGCGAGTCGACGAGCTCTCGGCCCAGCTGCGCTCCGTTCAGGCGAGCCATGCCATTGCCTCGCGTTCGACGGCCACCGCGCCGGCCGACGATTCGGCGGCGACGCAGCCGGCCGCTTCCAGCGCTTTCGTGGAAGCCGACCAGGAATGGCAGCGGCTGAACCAGGAGTTCGTCGCCGCACGGCGGAACCTGGAAAGCGCGGCGTCGCAGTTCGGCGAGCTGCACCCGGTCATCACCAAGCTGCGCCGGCTGGTGGAGTACACCGAATCGCAGGTGCGGGCGCGCGAGGCGGACCTGGCCGGCGGCGCGCCGCCGGCGACCCCCGGCGAGGGCAGCGGCCTGCGCGACCTGGCCGCCC
>CAZVRR010000299.1:0-5032 GCA_964629745.1 uncultured Planctomycetales bacterium | reverse complement strand
TGCTGCCCATAAGAAAGATGCGCGCCGGCGGGCGATCGCCCCAGCTTTCCGGGCGGTCACCGATCTGCCGATCCAGCCAGTCGAGGACGAAGCCCCACAGGTCGATGATCTCATCTTGCCCGAAATCGACGCCGGGAATGATCGACTTCGTGTTCGTCGCGTGCGGCCAGGGGCCGATCAGCACGTATTGCTCGTCGCGGCTTTTGGCGGACCGGCGGCAGGCGGGATAGTTGTGGAACGTGCTGGCCCCATCATCGTCATACCAGCCGCTGATGTGCAGGGCCGGTATGTCCAGCTCGGCCATGCGGTGCATGTAACACGCCCGCTGCCAGTACGCGTCGCGCAGGTGGTGCTTCATCCACTCCTGCCACGGCCCGCTGCGAAAGCCCACCCGCTCGTCGAGTTGGTTCAGCGGCCGGAAGTTGTAGACGGCCGGCCAGTCGAACTGGCCGATGTCCTGGTTCGTGCGACCATGAATCAGCATGGCCCACGTGATCATCGACCAGCACACCGAGCCGTTCCACCACGGAACATTGATGACCGGGTCGGGCAGCGCAACGATTGGCACGATCGCCTGGACCGCCGGGTGATGCCCGAACGTGCCCTGCCAGACGCAGAACCCCTCGTACGAGCGGCCCAACAGCGCGATGCGGCCGTTGCAGTAGGGCTGCGCGGCGAGCCAGCGCTGCGCCGCCAGGCCGTCGCGCGCCTCGTTGAAGAACGGCTCCCACGCGCCGTCGCTGTCGTAGCGGCCGCGAACGTCCTGGATGGCGACCACGTAGCCCTCGGAAGCCAGCCGCCGGGCCAGGGGGATCTTCTTCACCGGGTCGTTGTTGTTGTACGGCGTGCGGATCAGCACGCAGGGCCAGGGGCCGGGGCCGTCGGGGAGGTAGACGTCGGTGGAGAGCTTCACGCCGTCGTCAGCGGGACACGCCTCGTCGATTCGCACGTTCACCGCGCATTGGGGTCGGGCCATGAGTGCCTCCGGTGAGGATCCGTGAGCGCGCCAGGGTATCGCGCGCCGGTCTCACGTCCAAGCGGGGAGCCGGCGGGCAGCGTGCGCGGACGTGTCTCGCGCGAGCACGCAGTCGGCAGGTGGCGCGATCGCTTGTCGGGAATTGTCCCGCCGGCACGCCGGGATTGCGTCCACCCCCGGGGCCACTTGACCGCGCGGCCGCCATTGCGCATAATGTAAGTATCTGCTTACATAAGGCGGCCTGATGGCGCGGCCCAGTCAAAGCACCGACAAGCGACGCGAACTGCTGCCCATCGTGGCCCGGGCGTTCGCCGAACTGGGCTACCGCCGGGCCACGACCGCCGAACTGGCGCGGCGCTGCGGCGTGCAGGAGAACATCCTCTATCGCCTGTGGCCGGACAAGAAGGCCATGTTCATCGCCGCGATCGAGTTTGTCTACACGCTGTCCGCCGCCACCTGGGAGCGCCTGCTGCACAGCGCCGCGCCGGCGGGCAGCGCGGCCCGGCGGCTGCTCAGCTACGAAGCCGAGCACCACGGCGAATTCGGCCATTACCGCATCGTCTTCGCCGGCCTGAACGAGACCGACGATCCCGAGATCCGGGCCGCGCTGGCCGCCATGTACCAGCGCTTCGGCCGGTTCCTCGCGGCGCAGATCGCCGCGTATCGCGGCGATGCTGCGGGCGGACCGTCGGCGGCTGACCGGGCATGGGGGGTGATCGGCCTGGGCACCGTTGCGAACATCGCGCGCGAGCTGGGCCTGATCTCGACACGCCAGCGCCGCACGCTGATGATGGTGCTGGGCACGCTCCTATTGGAAGGCGGCACGGAGCCCGCCGGGCCAGGGGCCGGCGGAGCCGCCGCCGAGCCGCCGCACGGGGATGCGCCAACCGAAACACGTGGACGACGGCCGCGCCGGCGTCCGACCGGGAGATCACGATGAACCGAAGCCGTGCAACTCTCTGCCTGCTGGCCGTGCTGCTGGGAATGGGCAGCGCCATGGCGACCGAGCCGCCCGCGTCGAGTCTCCAGACCGGATCGCCGCACGCGATCCGCGACGGCGACAGCACGATCTTCGAAATCGAGTTTGTTCTGCCGCAGGACGCGGACGTGTCCGCCGCGGCACTGGACTGGTGGAACCCCGGCTGGCCGCGCGTGCCGCGGCTGGAGTCCGATCCACCCTGGCAGGCGCCGTGCTACCTGCACCTGCCGGACGCCGAGTTGGGGCAGCAGCCCGGCCTGACCGGCGCGGTGACGTTCATCGGCCGCTGTCCGGCGGGGACGAGCAGCCTCGCGTTGACGCTCACGTATCCGGTCGCGGAGGGCGTGCGGCGACTTCCGGTGACGGTCGCGCTGGCCGACGCCCTGCCCTGGCAGATCGAAAAGCCGCTCGAGAAATGGGCGAACGCGCAGGCCTTCTGGTTCGATCTGCTCGCCGCCCGTACCGGGGATATCGGCGGCTTCTTCACGTACGCCGCCACCCAGACGCGCCGCGAATTCGTAAAGTCGGAGGCGGCGACGCAGCCCTCGCCGATGCGCCGTTTCAGCTTCGATCCGCACGAACAGTTCTACAACGTCACGACCGGCGCATTGGCCGTGCAGGAGTCGCTCCAACTCGATCGCATGCTGAACGTCGAGCGCGACCGGGCCGACCGCACGGTTCCGATCGCCGAGATCCCGGCGGTCGTCACGCGCAGCCATCCGTTCGTCGACATGCGCGGCGACCGCGCGCCGGAGCACAGCGCCCTGGCGCAGGTGGTCCCCGCCGACTTTTACTACGCGCATTTCGAGAACCTGGCCGCCTTTTACGAGCTGCTCGACTTCGCGGGCGACTGGGGCGGCTCGCTGCTGCGCCTGGCGCAGCCGGTGGGGCAGGATCACGGCGTGCGGGCCCGGCTGCACCGGCAGCTCTGCCTGCCGGATACGGCGCTCGCGCGGCTGCTCGGGCCAGCGGTCGTGGCCGAAATGGCGCTGACCGGCTCCGATCCGTACCTGGTCGAAGGATCGGACCTGAGCGTGATCTTCCAGGTCAAGCAGAAGCAGGCGTTCCAGCTCGCGCTTGATGCGCATTTCAAGCAGGCCCAACAGGAATTCGCGGACGCCACGGCAGACACGGTCACCTACGAGGGAGTAACGATCGAGCGGCTCGTGGATGCCCGGCGCCGCGTGTCGTGTCAACGCTGCTGGATCGGCGACCTGTGCATCTACAGCAATTCGCTGGCCGCCGTGAAGGCGATCATTGACACGCAGCAGACCCGCCGGCCGGCGCTGGCCGGCGCCGCGGACTTCCAGTACATGCGGGCGGTCGTATTCCCGCGCGACCCGCAGGCGGAGGATGGTTTCGTCTACCTCAGCGACGCATTCATCCGCCGGCTGGTCGGGCCCGAGCTGCGCATCAAGGAAAAGCGGCGCCTGGAGGTGCTGACTTCGCTCAAGATGATCTCGAATGCCGCGCTGTACCACGGGTACCGCTACGGCCCCGAAAAGCCGACCCTGTCCGACCTGATCGCCCACGGCTGCCTGCGGAACGAGGACCTGTTCGATCCCGACGGCGGCGAGTTTACGTGGGACCCGGCGCAGGCACTGGCCACCAACAGTCGCTACGGCGAGCTGTCGTTCCTGACGCCGCTGCTGGAGATCGCGGCGGAGCGGGCCACGGCCAAAGAGAGCGAAGGATACCGGGATTTCCGCGAACGCTACCAGAGCTACTGGCGGCGCTACTTCGATCCCATCGGCGTGCGCCTGCACCTGCGTCCGACCCTGCGGCTGGAAACCTGCATCCTGCCGCTGATCGATCAGAGCACCTACGACGATTTCGTGGACCTGGCGGGCGGCGCGCCGATTCGCGTGCGGATCGAGCAGTTCACGCCGCAGACGCTGCTGCGCGTTGTCATGCACTTTAACGACGGGCGGATGAAGCAGCAGGCGCTGGCGATGATGACCGCCTCGACCGGGACGAATGCGGCATCGGACTGGGTTGGCGACTGGCTGACGTTCTGGGTGGAGGACACCGACGCGCTGCGGACGCTGGTGCGGCGCGAAGCGGGTTTCGAAGAGGGGGACGAGGATCCCGGGCGCGAGGTGATCGACATCTTCAACACCAGCCTCGTCGCCGGAATTCATGTCCGCAACAAGCTGAGCCTGGCGGCCTTCCTGGTCTCGCTGAAAACGATGCTCGACACCGTCGCGCCGAACACCGTGATCTACAACACGCTTGCCCCATACCGCGAGGTGAGCATTGTGCAGCTCGCGCCGAATCCGCAGAGCGAGCTGGGCTCGATGATGTTCGGCAGCAGCCAGCCGGCCGCGACGCCCGCGACGACCGCGCCCGCGACCGCGCCCGCGGCCTCCGAAGCCGGGCCCGCGCTGTACTACGCCATCATCGGCGACGGCTTCTATCTCTCGACCCAGGCTGCCGCCCTGCGAAACCTGGTCGACCGCCTGGCGGAGCCACCCGCCGCCACCGACGGCCCAATCACCGCCAACCTGCTGCTCTACGCGGCTCCCGGCGCGATGGAACGGGCGCGGGCAACGGTTTCGTGCCTGCTCGAATCGCATGCCCGGCAGATCGCGGTACAGAACCTGGTGCAAGTGTGGCTGCTGGGCCGTTGCGGCGTGCTGGAGAACCAGGGCGTGCGCGAAGCGGCGCCGCGCTACCTGGGCTTCCAGCTCGTCTGCCCGGACGGCGGTGACTATTCCTTCGATGCCAAAACCCGCGACGCAGTGAGCGTGATTCACGGCCCGCTGTCGCAGCCGCGCCGGCTGGAAGAGCTGCCCGCGAATTCCCCGCTGGGACGCGTGCTCGACGCGGTGCAGACGCTGCACGGGCGGCTGCATTTCACGCCGGAGGGGCTGATGACCGTCGTGGAAATCGAGCGCCGCTGAGGACCTTGCCGGCGCTGATCAGGAGCGTGCGACTGGTCTGATCGGGCTGGGAGCCGGCGCGGCGCGCCATGATAGCGCGCGCCTGGCGCGGCGGGCCGGAGCAGTTCGATCTGCTGCCAGCCGAAGCGGTGGTGCACCTGTACCGGGCGCAGCGCCCGGGCCAGAGCCGCGGCA
>CAZVRR010000298.1:0-5033 GCA_964629745.1 uncultured Planctomycetales bacterium | reverse complement strand
CAGCACGCCAGACGAAGCGCTCCCCGCGGGGCCGCGGCGGCGCGAAGCCGGCGCAACCGCCCACGGGCCCGAAGCGCCGCATCATCGAGTAGCCGGCAGGCCACACCCCATGACTGCCCGGCGTGCCGCGTCCGCCCCGCGGCGGCTGCGGGCGATTTTGCAGATCCCGCCGCTTGCGGTAGATTGGACTGTTCCGATCCGTAAGCGGAGCATGAGCCATGAGCAACGGCGGCAGCTACGAGCCGAAGGCGATCGAGGCCGACATTTATCGTTTCTGGGAGGAGGGCGGCTACTTCCACGCCGTGCCCAGTGCCGACCGCCGGCCGTTCGTGGTCGACATTCCGCTGCCGAACGTCACCGGGGCGCTGCACCTGGGCCACGCGCTGAACAACACGCTCCAGGACGTGCTCATTCGCCACGCCCGCATGCGCGGCTTCGAAGCGCTGTGGATGCCCGGCACCGACCACGCCGGCATCGCCACGCAGGCCGTGGTCGAGCGCGAGCTGAAGAAAAAGCAGAACCTCACGCGCCACGAGCTGGGCCGCGACGGACTCGTCCAGAAGATCTGGGAATGGAAGGAGGAATACGGCGGGCGCATCCTGAACCAGCTCCGCCAGATGGGCTTCTCCTGCGACTGGGCCCGCACGCGCTTCACGCTCGACGAAGTCTGCGCCAAGGCGGTCTACGAGGCGTTCTTCCAGTGGTTCAAGGCCGGGCTGATCTACCGCGGCACGCGACTGGTGAACTGGGACGCGTTCCTGCAGACCGCGGTTGCCGATGACGAAGTCATTCATGAGACGGTCAAGAGCAACCTGTGGCATGTGAAGTATCCGATCGAAAGGGATCGAGGGATCGAGGGAGCGGCCACGAGGGATCAAGGGAGCGAGGGAGCGTCGACGAGGGATCAAGGGATCGAGGGATCAAGGGATCAAGGGGAGGGAAAAGAGGGGCGGGATTATTTGGTCGTCGCGACGACGCGGCCGGAGACGATGCTCGGCGACACGGCGGTTGCGGTGCACCCGGACGATCGGCGCTACAAGCACCTGATCGGCCGGCACGTGCTCCTGCCGCTGATGAACCGGCGGATCCCGATCATCCCCGATCCGATATTGGTGAATCCCGAGTTTGGCACCGGCTGCGTGAAGGTGACGCCGGCGCATGATCCGAACGACTACCTGTTCAGCCAGCGCCACCCGGAAGCCGCGCCGATCAACATCCTGACCAAGGACGGCAAGATCAATGAGAACGGCGGCGCATACGCCGGCATGGACCGCTACGACGCGCGGAAGAAGGTGGTGGAGGATCTCGAGAAGCTGGGGCTGCTCGTCAAGATCGAACCGTACGAGACGCAGGTCGGCCACTCGGACCGCAGCAAGACGCCGATCGAGCCCATGATCAGCGAGCAGTGGTTCCTGAAGATGGGCGAACTGGCGGAGTCGGCGATGGAAGCCGTCCGCGACGGCCGCGTGCGGTTCTTCCCGCAGCGCTACGAGCAGATGTACCTCGACTGGCTGGGCGAGAAGCGCGACTGGTGCATCAGCCGGCAGCTCTGGTGGGGACACCGGATTCCGGTGTGGACGTACAAGTTCGCCATTCGGGACTTCGCGGATTACGACATCGTCTTTCTGAGCGGAGGACTCGAACACCTGATCCGGGGCGACCATGGCTACAGGATTGACCCATCGAATTTCGTCTTCCGCATCACCTCCGCGGATGGGCGCCAGCAACCACTCACGCTGTTTCTCGAGCCTCCGCCGAAAGGTCCGCAGGGAGAGTTTATTGCCCAGGTGTGCTACATCGGCAGCGATCCGCAGGTGATTCAAGGCCTGGAGCAGGCCGGCTTCGTGCGAGACGAAGACGTCCTCGACACCTGGTTCAGCTCGTCGTTGTGGCCGTTCAGCACGCTGGGGTGGCCGCACGAAGATAGTCAGGCTGCGCGCAGTGATGCGGCCGCGCAGACCTTCGTCCCTTCGTCCCTTCGTCCCTCCGTCCCTACTCGCGCCGACTACGCCTTCTTCTACCCCACCTCCACCCTCGTCACCGGCCGCGGGATCATCACGCTGTGGGTGGCGCGCATGGTCATGACCGGGCTGTACTTCACCCAGCGCGTGCCGTTCCAGCACGTGCACATTCACCCGATCATCCAGGACGGCCAGGGCCGCACGATGTCCAAGTCGCTCGGCAACGGCGTCGACCCGCTCGACATCATCGAGCTCTACGGCACCGACGCCCTGCGCTTCGTGATGGCGCAGATGGACACCGAGACGCAGGACGTACGCATGCCGGTCAAGCCGGTGAAGCTCCCCGTGGGTGGGGCCGACGTCCCCGCCGGCCAGACCCGCACCGTCAACAGCAGCGAGAAATTCGAGATCGGCCGCAACTTCTGCAACAAGATCTGGCAGGCCGCCACCGGCGTCGTGATTTCCAATCTCGCCGGCCACACCTCGCGCCCGCTGACGCCCGCGGACCTGGAGCTCGAGGACCACTGGATCCTCTCGCGCCTGGCCGCGACGATCGGCGACGTCGACCGGCGGATGGCGCGCTACCAGATCAGCGAAGTGGCGAACATTCTGTACTCGTTCTTCTGGAGCGACTTCTGCGACTGGTACCTCGAGCTGAGCAAGCCGCGGCTGTTCGGACGCAACGAGGCCGGCGAGATGGTGCAGCGCAGCGACGGCTCGGCCGACGCCGCGCGGCAGGTGCTCGCGTGGGTCCTCGACCAGTCCCTGAGGCTGATGCACCCGATCATGCCGTTCATCACGGAGGCGCTGTGGGCGAGGCTCAATGCGGCGGCTCCGCGGCGCGGCATCACGCAGCTCGTCACTGGCGAGCCGGCGCTGATCAAGGCGGCCTGGCCCGAGGCGGCGGCGTGGACGCGCGAACCGGCGATCGAGGCGGAGATGGAGGCGCTGCAGAACGTCATTCGCGGGCTGCGCGACACGTTGGCCTGGATCAACACCGTGCGGGCGGCCGGCAAGACGCCCGCGATCGGCAAGCTGCCGCAGGCCGTGATCCGCGCGGTGCCCGAGCTCGCCGCGAACCTGGCGGCGCAGCGCGACGTGATGTGCCGGCTAGGCCGCTGCGAGGCGCTGGAGATCGGGCCGGACCTGGCCAAGCCCGCCGAGTCGGCCACGCGCGTTTTCCCCGGCGTCGAGATCTACGTGCCGATCGCCGGCCTGATCGATCTCACGCTCGAACGCCAGCGCCTGGCGAAGGAGCGCGGCGAACTGGCCGAATACATCCACGGCCTGGCGGGCAAGCTGTCCAACGACGGCTTCGTCTCGAAGGCGCCGCCCGCCGTCGTGCAGCGCGAGCGCGAGCGGCTGGCCGAGCTCCAGGAAAAGCTCGCCGCCATCGAGCGCAACCTCGCCGAGCTCGGCGCCTGAGCCCGTTCCCGCGTACCGGTGTGCCAGGGCTCCTCATCCGGCGTGGCACGGCCTTGGTTCGACTTCAGTCGAGCCAAGACCGTGGTGCCAGCGATTGGCGGAGGATCTTCCAGGGTAGTGGGAGTATGCGGCGATGGAGTTTGCCCCCTGGGGTATCGGCGTCTTGCTGCTGTTGGTATTCGCTATTTCCGCCGCAGGCAATCTGCGGATTCTTGTCCGCACGATCCTGCGGCGGACTGAAAGGTGCGAGTCTCTTGTGCCCCTGGTGGGGGGACTCTGCGGCACGGGTGGACTCTTGATCCTCCCGGCGGAAGCGCTACGGGCATACTGGTGGTTGCCGCTCGTGCTCGATGTCGGTGCAGCGCCAATCGTCTGCTATGCTCTGGCGTGGCAAATCGTCAGATGGTGCGCCCAACGTGCAGGCAAGCCCTGAACGCTGACGAGTTCAGATGACGACAAGATCAGCCCGGGACCGACAGTGGAAGAACCGCACTCTCCTCTGCTTCGCGCTCTTCGCGAGCTTCGCGGTAATTCGTTCCGATCGTAAATCCGTACGGTGATTAGCGCATTCCTCATGACACTCGTCACCTTATTGAGTCGGCACCCACTTTGCCGTCGTCCGGCGCCGCGCCGGCGCCAGCGGCGGGCCGTGCTCCAGGAAACGCTCGCCGCCATCGAGCGCCACCTCGCCGAACTCGGCGGCTGAGCCCCGTTCCCACCTACCGGTGTGCCAGGGCTCCTCATCCGGCGTGCCACAGCCTCCGCTCAACCTCAGGTCGAGCCAAGGCCGTGGCACCCCGTGGCTCAACTGTCCGGCGACATTGAGTTGCAGCTTCGCGGCTGCACGCGCCGTGAAATCGCGGACGTGCCTCGGCGCCGGCGAATCGAAGCCGGCGTGCTTCAGCCAGGCGGCGCGTCGCGTTCGAGTTGCTGCAGGCGCGGTTGGACCCTTCCTTCCATGTAGCGAAGAGATCGTACCAGCCCGATGGCAAACGCGATGCCCAGCAGCAGCAGCACGATGAGCGCGAGCCAGTGACGCGGCTGGAAACGCGCGATCGTTGGTCCGGCGGCGATCAGGGACAGCGCGGCCGTAATCACCACGACAGCATCAAAGCTCGCACGTTGCCAGTAGCCGCCCCCCAGGTGAAGCCACATCCCGAACTCATCGAACGTCAACGCGAGGCCAACGCCATAAATCACCGCCGCCGCCGTCAGAGCGCGCCCGCGCGGCTGGTGAAACAGCAGGGCGGCGCCGATTCCAGCCAACAGCACGATTCCGTAGTTCAGGTGATGGACGTGCGTACCGCCCACACAGAGAAAGAGATCGGGGATGCGGCGTGCCATGATCAGGAAAACGAACACGCGCGCACTCAGAAATGTCAGCAGGAACGCGGCCAGGACCAGCCGTGCCAGCTGAGACACCGGCCGCGGGGGAGAAACGACATCGCTCGGCAGGTCTGGCTCGGGCTTTTGCATCCTTCACGCCCCGCTCTCGTCGCCGCCAGGCGCCGTCCCGGGCCGGCCCGAACGGCGGCGGCGAAAAGGCCCGCTCATCCGTGGCGTGCGGTCGTTCCGTCCGGCGTGGCACGGTCTTGGGGCGACGGGAGTCGAGCCAAGACCCGGGGGCCCCCCCAAGGAACGCCCCGC
>CAZVRR010000297.1:0-5069 GCA_964629745.1 uncultured Planctomycetales bacterium | reverse complement strand
CAGCACGATCCCGGCCGCGCGATACGCCTCGTGACATCGCAGCACCGCCCCGTGCGCGCCGAGCGGACCGATCGTGGGGTCGAGGGCCGCGGCCAGTCGCTGGCATTTCCCCAGCGCGTACCCATACAAGATACTGGTGAGGCCCGCGGCCTGGTTCCCGCGCCACCACGCATGCACGGCCGCGAGGACCTCCTCCTGCGGACGCCAGCGATAAATCGGCAGGCCGAATGTCGCCTCGGTGATGAACGTGTGGCAGCGGAGCGGCACAAAGGCCGCGCAGGTTGGATCCGACTGGCGCTTGTAATCGCCGCTGATCACGAGAACCTCGCCGCGCCATTCGATGCGGACCTGCGCCGAACCGAGAATGTGGCCGGCGGGATGCAGCACGACACGCACCCCGGACGATTCGAGGGGCTCACCATACGAAACCGCGCGGAGGTTTGACTCGGGGCCGAGCCGCGCCCGCAGCAGGGGCAGGCCATCCGGCGCGAGCCAGTAGGTGCCCGATCCCGGTCGGGCGTGGTCGGAATGCGCGTGCGTCACTACCGCGCGCGGAACCGGCTGCCAGGGATCCACGTAGAAGTCGCCGGGCGGACAATACAGCCCGGCCTCGGTGACCTCGATCAGGCTGGTGAGTGGCGGCTGCGGCATCACGCGGCATCCCGAATAGCTCCCGCGCGTGACTATAGCCGCTCGCGGACGTACAGTGCCGCTCAACTGACGTGCCGCCCGTCATCGGGAGAATCGAATGCCTCGCGCGTGCTTCATGACGTTCGTCGCGCTCCTGGTCGGCTCGGCACTGCTCGGCGCTGACCAGCCCGCGCCGACCACGCAACCCTCCACGCAGCCTGCCGCGACACAGCCCACGGCCAGCCTGGCTCAACTGGCCTGGCTCGCGGGAACCTGGGAAGGCGAATCGCTCAGCGGCCGGCTCGAGGAGGTCTGGTCGCCGCCGCACGCGGGGATGATGATCGGTGCCTTTCGCCTGGTGACCCCCGAGGGCCGCACGCCGGTCGTCGAGCTGGAGACGCTGGCGGAACGGAACGGCGGCATCGAGCTGCGGTTCCGTCATTTCTCGGCCCAGCTCGAGCCGTGGGAAAGCCCGGACCTGCCGTTGATCCTGAAGCTGGTGCGGCTCGACGAGCGGCTGGTCGTGTTCGAATACCCCACGCCGGAGCAGCCGCGACCGCACCAGCCACAGCGCGTCACCATGACGCGCTCGGGCGCGGACCAATACCGGCTGGTCGTGGACGTGCGCGAGGAGGGACGTGACACGACGATCATTGACTGCGAGATGCGGCGCGTGCCGGCCAGACCGTAGTCACGGCCCGTCGGCGCCCGCATCGTCCGCCGCGCTGCGCGGCGGCGCGTCCGAGAGCTTCCGCAAGTTCACCCCGCCCGCCGCATCCACCGCGACTTCCCACACCTGTCCCGTGCGGACCGGCACGGCGGGGGCCTCGCATTGCACCACGCGTACACCATAGCGTTGCGCAACTTCGGGGTGATCGACCATCTCCCAGAACCGGCCCCAGAGCTCCTCCGGTCCGTTGGGTTCCTCCGTCGCGTGCCTTCGCGGCGGCCGGGCGGAGCGATCGAGTTCGGGCACGGATTCCGCGGCTTCCGCGTCGCCGAAGATGCGCCGGAACAGCGCGAGGCTCACGCCGCGCGCCGGGTCCGCCTCCTGCACGTGCTGAAACGCGAACTTGATCACGAGGGCTTCGAAGTAGACCAGCCGGCCCGTGGCCTGGACGGTCAAGGGCTGGCCCAGGATTCCGTCCGGCCCGATCTCCTGCCAGCGGAGCACGTTCACGGTCCGTCCGCGTTCATCCGGGTGCTGGTCCAGGACTTCAACCTGTGCCACGCGCCGGGAGGCGCTGAGCCGACTGGCATAGTCAACGAGCTGCTGGCGCTCGGCCTCGAGTGCGCGAACCTTCTGTTCCAGCGCGCGAACCTCGAAGCTGCCGAACTTGACCGCGGTCAAGACCCCCACCGCCACGATAAAGCTGCAGCCCAGCGTGAACTTCACCCACTTCATCCGGGGCACTCCCTTGCCGCCGGCGCGTCGTATCGGACGGCCCTTGCGGCCGACCGAGCTCCCGTCGCCGGCGCGGCGACACATCCTTGTACACCTGGCAGCCGCGGCGGTGATCATATCGCGTCCGCTGCATTCCCGAATCACCGGGGCACGCTACGGGCGGCGCTCCTTGTGACCGCCAGCCCACGGAAGGTTTGTGTCCGCGCACGCGTCAGGTCGGTTCCGACGTGACTGGGACGTAATGGTCGCTGGAGCGCGCACGGCGGCTGCGCGCCCATACGCATGATTGGCCGCTTGGACATGTCAAGCGTCGCACCGAGGTTGCCTCCGCATGATCCTGATGAAACGAAACCGCTGCCGAGCCGATTCGGTGTCCCCTGACGCGCCGTCACCCGATCGGGTGGCACGCAGACAAGTGCCCGGCATGTAGGAATTTTCCTAATCGCCAGGGCGGCTCCAGCCGTTATTTCCTTCAGGTTGTTTCTTTCTTCCTCGCGTCAGCGTCACGCGGGAATGTGGGGCCATCCGTGTTTCGCCTCGCAGCTTCGCCCGCGTTCGGTACTGGCGCTTGTGAGCAGGACATGTTTCCCGAATCCTGCGTGGACATCCTGCGGCTGTCGGAAGGGGAGTACCACCGGATCCTGGAGGAACTGAAGCAGCGCGAACGGCGCGTCCGGCCGGCCTTCGCGCGGTCGGAGACGCGCTATCGCTACACGCTACGCCGGGCGCTGGTTCTGCAAGTCGCCGACGCGCCCGTCCGGTTCTGGGTGCGCCCACGCAATATCTCCAAGAGCTGCCTCAGTGTGCTGCACGGGTGCTTTCTTTACCCGGGAACGCTCTGCACGATAACGCTCGTCACGGTCGACGGCGAACAGGTGCTGGCGCCGGGTGCCGTGGTGCACTGCCACTGTGTGCACGGCCGCGTGCATGAAGTCGCGGTCCGGTTCGCCCAGCCAATCGACCTGGCCAACTTCGTCCGCCCGGGCGCGCGGATCGAGGAAGCGCCGCCGGCCGACGAGGGCTCCGGCGACTGCCTTTACCCGTCTGCCGACGTCATGAAGCTGGCGGCCACTCTCCAGGAGCTTGCGGCGAACGGGGCGCCGTCACAGCAGTTGACGGAGCTGCTGGCCGAACTGAAGGACCTCATCCCCCGCCCGGCGGCGCTGGAACCGACGGCGAAGAGCGGGCACGCGTAGCGCCCGCTAAAGCTCTGCCCGGCTCCGCTGTGGCGGAGCGGCCCGCGACTGCGGATGGTTGTAGCGGTCCAGCATATCCCGGATGCGTGCATCGGCGGCATACCGCAGTGCCAGGCGTGCGTTGTGCGACACGATGGGCGACGGGCTGGCCACGGCCTCGATCAGCCGGTCCCGCACCGCCGTGTCAGGCGACGAGCCCAGCCAGGCGCAGGCAGCACGTACGAGGTTGTAGTCGGCGGTGGTGAGCGCTAGCAGCGGCGTCCGATCGAACGGCCCACAGCGCACGGCGCGCGGCTGATGCGGGTTGTAGATCCAGCGATCCGCGTAGCGGCGTCCCAGCACGGACCAGGCATCTGCGGCACTCGGCTTCAGCGGCTCGGCCAGAACGAGTCCGGCCGGGTCCGCTTTTCTTGTGCGCCACCACTCGCGCACCAGCCGCCGATCCGCATCCAGCGTGACCTGCGCCGCCACGACCGAATCGAACTCGGCGGGATACAGCTCGGTCCAACTGTGGATGGGCACATCGGGCACGAAGCAGATCGGGCCCAGCCGCCTGCCGCGCACGTGCGGGTCGAAGTGCAGCAGGTCGAGGGTGGTTTCCAGCGCCATGGCGGACAACTCGGGGCGCTGGCTCGGATGCACGAGCAGCCGCAACAACGACAGGTGTACGAGCAGTTCCAGGTCACCGGCGGAGTCGCCGGCGACGACCGGGTGTTCCGCGAGGTACGCCACGCTCGCCGGCCCGAACTCGAGCAGGCGGTTGTAGCAGTCCGTCCAGACCGCCTGCGCATCGAGCTCGAGTATGGGGCGCGCGGCCGCCGCAATCCTGCCGTCGGCTCCGCGGCTTCCCGGCGTGCAGCCGGCGGGCAGGCCGGCCAGGGCCAGGGCCGTACACGTGAGGGCGCTGCGGGCTGTGCGGCTTGCGCTCATCGGGATCATCCGCTACAATCGCCCGCAAGATACTGACACGGGAGCCGACATGGAACGGACGCTGATCATTTTCAAACCGGATGCGATGAATCGGCTGCTGGTCGGCCGGATTCTCACCCGGTTCGAGGATAAGGGGTTGCGGATCGTGGGGATGAAGCTGCAGCAGTCATCCCGCGCGCAGGTGGAACAGCACTACGCCGTGCATCGCGAACGGCCGTTCTACCCGTCGCTGGTCGCGTTCATGACCAGCGGCCCGGTGATTCTCGCCGTGCTCGAGGGGCCGCAGGCCATCACGGTCGTGCGGAACCTGCTGGGCGCCACCGACGGAAGGCAGGCCGCCCCCGGCACGATCCGCGGCGACTTCGGCCTGGACAAGCAGTACAACCTGGTACACGCGAGTGACAGCCCCGACACGGCGCGGACGGAGATCGAGCTGTTTTTCCGTCCCGACGAGCTGGTCAGCTACGAGCGCGCCCCGGATCGCTGGATCGTGAGCCGCTGATCCGCCCGAAGCAGGAGCAGACCATGAAAGTACAGCCGCTGGCCGAGCACCCGCAGAAGCCGGCCGAGATGGAAGGGGCCGTCGGGGTCCGCATGCGGATGCTGATCGGCCCCGCCGACGGCGCCCAGCTCTTCCACATGCGGCACTTCGAGGTCGCCCCCGGCGGGCATACCCCGCACCATGCCCACGACTACGAGCACGAGGTGCTGATCCTGCGGGGCGCCGGCACCGTGCGCGGCCAGCAGGGGGAGCGACCGTGTCGGGCCGGCGACGTGGTCTGGATGCCGCCCAACGAAAAGCACCAGTTTCGCAACGCGGGCACGGAGCCGCTCGAGTTCATCTGCCTGATTCCGGCGCCCCGCGACTGCACGAGTTGAACGCGGAGAATCCCATGTCGCAGTGGTCT
>CAZVRR010000296.1:0-5086 GCA_964629745.1 uncultured Planctomycetales bacterium | reverse complement strand
TTGCCGTCGTTGCGCCACGGCCCACTGCGCGGACCGTGCCACCCTTGGCGTGGGCAGGAGGCGCTGCGCAGCAGCGGGCTTAGGCGGCCCAGGGTGCGACGATCTTCGGCTGCGCCGGCGACTCGCGTGACGCATCCAGCAGCAGCGTGACGTTGCGCCACCGGCCCGGGAATTCCGCCGTCGCGCCGCCGGGGAGGATCACGCGCACGAGCTGCACCGATGCCGAACCGATCGCGAAGTGCAACTGGTTTCCCACGAGCGAATAGCCGTTGCAGTGCGGGCTGTACACCGCCCGGCGCTTCGCGCCGCCCGTGAGCACCACCTCGACCGTCGACCCGTTCAGCGGGCGGTCACGCGAAACCAGCGTGACGTTCACATAGCCGCGGTCCGTACCCGGCGGGCCGGGCTGATCCTCGAGCCCCAACCCGTGCAGGAACGCACATTTCTGCTCCGCCGGGTCGTACCACGCCGTCTTTTCCGCCTTCCGGCCGGCGAAAGAACCGACGAGCAGGTCGATCCAGCCGTCGTTGTCGACGTCGGCCGCGCCCACGCCCGCCATGTCATCCATCTGCAGGCCGTTGCGGCGCGTTTCCGCGCGGGTAAAGCCCTCCGCGGCACGGCTCAGGTACAGCCGGCTGTAACCCGAGTCGAAGCGGCCCGACTTGAGCGGGGCGCCGGGGTGGTTCGCACCGCCGTCCATCGATTCGGTCACGAACAGGTCCGGCCAGCCGTCATTGTTCACGTCCGCGAAGACCGCGCTCACCCACGGGGCGACCGCGCGGTACCCCGTCGGCGGCTGCCAGGCCAGCCCCAGCTCGCGCGTGACATCGGTGAAGCTCAGCGTACCCGCCGGAACCAGGTCATTCCGCAGCAGCGTCGAGATCGGCTCGGGCGTCCTGGCCTGGTCATGCGAGAAGTTCGTCACGAAGAGGTCGAAGTCGCCGTCGAGGTCGAAATCCGCAACCGTCACGCCATTGGAATTCGCGTTCCCGCCGCCGGCGCCGGCCTCTTCGGTCACGTCGCGAAATGTCCCGTCGCCCTGGTTGCGCCACAGCGTGTTCGGCTGGAGCTTGTCGTTGGCGACGTAGATGTCCGTCCAGCCGTCGTTATCGAAATCGCAGAAGGCGACGGCGGCGGCGACACGCTCAGCTCCGCCCAGCCCCGCGGCGGCGGTCACGTCCGCAAATGCGCCGTTGCCGTTGCCCTTCAGCAGCCGGTCCACCACGGGCGCCTTGTGCCCGCCGGCATACAACCGCTCCCCGCCGGCGATGAACAGGTCGAGCTTGCCGTCGCCGTCGAAGTCGAGAAAGCCGTGGGCGCGGCTGACGTCGAGATCGTCAAGAGTCATCTTGCGCTTCTCGAGCTCGTCGAGGCCGGAGCCCTTCACCACGTCCTTGTACGTGCCGTCGGGCTCGCGGCGCAGCAGCCATTGCAGGAACTCGCTGTCCGCGGGCTTCTTGCTCTTGGGCGGCTCCTTGCCCTTGTCCTTGTCTTTCTTCTCCTGCGGCGCTGCCCGTTCCTTCGTCCGCCGGGACGTGGCATACACGTCGAGGTCGCCGTCGTTGTCGAAGTCGCCAAAGCTGCAGAATACGGCGGGACGTACGGGCCCGCGCTCGACGCGGTTCTTGCCGTTGTTGCGCCAGAGTTGCGGCCCGATGAACAGGTCGACGTAGCCGTCGAGGTCATAGTCGAGCAGGCCGACCGCGGGCTCATCCGGGACCGGGTAGACCACGCCGGATTCGGCGTCGCGCCGTTCAAAGGCCGGCTGACCGGGATGCTGCGCGCGGGCAGCGTGGGCCAGGCTCAGCGTGAAGGCCGCGATCAATACGAGCCGCAACCTGCAGGGGAAACTCACGTTTCACTCCGTTCCAAGAGGCCGTCGGCGACGAGCATACCGCGGAGCGGCACCGCAGAACTAGTCCTCCGCGCGCGGGCCGGCGCTGGGCGGTTTCACGGGCCGCGGGGCAAAGTCGACCGCCCCCGCCGGCCGATCCACGCCGACGCTGAAGTTGCGGTCGGCCCAGTTCGGCGCCGCCGGCGGGTCCAGCCAGGTGCGATCGTTCCCGATCGGCGGCTCCGCCGGTGCGGTCTCTGGCTGCGTCGTCAGCGCCGTCCAGTAGGTGTCATCGCCGCCGATGTCGAGGAACAGGCCAAGCGAGGTGGTTTCGGCGAAATACTCGGCGACGCCGCGCGCGCGGAACCCCTCGGGATTCAGCGCGTAGCCCGGCCGCAGACCGGCCTTTTCCTTCTGGCGTCGCGCAACATCGGTCTGGTACGTATCGTTGCCCGCCAGGTCCATCAGGAGCGAGACGCTGCGGTTGATCGAATACGACATGCCGGCGCCGTCGACGCGGTACAGGTCATCGCCGGCGACATCGAGCAGCACGCCGATCGTGAAATCGTGAGCCCACGCCAGGCAACTGTGCGAGTTTTCCTCGGCGAGATGCTTGTCGTTGCCGCCCTCGTCGAGGCAGACGCCGATGCAGAAGTGTGCCCCGGTGCCCTGCGAGTAGACGGCGCCGTGGTACTCATCGTCGCCGCCGCGATCGTGCAGCACTCCGATGCCGTACCAGTAACCGGTGCCCATGCACCAGTTGCCGGCGGAGTAGTAGTCATTGCCTTCGCCGTCGAGCAGTGCACCGAGTCCGCCGGCCCAGGAATGCCCGTCGGCCCCGTCGCCGCGCCGCCCCATGCCGCAGCCCTGCACGTTGCTGACACCCACATCCAGGTCGGGCGAATGGTACGACGGCCGGCCGGTGACGCTGTGCTTGCGCTGGGCGATGTAGCGATCGTTGCCCGTGCGATCGGCGAGCACACCGACTCCCGCGACGCCCCCCAGCCCCTGCCCGTCGCAGTAGATGTCGTACCGGTCGTGGCCGGCGACATCGAACAGCAGCCCGACGCCAAAATAGCCACAGCCCTGCCCGCTGTACTTCAGCTCGTACGTGTCGTTGCCTTCCAGGTCCGCGAGCAGACCGAAGCCGAACTGGCCGACCCCCTGCGCGTGGTTCGTAGCCTGGTACGTGTCGTCACCCGCCACATCCAGGACGATCCCGACCCCCGTCGCGCCGCAGCCCTGTCCGTGCGCGCCGCCGGCGTCGTAGTGATCATCGCCACCCAGGTCAAGCAGCATCGTGATGGGCGTGGCGACATCGGAGGCGCACAGCGCGCCCACATACACGGCGGCGTCAGCGCCCAAGTCGACCAGCCGAAGTACGTCGGACATCTGGCTGGGTACCAGTTGAAGATCGCGCGCATCGCCCCGGACGATGATCCGTCCCCACGGGGAATCACACGAGAACACGTTGCACGCCTCGTCGACTTTCGACGGCCCCTCGTAGTCGGGCAGCGCACGACCGCCGGCGGCTTTCCACGCCTGAAGCTTGACGCGCGCCAGGTCCAGCGCATCGACGCACTTCTGCGCCGCGTACCACATGCTGGGCTCGTCCCACGTCCGCGCGACGTCGTCGAACTCCGGGCAGTAGTCGTACGCGTCGATCATCTCCTCGCCGGTGTTGGTGCGCGTCGCGGCGACCAGCCGGTCGTGGGCATCGACGTTGCGAAACGCCAGCTCGACCCAGTAGTGCGCCTCGACGAGGTTCAGCACCAGCTGGCCGAGGATCGGGCTCACGCCTTCGGGCAGGACCTGCACCTGCTGCGCGAGCTGCTCCGCGATGCGCGGGTACGGCAGGTCCATGCCAAACGTGCTGGGGGTGGTGGTCCGGTGCGCGGCCTCGTAGAGCTTCAGAATCGCCGCGTCGAGCGGCATCTCCGGCGCGAGCACGTTGGCGGTGTAGCCGCGGAAGCCGCCGAACTTGGGGTCGATCCCCAGGCGCTGCACGGCCTCGAACAGCGGCCGCGCCCGCCGGCCGTTTTCCTGCTGCAGGTTCGCCGGATCCAGCTTCTCCCACGCCGTCTGTCCCAGGGCGCGCGTATACGGGATGGTGTCGAGCGGCTCGGCGAAAAGCGCGTCGAACGCGCGCAGCTTGTAGGGAATGTCCGCGGGCCAGCGCGGCCACCAGCCCTTCGGCACCCAGCCCAGGTCGGCGCGCTGCAAGCCGACCAGCGCGAGAGTCTCGTCCAGCGCGTCGGGGGCGATGGGGGCGGCGGCGTGCGCGGCTGCCCACGTACACGCGAGTGCAGCGATCGCACCACACGACCAGCGACGAATTGTCATGCGGGATCTCCCGGCCGGCGCGGCATCAGCGCGGGCCTTCGTGCAGCCCGCGCGCTCCGCGCGCAAGGCTCCCGTGTACCCGGCGGATACGGGACGTGTCAATCCAGGCAGGAAGACTCCGGCGGGAGGCGCCAGCGACCGGCCGCGCATGCAAAGACCACGACGGCCTTTGCGCGCCGCCGTGGTCTGGTCTGCGCAGTGCCGCGGATCAACCTTCCGGCCAGATCTTTTCGCCGGTGGCCGCATCCGTCAGCTGAATGGCGTCGACGGGGCAGGACTGGGCCGCGCCGAGGATCTCGTCGGCCCCGTTGCCGTCGGCGTTGATCACGACCGCGATGGACTCGTCATCCATCTCGAACGTCCCCGGCGCCTCGTTCACGCACGCGCCGTCGCCCACACACAACTCACGATCGATCTGAATCTTGTACTTGGCCATGCTTTGCTCCAAGGATCCGAAACGGGGCCGGCCCGCGCCGAACCGCTCCCTGCCTGGGCGCCGCCCAGCCTGTGCGAGCGGACTCCGGCAAGCAGCCCACCGTACAATTACCGTTCCACGCGGGCGGGCCAGAGGCCCCGGCGCGGGACGTTGCGTAAAACCCGGAGTGTAACGCCCTTGGGGCCGGTATTCCAAGCGACGCGCCGTGCCCGCAACTGGGGAATTCCGCCAACCGCGCGTGAAAAATACCGGCCTAGCGGCCCGCGCTTACCCCGGCCGGCGCAGGCAGCACCGCCGTCCGCAGAGCCACCAGGGCGACTCCGACCGCCATGCCCGCCGCCAGCACTACCCCCGCCGCACCTGAGGCGTGCCACCCCGCCATCACCTGGCTGGCGAGCAGCAACAGCACGGCCAGCAGCGTGAGCCCGCTCGATACACGGCGCCAGCCAAGGTGCTGCATACCCGCCACCAGG
>CAZVRR010000295.1:0-5115 GCA_964629745.1 uncultured Planctomycetales bacterium | reverse complement strand
CAGCCAGGCCGTCTCAGCCGCCGACCAGAGCAGGCAGGAACGCGGCCAGCATGTCCACGACGACCCGCCGCACCGCGACAAGCGCCCGATATTGATACTGCGCGCCGACATCGGTAACGTCGAGCTGCCCCGTCGGGACCGTGACCAGCTCGACGTCCTCGATGACGACGGTGATCGAGGGGACATCGTCGAGCCCGTCACGGCTGACCGTGGGAATGGCGCCGATGCGATCCACGACGTCCATCCCCTCGATGACGGCCCCGAAGACCGTGTAGCCCGACTCATTCTCCGTCGCATCCAGGTCCGTATTGTCGGCCAGGTTGATGAAGAACTGGGCCCGGGCTGAATCGGGATCGTTCGGCGTCCGCGCCATGGCCACCGTCCCGCGCACATTGGACAGGCCGTTGTTCGATTCGTTGATGATGGCGGCGCGCGTCGGCTTCTGGTTCAGCGCCGGCGTCAGGCCGCCGCCCTGCACGACGTAATCCGCGATCACGCGATGGAAGATCGTGCCATCATAGAAGTTGTCCTGCGCATACTGCTGGAAGTTGGCGGTCGTCACGGGCGCCTGCTCGTCGTGCAGCGCGATCAGGAACTCGCCTTCGGACGTGGTCACCCGCGCCCCGGGCACCGTGTCTTCCTCCACCAGCGCCGGGCACCCGGCCACCTGGCTCAGGGCCAGGCACACCAGCGCGGCGAGTAGCAACGTCTTCATAAAGGTCTCCACACCGACCGCGCGGTCGCGTCGACTAGGGTGCTTCCACCGGCGGCACCACGATCTCGGAGATGCCGCGCCCCAGCGATTGAAACAGCGCAGCCTGGAAGTTGTTGTCATCGTTGTCATCCCGCAGGATCCGGGCGCGGTAGTCCGCGACCGGGTCGTACACGGCCGTCACGCCGAACGGCCCGAGTCGGATGTTCTGCGCCGCCCACTGCCGTACCCGCGTGCGCGCCGTGTGCGGGATATCGAGCACGTCACCCGGCTGCAATTCGATGTCCTCGGCCTCGCCATCCAATAGCGCCGTGAGGTTCACCGCCACCCGCACCTGCTCGCCATTGGGAAGCTGCCGCCAGATTGTCGCATCCTCCGGATCGAGGAAGTCGGCCAGCCCGCCCGAAGCCGCGATGGCGCGCAGGACCGACAGGCGGCTGTGCGGCGGAATCAGGATCGGACCCGGCGCGTTGACCAGCCCGACCGTGTACACCGCGCTGTTGTTCCCCGCCTCCACCACCACCGTATCCCCTGACTCCAGTGGCGGCGCCGTCAGGGCGCGCCGGACATCGTTCGCGTTCGAAAGATCGTATGTCACTTCCGGCCGCTCAGGGCGAATCGGCCGCAGGGTGAGGCGCCCGGAGGTCGTCGTGTTGAACCCGCCGCTTGCCGCCAGCGCAAACAGCACGTTCCGTTCGTTCGCCCGGAGTTTCACGAGCCCCGGCGCCAGCGCTGCCCCCAGGACCAGGACCGTCGTGTTGTCGGGCTGGACCAGTTCGATGAAGACGGCCATGTCCTTCACGACGCGCGGCACGTGCGCATCGATGATGGCCCGCTCCAGCTCGGTGAGCGTGCGTCCAGCCGCCGGGATGCCGCCGACTACCGGCAGGAAGATCTGGCCGTCGTCGTGCACGCGCACCTGGAGCAGCGTCTCCGCGTAGCGCTCGACCGCCAGCCCCGTCAATCGCAGGGAAAGCACGTCGCCGGGGTGCAGGCGGAAGGGCTCGGCGGCATCCAGGTTCAGGCGCGCCGGCTCCACGTTCAACGTCGCCGTCGTTTGCGCCAGCTGCTGCCTCTCTGCGAGCTGCTGCACGGAGATTCGCGTGTCGGCCTTCTTCGAACAGCCCGCCATGCCGGCCGCCAGGGCCAGCACCAGCGGGACGCAGCGGCCGCGAGTGGCGCTGCCCGGACCCGTTCGTCTCGTTCGGCTAAGCACGGCATGCTCCCTTCGGCGTGTGGATGCCGGTTTGCCGAGACCCGCCCTGGACGCGACGGTCCGGCCGGTTCCGCCGCGCAACGCAGCGCAGGCGTACCGCATCGAGATATCAGAATTGTCACATGGGGGGCGTGGGCTGAGCGCACAGATACCCGCCCCCGAACCACGCGGAAACGTCGGCACGACAGCGGGCGATCGCAGGCAGGGACGCCGATTTCGACGGCGGCGACGAAGCATGCGCGCTGGCGCTCCTGGTGTCGACCACGACACGGGAATGACAGACCCGTACACCCGCCTGCATTATAGCGCTGCGTGCGCGGCTGACCATGTCACGCCGCGTCCGATGCGCCGCGGGCTCACGCGAGTGGTTGACGCAGCAGTAGTTCGGCAGGCGCTCCCGCCAGAATCACGCACAGGATTTCGCGGATGGCCGCCTGCTGGCCCGGCCAGAGAAAGTGCGCGGCGGCCTGCCGCTGCAATACCCAGCGATATTCGGTGTGCTCTGCGCTGAGCACCGGCAGCGCGCCGGCCGCGACTTCCACTGCGAAACAGGGACACATCACCACTGCGTCGCGATTCGCCTGGTAAAAAGTGTTGACATGTTCCAGTTGCCAGCAACGCAGCGGCGATAGCGCGGTTTCCTCGCGCAGCTCGCGCAGGGCGGCGCGCAGCGCGGTCTCCCCCGGGTCGATGTGCCCGTGAACCGCGTGCCACGTGCCGCCCAGGTAAGCCGCGGCGGCCCGCAGCAGTTGCAGGAACTCAGCCTCGCCCGCGCCGCGGCGGAACACGTAGCAATCCACGATGTCGGCAACCACCACGGCCATTTCGCACCTCCCTGAGCGTACGGCGCCGGCGCGGGGCCGGCGACGTGGGTCTAAAATGCCGCCATGCTCGAACACCTGCGCATCGTACTCGTCTCGCCCAGCGGGCCCGCCAACGTCGGCGCGGTCGCGCGCGTGATGGCTAACATGGGCCTGGCGGACCTGGCCATCGTCGCGCCGCGCTGCGACGTCCGGGACGAACAGGCGACGGCCTACGCGGCACACGGGGCTGCTGTGCTCGCCCGCGCCCGCGTTACCGACGACCTGCCCGGCGCGCTGGCCGGCTGCGTGCGGACCTATGCCACGTCGTCGAAGCTGGGCCTGTATCGCCGCCAGGCCGCCGTCACGCCCGCGACGGCCGCCGCCGAAGTGCTGGAATGCGCGGTACACGGCCCGGTCGCGCTGGCGTTCGGACGCGAGAACTACGGGTTGCGAACCGACGAGCTGCTGCATTTCGACCGCGTCATCACGATCCCCGCGGACGCCGAGTACCCGGTCCTGAACCTGGCCGCCGCCGTCACGATCATCTGCTACGAGCTGCGCCGCGCATGGTCACAGACGACCGGCCGGCCCGAGCTGCCGATGGCCATGCACTCGGGCTGGGCGCCGCACGAACGCTAGGAACTCCTGTTCGACCAGTTATTTGCGGCGCTCGATCGGATCGGCTTCTTCTTCGGGCCCAACCCGGACCACCTGAAGTATGCCCTGCGCCACATGCTCGGGCGGATCGATCTCAGCGTGAACGAGGTGGACATCCTCATCGGGCTTGCCCGCCAGATCCAGTGGTACGTGCGGCAACACCCCGCGACCGCTGCGCCCGGCCCGGCGAGCGCTCAGCCGCCGGAGCCACCCGCCCCGGCATCGGCCTGATCGCGGCGCCGGCTTACAATTGCGCCATGAGTTCCGCTCCCAAACTCGTCGTCGGCACCGCCGGTCATATCGACCATGGCAAGAGTCGGCTCGTCTGGGCCCTGACCGGCACCGACCCCGACCGCCTGCCCGAGGAGAAAGCCCGCGGCATGACGATCGACTTGGGCTTTGCCCATGCCCAGGTCGACGGCTGCGACATCTCGTTCGTCGATGTCCCCGGCCACGAGCGGTTCATCCGCAATATGGTGGCCGGCGCGACCGGCGTTGACGTGGCAATGCTCGTGGTTGCGGCCGACGATTCGGTCATGCCGCAGACGCGCGAGCACGCCGAACTGCTCAGCCTGCTCGGCGTCACGCACTGCGTGCTCGTCCTGACGAAGCTGGACCTGGTCGACGAGGAGTGGGCCGCCGCGGTGGAGGACGAGGCCCGCGAACTGCTGCGCGGCCTGGGCATCGAGCCGCTGCACTGCATCCGCACCTCCGCCCAGACCGGCCGCGGCCTCGACGAATTGAAGACCGTGCTGGCGCAGCTCGCGCGCGAACAGAGCGGCCGCGCGGAACCCTATCGCTGGTTCTGCCTGCCCGTCGACCGCGCCTTCATCGTCGCCGGCCGCGGCACCGTCGTGACCGGAACCGTCAGCCATGGCACAGTGAAGCGCGACGAGGAAATCGAACTCTTCCCGGGCGGCGAACAGGTCCGGGTCCGCGATCTTCAGACCCACCACGATCAGCTCGACTCCGCGGTGGGACGCCGTCGCCTCGCACTGAACCTGGCGGGCGTTCCGCGCGAGGAGGTGGCCCGCGGCTATACGCTGGCCACACCCGGCTACCTCGAACCTACGCGCCTCCTGGACGCGTGGATCACGTCGCTGCGCATGCCTGGCAAATTGCGAAAACAGGAGTTGCGGCTGCGCCTGCATGTCGCGACGTCAGAAGTGCTCGCCGAACTGCGCCTGGGCGCAAAGCCCGACGCCGACGCCGTCAAGGGCGCGTTTGGGCAGCTCAAGCTCGCACAGCCGATCGTCGCCACCTGGGGCCAGCGCTTCATCCTGCGCGACGAGAGCGGCCTGCGCACGCTCGGCGGCGGCTGGATCCTGCGGCCCGCCGCGCGGCTGTGGACCGCCCGGCGACCGCTGCACGCCGAGGGACTGACCGCCTTGCGCACGGGCGCACCCGCCGCGCGACTCGAGGAAGTGATCCGAGCGGCCGAGTGGCAACCGCTGAGCGAACGGCACCTGTCGGTCCGCGCCGGCCTGGCGGACGAGGCGCAGGCGGCCGACCTCTGCAAGCGACTGATGGGTGCCGGCAAGATCCGGGTGCTCGAGGCGGCCTCCGTCCGGGTGTACGTGCACAACGCCCGACTCGCCGCCCTCGCGGAGGATCTTGAACGCCGCCTGCTCGCCTTTGCCGCCGAGAATCCCCGCCTGACCGGTCTGCCGCGCGCCCAGGCCGTCGGCTGGATGCCGGCCGCCTGCCCGCCGCGCCTGCGCGCCGCG